>JBKPON010000256.1:0-7059 GCA_046733135.1 Pseudomonadota bacterium | reverse complement strand
CCCCAACAGCTCGGGGAGGTGCTTTACGGCCGCCTGGGCCTTAGGGGCGGGCGCAAGGGCAAGAGCGGACAATATTCGACCGACGTCAACGAACTCGAGCGACTGGCCGGTGAGGGCGTCGATTGCGCGCGGCTGGTGCTCGAATGGCGCCAGCTGACCAAGCTCCGGTCGACCTATACCGATGCTTTGCAAGCGGTCATCAATCCGGAGACTGGTCGGGTCCACACGAGCTTCTCGTTGACTGGTGCCCAGACGGGTCGACTCTCTTCAAACGACCCCAATCTGCAGAACATCCCGATCCGAACGGAAGTGGGGCGTAAGATCCGCGATGCCTTTGTCGCCGATCCAGGACACAAGATTCTGTCAGCCGATTATAGCCAGATTGAGCTCAGGCTCGCCGCGCACATGGCCGACGTGCCGCAACTCAAAGAGGCATTCCGGGCCGGTGAAGACATCCACAACATGACCGCAGAGGAGCTATTCGGGACGGTCGACCGCGAGACGCGCAATAAGGCCAAGACGATCAATTTTGCGATCCTCTACGGCATTTCGTCGTGGGGCGTGGCCGGTCGGCTAGGAGTGTCGAAGGAGGAAGGCAAAGCGATCATCGATCGCTATTTCGAGCGTTTTCCCGGAATCCGGGCCTACATCCACGGCACCCTGGGTTTCGCTCGCGAGCATGGTTTCACCCAGACGCTGTTCGGCCGGAAAACGCACTTCGAGCCGAACATCCGTTCGCCCAATCCCTCGATCCGAGGGGGCGCGGAGCGCGCGGCGATTAACGCGCCGATACAGGGCACGAGCGCCGACCTCATCAAACGGGCGATGGCGCGAATGGACGGCGCGCTTGCACAGGCCGGGCTCGACGGCGTGAAGATGCTGCTGCAGGTTCACGACGAACTGGTGTTCGAAGTACCAGACGGCCAGGAAGAACAAGCCGCCGAAGTGATCAAGAGTGTCATGGCGGGTGCGGCAGAGCCGGCGCTCAAGCTCGACGTGCCCCTGGACGTCGAGGTCGGATGGGGTCCGAACTGGGGCGAGGCGCATTGAGCGACGCCGAGCGCATCCGAGGCCTGGGGGAGACCGCGGAAACGCCACTTGATGCCGACATGGCGACTCTGGCGCGCGGCGGCCGGCTCAATATCTTCGGCTTTGCACTTCGCCTCGCGGCGCGGTTGCCGTTCCTGTTCATCGCCGGGCGAATCTACGGGGCCGCCGAGCTTGGGCGTTTCGCTTATGCGGTGCTCACGGTAGAGTTTGCGGCGCAATTAGCGGCCTTGGGTCTGCGCCGCGGGCTCGCGCAGCTGCTGGCAACGGCGAAGAAGCCGCAGTCATGCGTCGTCGCCGACGCGATGCTGGTCGGCGCGATCGGCTCAGCGATCGGCATGGCCATTTTGATCGCTTTCCCGCGGGCCATGTATCCGACGACCCGCATCTCAGGCATGGACCATCTGCTCGCGATCACCGTGATTGCCATCGCCTGGACCGACATAGCGCTCGCCGCCCTGGCGTATCAGCACGACGTCGCTTCGACTGTGCGCGCCCGCTCCGTGGTCGAGCCGTGGACGATCAGCATCGTCGCATTCGTGTGGTCCTACATCTCGCTCGATGACGGTCTGATCATCTCCTATGTTTTCTCGATGGTCGCGGCATTGATCGCCGCACTGGTCCCGTTGGTGCGCTGCTACGGACTGCCGCACGGGTGGAAACCGGACCTCGCCCTTGCCTGGGGGACGGCGGTTCGCAACGTACCCTTAGCGGCCGCGGACGCAGTGGAATGGGCATCGCGGCGAATCGATTTGGCCGTGCTGGGCGCGTTCATGCCCGCGGTTTACGTCGGCATCTATTATGTCGCGCAGCAGGTTGCGACGTTACCGGCCAAGCTCAAGACCAGCTTTGAGCCGGTGCTCGGGCCGGCGATTGCGCGCAAAATTGCCGTCGGTGACCGCGCGGCCGTCGCTCAGCAGGTCCGGCAAGTCACTTATTGGATCATTGCCGCTCAGGTCGGGATCGCCCTCGCCCTGGCGATCCCCGGACGCGCCGTGATGGCCCTCGTGGGTTCGAGTTTCACCGGCGGCACGGCGACGCTCGGCTTCCTGCTTGCCGCTGAAGTGATTGCCGCGGCGGCGGTCGTTAGCGAAGCGGCACTGATTTACGTCGCCCGGACGCGCAACATGATCATCAGCTTGATCATGCTTGCCATCGAGGCGGGCCTCGCAGCAGCGTTGATGCTGATCATGAAGGACGAAAATCTGCCGCAGGCCTATCAGGCGACGGGGCCAGCAATCGCTCTTTGCATTGCACTCGCCTTCGCTTCGATCACGAAGTCCTGGCTCCTGAAGAAAGAGCTCGGCGCGCCCGTGTCCGGCTGGCGCTGGGACATCGCTTGGGCCACAGCGGCGGGTGTGATCGTGGGCGCAGGGGTGCGCGCGTTCCTGCCCGAGGAGTGGCAGCTCATCGTCGGCATTCCGGCCATCCTCGGCGTCTTTTTCGCGGTGCTGTGGACTAAGGGATTCACCCCCGAGGACCGCGAGCTATTTCGAATGCGCAAGAAGGATGTCGCCGAGCTACGAGAGGCGGAAGCCGCTCTGGCGCGCGACCAGGTCACTGACGACCTCGTCTAAACCGCCTAATGCCGGAAGTGGCGCATGCCGGTGAACACCATCGCAAGTCCCGCGTCGTCAGCGGCGGCGATCACTTCGTCGTCGCGAATCGATCCGCCCGGCTGGATCACCGCCGTGGCACCTGCTTCGACAGCCGCGAGCAAACCGTCGGCGAAGGGAAAGAAGGCGTCTGAAGCGACAGCCGAGCCGACCGTGCGCGGCTCCGGCCAGCCGTGGGTTTCGGCCGCTTCCCGCGCCTTGGCCGCGGCGATTCGCGCGCTGTCCCGCCGGTTCATCTGGCCGGCGCCAATACCCACGGTCGCGCCGTCCTTCGCATAGACGATCGCATTCGATTTGACGTGCTTGGCCACCGTCCACGCGAATAGGCAATCGCGGATTTCCTGCTCCGTGGGCCGGCGTTTGGTCATGACCTCAAGCTGATCGCGGGTGACGATACCGTTGTCGCGATCCTGCACGAGAAAGCCGCCGACGATCGCCGCGATCGTCTGTCCACCACGCGCGGGATCGGGCAGCCCGCCGGTCAGCAGAAGGCGCAAGTTCTTCTTGCGCCCGAAGATTGCGCGGGCTTCCTCGTCTGCATCGGGCGCGACCACCACCTCCGTGAAAATTTGGGTAATCGCTTCGGCCGTGGCCGAATCGAGGGGGACATTTGTCGCCACGATCCCGCCGAACGCCGAAACGCTGTCACAGGCGAGCGCTTCGCCCCAAGCGTCGACCAGCTTTTCGCGCGTCGCGACGCCGCAGGGATTTGCGTGCTTGACGATGACCACGGTAGGCGGCCCGTCCCGGAACTCGGCGGCCAGTTCGAGCGCAGCATTGGCGTCATTGAGGTTATTGTAGCTGAGCTCCTTACCTTGCACCTGCTTGGCCTGCGCGACGCCGTTGGCGTGTGGACCGATCGGCACATAGAGCGCCCCCTGCTGGTGTGGGTTCTCACCATAACGCAGGCCCATCTTCAGCTTGCCTGCCAGAGTCCACGTCTCCGGAAAACGTTCGTTCTGGTCAGCAAAAGCGAACCATTGCGAAATGGTGGAATCATATGCCGCGGTTAGCGCAAAGGCCTTCGCCGCCAGTTTTTTGCGGAGAGCGAGCGTCGTGCTTCCGTCATAGCTATTCAGTTCGGCGAGGAGCGTCGAATAATCAGCAGGATCGGTGACGATCGCGACATGCGCATGATTCTTCGCCGACGAACGCACCATCGACGGTCCGCCGATGTCGATATTCTCGATGATCATCTCGCGGTCGGCGCCGCCGATCACCGTGTCGAGGAAGGGATAGAGGTTCACGACGACGAGGTCGATCGGGTCGATCCCGTGCTCGTTCATTGCCGCAGCATGTTCGGGATTGTCGCGCGCGCCGAGCAACCCCCCATGCACCTTCGGATGGAGCGTCTTCACTCGGCCATCCATCATCTCCGGAAAGCCGGTGAGATCGGAAATGTCGCGCACCTGCACGCCAAGCTCCCGCAGCTTCGCCGCTGTTCCTCCGGTAGAGACGATTTCCACACCCCGGCTCGTGAGGCCAGCGACAAGCTCCTCCAGCCCGCCCTTGTCGGAAAGGGAGATTAACGCCCGGCGGACGGGGACGAGGTCGGTCATCGGTGGTCCTCTTACGATTAGCTGGTGCGGCGGAACTGCCAGCCGATTTCGCCGCCCAGTGCCGAAACTTCGCCGACTATGACAAGTTGACTCGTGCGATTCGGTTCTCCGAGCCCATCAATCCAGAGGCTCTCCTCCGTGGTCAGTCCGCCACCGCGACAGCGGAAGTTCCAGGGCGGAGCGCCGCGCGAACGCAGGATCGCGCCCATGCCATCGGCTGTGATCGTCGCCTCCACGCCCGGCGCGAGGTGGAAGCGAACGGCATAGGACGCCGATTCTCTGATTCTCTTGCGTCCGGAGGCGATCAGCTGGTCGGCTCCGCGCAGCTCCTTGCCGTCATTGCCGAGCATTAGGCTGCGCTTATGGATCAGACCAAAAGCGCGGACGTAACCTTCGTGACTGGACTCCAGCCTGCTCGCATCATTGTCTTCACTGCGCTCGATCGTCACGTCCTCGACGCCTTTGGCGAGCGATCCGTCGGGCAGGATGTTGGTCGAATTTGTGTCGGCGAGGACCAATGTGCTGTGGGCGGCGGTCGTCCGCAGCCCCTGCACGAGCTCTTCGGGAAGGTCGGTCGGAAGCGGGCCTGGTCCGCCGCAATTGACGACGAGCCGTTGGGCACCGTCCGACAGTTCAAACGCTAACGTCGATGCCGACCCTTTGGCGGCGATCTTCTGTGGGGGCGGGGGAGCCGCATCGAGGACGAGGATCGTGCCAAGCGCCGACATGCGCTGATATCCCCAGCCCCGAGCCTGGCGCAGCGGCCGCGCCCGCAACCCGCATCCTTCAATCAAGGCGGTGAGACGGGACGCTTCGCCGGAGTTGCACCCCTGCCAGCTCGAGAGCGAGCCGTCTCCCATGGTGACGCCATGAAGCGCCGCGAGCGCGGCAGCGGCCGTGGCTTCAAGACTGTCAGGAATGGTCTGCTTGGCCGCCTGATAACAACTGCGTAGCAGTCCGAATCGGTCGACGAGCGAGGACTGCTCAAACGGCGACCGGCTGACCAATCCGCCATCATCGAATTGAGCGGACGCAAGCGCCCGCAAAAGGCCCGCCTCGCCGCGGGCAACCCGGGGAACGCCGCCCTGAACAAGCAACCCCGCCGCGACCACTCCGCACCATGCGGTGATTCGGTCGAGTCCGGTGGGCGCCCTGTCGGCATGGGTGTCGAGGTGGCGGGCGCCGCGGGCGAGCGTGTTGAGCAGCGCCGAGCGATAACCGCTGTCGGCACTCGAAAGGATGTAAGGCGCATAGGCCGTCCAGAAGAGGATACGCTCGCCCCAGAGCTGGGGGGCCCAGGCTTCGTCGACTCGCGTGCCATGGGCAAGGAGCCATCGGCCTACCACCGCTTCTGCGAGACGAGCGCCTTTCTCCCGAGAAGCGGCGGCGGCGAGATCGCGCAGCCAGGAGAAGCCCTGCAGCTGCCCCGCGGCGGAGCCAGTCGCGCCGATCTGGCCGAAATCGACGTCGCCAAGCGAAAGCGTCTCGCTACCGACCGTGAATCGGCCCGTTAGCAAAGCATCCCCGCGCGGACGGTCGCCTTGCACATGGTCCCGCGGGACCGCGACCAGCTTGAGCGGCTGCTTTGATCGCTTGAGCCGTGAAAGAAGCGAACCGCGCGCAAGTTTACGGACAACCGCTTGCTCGGCCGCCGAGCCTTCCGCATTCATCCGCCGCCTCTCAAGGCCTGGATGTTGGCTGCATAGGCGCCGGGTCCGCCACGGAACACCGCGGTGCCCGCGACAAGTACATTCGCGCCCGCACTGACCGCTTGTGGCGCGGT
Source organism: Pseudomonadota bacterium (assembly GCA_046733135.1). GTDB lineage: Bacteria > Pseudomonadota > Alphaproteobacteria > Sphingomonadales > Sphingomonadaceae > Sphingomicrobium. The sequence goes on along the minus strand of JBKPON010000256.1, from coordinate 1,054 downwards.
TTCGGGATCGATGCCTCCATCAACCTCAAGCCGGGCGTCCAAGCCTTCCTTGGCGATCCGGCCGGCGATGGCCTCGATCTTCCGCAGCTGACTGGTAATGAACTTCTGCCCACCGAATCCGGGATTGACGCTCATGACGAGTACGAGGTCGAGCTCCTCGAGCACATAGTCGAGTACCTTGGCAGGCGTCGCGGGGTTGAGTGATACACCGGCCTTCTTCCCCAGCGCCTTGATGCGTTGAATCGTGCGGTGGAGGTGCGGGCCCGCTTCCGGGTGAACGGTGATGATGTCGGCGCCGGCTTCGGCGAATGCGTCGAGGAATGGATCGACGGGCGAGATCATCAAATGGACGTCGAAAGGCTTGGCCGTATGCCGCCGGAGCGCCTTGACCACGCCCGGACCGATCGTGATGTTCGGCACGAAATGGCCGTCCATCACGTCGACGTGGATCCAATCGGCACCCGCCTTGTCGATCGCATGGACCTCGTCGCCAAGCTTCGCGAAGTCGGCGGATAAGATGGAGGGGGCAATTAGCGGACCGGCCATGTGCCCGATTAGACGGGATTAACCGGATCGGACAAGGCGCGCCATGAAGAAGCCGTCCAACCCACCTCGCTCGTCGAGCGGACCCCCCGGCAGAATGCGCACCCAGCCTTCGGAAGAAGTCGGCAGCCAGTCCACGATGCCGGACGGCGGAGCGATGCGGAAGGCCGGATTTTCCTCGAGGAACGCGCGGATCGACTCTTCGCCTTCCTCCGGCTCGAGAGTGCAGACCGAATAGACGAGCGAACCGCCAGGACGCACCCATGTTCTCAACCTAGTGAGCAATTGAAGCTGCGCATTGGCCGCTTCACGAACGAACGAGGGACGGACCCGATAAAGCACTTCCGGATGACGGCGGAAGGTCCCGGTTGCCGTGCAGGGCGCGTCGAGAAGCACCGCGTCGACTTGACGCGGCGCGTCCCACTCGAGTGCATCGGCAACTTCGATTTGCGCCTGCAGGCCTGTGCGCGGCAGATTCTCCGCCAGTCGTCCGAGACGACTTTCTGATCGG
>JBKPON010000255.1:0-9907 GCA_046733135.1 Pseudomonadota bacterium | reverse complement strand
GCTTCCGCGCATCGCTGCAGAACGCGGTCAACAAGAAGAAGAAATCCGACCAGATCGTCGAATCGGTCAGCGCCGAAGACATCGGCAAGCTGCCGGATGCTTCGATCGGCGAAGCCATTGCGCGCCTGCCCGGCTTGACTTCGCAGCGCCTCTCGGGCCGAGCCGACGTTATTTCCATCCGCGGTTTCGGCCCCGATTATTCCACCACCTTGCTCAATGGACGTGAGCAGACGTCGACCGGCGACAATCGCGCGGTCCAATTCGATCAATATCCCGCCGAGCTGATCAATCAGGTCAACGTCTACAAGACGCCGATGGCGTCGATCATCGGCCAAGGAATTGCCGGAACGGTCGACCTGCGCACGATCCGTCCGCTCGAATTCGGCAAGCGCGTAATCTCGGTCGGTGCCCGCGCCGTTTACCCGGATATCGGCAAGCTCAACCCGGACGCGAAAAAGTACGGCTACCGCGTGAATGGCGTCTACGTCGACCAATTCGCCGACGGCCGGCTCGGTGTGTCGCTCGCGGCAAGCTGGAACGACGAGCCGTACGAGATCAAGGAATTCAACGCCTGGGGTTATCCCACGATCGACGCGGCAGGCGACGTCGTGATCGGCGGATTGAAGTCTTATTCGACATCCACCGAGCTAAAGCGACTGGGACTTGCCGGCACTCTGGAATTCAAGCCGACCGATTACTGGACCTCGACCGTCGACGGCTTCTACTCGAATTTCAAAGACGATCAGGTCAAGCGTGGCATCGAAGTCCCGCTGTGGTGGGGCGGCGGCGGAGAAGTTCTGCAGCCGGGCTTTACCGTCACTGACGGTCTCGTGTCGAAGGGCACGTTCACCCACGTCAACAATGTCGTTCGCAACGTGCTGCAGCCGCGGCACGCCAAACTCTACTCGTTCGGGTGGAACAACCGCTACGACGGACCCAATGGCTGGCACGGGATGCTGGACCTCAGCTGGAACAAGACCAAGCGTAATGAGCTGGTGTTCGAAACCTACGCCGGAACCGGCTACAATTTCACCGGCCCCTTCGACGAGCTAGGGTTCGAAAGCGGTAACAAGGGCTCGGTGATCACCAGTCACCTGATCGATTATTCCGACCCCAACCAGATCTTCATTACCGATCCTCGCGGTTGGGGAGGAATTGCGCCGAACGGCGCCATCAGGCCGGGCTATTACAATAACCGCTTCGTCAATGATCGGATCTGGCAGGTCCACCCGGAAATCTCGAAGGATCTCGAAACCAATGTCATTTCCCGTATCACCTTTGGCGGGAATTACACGGATCACAGGAAGTCGTTGACCCCCGACGAAGCTTTCGTTCAGTTCGCCGATCCGACGCTGCGGCAATTGGTCCTTCCGGAGCAGTTTCGAATGAGCCCCGCCGATTTCGGCTGGATCGGTTTTGGCGATACGCTCGCCTACGATCCGCAAGAATTGCTCGACGCCGGGATCTACGTCCTCTCTTCGAACAACGACCATCCGGACGTCCTGTTCAAACGCTATAATGTTCATGAAAAGCTCGGCACGCTCTACGCGCAGGCTGACATCCATGCTGAGCTCGGCGCTGCAACGCTGACCGGCAATATCGGCGTTCAGGCAGTCCACACGGACCAACAGTCCAATGGCTTTTCAGCGTTCGGGAACCCAGCCGTCGTCACGGCGATCAGTGCCGGCGCGAAATATTGGGACGTGATGCCAAGCCTCAACCTTTCGGCTCGCTTCCCGTCCGATTGGGTGATCCGCCTGGGTCTCGCTCGTGAAGTCATGCGTCCACGCATGGATTCGATGCGGCTTGCCACCGAATATGGCCTGTGCCTGACCTGCGGTCCGTTCAATCTCCTGTCCGGGAAGAGCGGCAATCCGGAACTTCGGCCTTTCCGCGCAAATGCCGCTGACTTCAGCGTCGAAAAATATTTCGGGATCAAGGGCTACGTCTCGGCGCAATTCTATTACAAATATTTCGACACGTTCGTCGTCGAGCAAAACCTTCCCAATCTTCCGTTCGACTTCACTGGATTCCCGCTGCCCGCGAACGTTCAGACGACAGACCCCAATGCGCCGAATTTCCTTCCGCCGGAGGGAATCACCAACGGGTTCATCCAGCAGCCGTTCAACGTGAAGGGCGGCAAGATGTATGGCGTCGAGCTTGGTGGCACACTGCCGATCGGCGAGTTTATTCCTGCTCTCGATGGCTTCGGCATCACGGGCGGCGTGTCATACACCAAGTCGAAGGTGCACATCTTCGAGGGAGCGCCGCCAAGCGCCTTGCCCGGCTATTCCAAATGGGTCGCCAACGGCACCGCTTATTTCGAGAAGTGGGGCTTCTCGGCGCGCGGAAGCGTTCGGTACCGGTCGAAATTCCAGGGCGAGGTTTCCGGCTTTGCCCAGAACAATGTCTTCCGCGAAGCCAAAGCGGAGACGATCGTCGACGCTCAGGTTGGCTACGAGTTCCAGCCGAATTCGATGCTCAGCGGCCTCTCGATCTACGTGCAGGGCCTGAACCTCACCAACGAGCCGTTCGTGACGACCAATCCGGGCCAGACCAACCAAGTGATCGACTACCAGCGGTTTGGCCGCCGCTGGATGCTCGGCGCGACCTACAAGTTCGGCGGTACATCCGCGCCGCCTCCGCCGCCTCCGCCTCCGCCACCGCCGCCGCCTCCACCGGCCCCTCCGGCGACGCAGACCTGCGGGGACGGATCAGTGGTATTGGCGACGGAAGCTTGCCCGGCACCGCCACCGCCGCCCCCGCCGCCCGAAGCTGCGCCCGAACGCGGCCTTTGATCTTAAGCGGCCTTCGGCGTCAGGTCGGCGTCGAAGGCCGGAGAGTTTGATCAATGAGTAACCCAACGCAGCGCCGGATCGTCGTGGTTGGAGGCGGAACGGCCGGGTGGATGACGGCCGCGGCCCTAGCGCGCTTCTGCCTTCCCGGAATGTCGGTAACCCTGGTCGAATCCGACGAGATCGGGATCGTCGGTGTAGGCGAAGCGACGATACCGAGCATTCGCGACTTCAACGCCGCGCTGGCAATCGATGAAGCGGAGTTCCTGGCCGCGACAGGCGGGACCTATAAATTGGGAATCGCCTTCGAAGGGTGGGGCGGGCGCGAGGATGGTTATGTCCATGCATTCGGCCTGGTTGGAAGCGCGCTCGGCGTCGTTCCCTTTCACCATTACTGGCTGCGCGGCCGAGCGCTCGGCGTCGCTAAGCCCCTCGGCCATTACATCCTTCACACGCTCGCGATCGCCGGCAACCGCTTCGCGCATATCAACCGGCCGCCAGATAGCCAGCAGCCGCCCCTGCCCTATGCCTTCCATTTCGACGCCAGCCTCTATGCGAAATTTCTACGCAACTACGCGGAACGGCGCAGCGTCGTGCGGCAGGAAGGCAAGATCGTCGCCGTCGAGCGCCATCCGGAGAGCGGGGACGTCGCCGCGGTGTTGCTTGCCAACGGAACGCGTATTTCCGGCGATCTCTTCATCGACTGCTCGGGGTTTCGCGGTTTGTTGATCGAGCAGGAGCTCGAGGCAGGGTTCGAAGATTGGTCCGAATGGCTCCGCTGCGACCGGGCAATCGCCGTGCCCTGCGCGCGCGTTGATCCCTTGGTCCCGCTGACCCGCTCAATCGCTCGCAAGGGCGGATGGCAATGGCGAATTCCCCTGCAACACCGCATCGGCAACGGCTATGTTTTTTCCTCCGATGCGATCAGCGAGGATGAGGCGACGGCAACACTCCTTGCAAACCTCGACGGCGAGCAAATGGCGGAGCCGCGCACGATCCGCTTCAAGACTGGACGCCGACGCAAGACCTGGATTGGCAACGTTGTCGCAATCGGCCTTTCTTCCGGCTTCATCGAGCCACTCGAATCGACCAGCATCCATTTGATTCAGACGGGGATAAACCGCCTGATCGAGCTCCTGCCAAGGGACCGGATCAGCGATGCGATGCGCGACGATTATAACCGCCGTGGTGCATACGAAATGGATCGCGTCCGCGACTTCGTCACTCTCCATTATCATGCCAACCAGCGCGAAGGTGAGGCATTCTGGGACGAGTTGCGGGCGATGCGGGTCCCCGAAGAATTGCAGCACAAGATCGACCTGTTTCGCTCATCGGCGCGAATTTTCCCGAGCTTCGACGAGCTGTTCGACGCGCGCGCCTGGATCCAGGTGCTGATCGGACAGAACATCATCCCCGAGAGCTATCATCCGATCGCAGACTTGTTACCCGAACCAAGGCTGCGCGAGTTCCTCGACGGGCTCGAGCGCACGCATATGCAGGAGGTGGCGCGCATGCCTGATCACGGCGCATTCGTCGCGAAGTTCGGACCGATGAAGCAAGAGCTGGCGCACGCCTGATGACTCCGATCGCCGCGCTGGCCCTCCTCGCTGCATCTTCCACCGGCGATTACCGGACACGGTTGCCGGAGGACGAAGTCATCTATTTCCTGTTGCCCGACCGGTTCGAGAACGGCGACCCGTCAAACGACCGTGGGAGCCTCTCCGGCGACCGGCTCGCAACGGGCTACGACCCAACGCACAAGGGTTTCTATCACGGCGGCGACCTTAAGGGTGTGACCAAGCGGCTCGATTATATTCAAGGCCTCGGAGCGACCGCGGTCTGGGTGGCACCGATCTTCAAGAACAAGCCGGTACAGGGCACACCCGGTCAGGAAAGCGCTGCGTACCACGGCTATTGGATCACCGATTTTACTCACGTCGACCCGCATCTCGGGACCGACGCGGACTTCAAGGCGCTCGTCGAGGCGGCCCACGCGCGCGGCATGAAGGTCTATATGGACATCGTCGCCAATCACACCGCCGACGTGATCCAGCTCGCCGAATGCAAGGACGGGATCGAATGCCCCTACCGGAGCATTGCCGACTATCCCTACCAACGGCGGGGCGGCATCGGAGGAGCGCCGATCAACCCGGGCTTCGACGGTAGCAACTTCGCCAAGCTCAAAGACCCGAATTACGCTTACACAGTGAGAGTGCCCGAAGCGGAAAAGTCGATGAAGGCGCCCGTCTGGCTCAACGATCCGATCTACTATCACAACCGCGGCAACAGCACATTCCGCGGCGAATCCAGCCTGACCGGCGACTTCTTCGGCCTCGACGACATCTTCACCGAAAACCCGCGCGTGGTGCGCGGGATGATCGAGATCTACGGCGACTGGATCGACAAATATGGAGTCGACGGCTTCCGCATCGACACCGCGCAGCACGTCAATCCGGAATTCTGGCAGCAGTTCGTGCCGGCGATGCTGAGCCGAGCCAAGGCCAAGGGAATCCCGCACTTCCACATCTTCGGCGAAGTGGCGACGTCCGACATGGATCCGGCGCATACCGCGGTGAACACGCGCGTCGACAAGCTCCCGAGCGTGCTCGATTTCTCCTTCGCGCGCGCAGTCGTGGACGTGATCGCGAGCAATGCGGGCACCGACGAGCTCGCCAAGCTGTTCCGGGCCGACCCATTGTATGACGGAGGAGCGGCAGCCGCGCTGCGTCTACCGACCTTCCTTGGCAACCACGACGCGGGTCGCTTCGGCATGTTCATCCGCAGGTTTCAGCCGAATGCAAGCGAGGACGAAGTCCTGAAGCGAGATCTCCTCGGCCACGCGATGCTTCTGACTCTGCGCGGCGTCCCGACAGTCTACTCGGGCGACGAGCAGGGCTTTGCCGGCAAGGGCGGCGACCAGGACGCTCGGCAGGACATGTTCGCGAGCCAGGTCGCCAGTTACAACGAGGACAAGTTGATCGGCACTGGCGCGACGACTGCTCAGGCGAACTTCAACGCCGATCATCCGCTCTATCGTGAAATCGCCAAGCTCGCGGGCATCCGCACCAGCCACCCCGCGCTGACCCGGGGTCGGCAGGTGGTGCGCTATTCGTCGGACAAGCCGGGCTTGTTCGCGGTGTCGCGGTTCGATCCCGCCAATGGGCGGGAAATGCTGTTGTTGTTCAATAGCTCGACAGCATCGATCGAACAGAATGTGAGCGTGGCAACCCCGTCCACCCATTTCACCGCGCTTGCAGGCTCCTGCCCAACCGCCGCACAAGCCCCGGGCAGCGTAAAGGTGAATCTCCCCGCCCTCGGCTACGCGGTGTGCGATGCTCGCTGAGGAAATGAGTCCCAGAAGCGCGGTGGAGGCTGCGCAGCCCTGGTGGAAGGGTGCGGCGATCTATCAAATCTATCCGCGCAGCTTCGCCGATTCCAACGGCGACGGAATCGGCGACCTGCGCGGGATCACCGAACGGCTCGACTATGTCGCCGGCCTTGGCGTCGACGCCATCTGGCTGTCGCCTTTCTTCGCCTCGCCAATGCGCGATTTCGGCTATGACGTTGCTGACTATCGGGATGTCGACCCGGTGTTCGGCACGCTGGATGACTTCGACGCGCTGGTTGCGCGCGCGCATGCGTTGAAGTTCAAGGTCATCATCGACCAAGTCTATTCGCACAGCTCCGACCAGCATCCGTGGTTCAAGGAAAGCCGCTCGAACCGCGAAAATGGGAAAACGGATTGGTACGTCTGGGCCGATGCGAAGCCCGATGGCTCGCCGCCGAACAATTGGCAGTCGGTCTTCAGTGGCCCAGCCTGGACCTGGGACGCGCGACGCGGACAATATTATCTCCACAATTTCCTGCCTGCGCAGCCTGACCTCAACCTGCATAACCCCGCGGTTCAGGACGCGATGCTGGATATCGCGCGTTTCTGGTTGGATCGCGGAGTCGACGGTTTCCGCCTCGACGCGATCAATTTCGCGATGCACGATCCGGCGCTGCGCGATAATCCGCCTGCAATGAGCGGCGGGAAGCGCTCTCGACCGTTCGATTTCCAGCAGCATCTCTTCAACCAATCGCATCCGGACATCGCGAAGTTCCTGGAGCGCCTGCGCGCCGTCGTGGACAGCTACGGCGACCGCTTCACGCTGGCCGAAGTCGGCGGCGCTCATGCGCTTGGCGAGATGCAGGCATTCACGGACGGGGATGCGCGGCTAAACAGCGCTTATGGCTTCGATTTCCTCTATGCTGATCGGCTGACTCCCGAGCTGGTTGCGCGGGTTGCGAATGAATGGCCGGAAACAGCCGGTTGGCCGACTTGGGCCTTTGAAAACCATGACGCACCGCGCGCTATCTCGCGTTGGTGCCCAGATGAAACCGAGGCGTGCATTCGCGCTAAGATGCTGTTGCTCTGCTCGCTCCGCGGATCGATTATCCTCTATCAGGGCGAGGAGCTCGGGCTGCCGCAAGTCGATGTTCCCTACGAGCAACTGAGGGATCCCGAAGCGATCGCGAACTGGCCGGAGACGCTCAGTCGCGACGGCGCGCGCACGCCGATGCCGTGGAGCTCTACGGCCGAGAATCTGGGCTTCACGAGCGGCGAGCCCTGGCTTCCCCTCGGTGCGCGGCATCGCGGGCTGGCGGTCGATCTCCAGCAACAGCTTCCGAATTCAATTCTCGCCTTCACTCGACAATGCCTGAAGCTTCGCTCGAGACATCCCGCGCTTCACCATGGGGCGATGAGCATCGTCGAAGCTGGCGAGCAGAAGCTCGTGTTCGAGCGCGCGGACAACCGCAAACGATTGCGCTGCACCTTCAATCTTTCCGATGAACATGTCGCCTTCCGGCCCATGGGAACGACGCTGACCAGCACCGGCGATATCGCCGGCGACTCGCTCGGCCCTTACGCGGCGATCATCGAGGAGATTGCATGAACCTTCTGCGATCGTTTGCCGCATTGGTCCTTCTTTTCGTTGCCATGCCCGCTTTTGCTCAGGACATCGTGCAGGCGCCGGCGGTTTCGCAGAGGGTCGCCGGCGCGTCCTCTCCTTCCGGGACGCTCAAGGTCGATGTGACGATCAACCCGGAAGGCCGTGTCGGCTATCAGGTGTCGCGGCTCGGCAAACCCGTGATCGGCGAGAGCTGGCTGGGGTTCCTCTTCACCGACGCGCCCGAGATGCTGCGCAATTTCGAGCTCGCGGGACAATCGACACGCAGCTCCGACGAAACTTGGGAAGAACCCTGGGGCGAGTACGGCAAGATCCGCAATCGCTACAATGAGCTGACCGTCAGCTTCGATGAGAAGAGCTGGCTGAAACGCCGCATGACGGTGGTGTTCCGCATCTACGACGACGGGATCGGTTTTCGTTACGAGCTTCCTCGGCGGGACAACTTCACCCATGCGAACATCGCGGACGAGCTGACGGAATTCAACGTCGCAGAGGCGGGAACCGCCTGGTGGGACGAGGCGCTCGAATGGAACCGCGAGGAATATCTCTATCGTCGCACGCCCATCGATCAGATCGGAACCGCCCAGACCCCACTGACCATCCGCACCGCCAGCGGGCTGCATCTGTCGATCCATGAAGCCGCCCTCGTCGACTATTCCGGAATGGACCTGCGGCGCGTCCACGACGGCGTGCTGAAGGCCAGTTTGATGCCCGCTTCCGCCGGCCCCAAGGTCAACCGCGACCTGCCGCTCGCCAGCCCGTGGCGGGTGATCATGATCGCTCCCGACGCACCGGCGCTCTACAAATCGGCCCAGATCATCCTCAACCTCAATGAACCGAACAAGCTCGGCGACGTCAGCTGGGTGAAGCCGATGAAATATGTCGGGATTTGGTGGGCGATGCATCTCGATCAGGCGACGTGGAACTCGGGCCCGAAGCATGGAGCAACGACCGCCAACGCCAAGCGAATGATCGACTTCGCGGCGAAGAACGCGTTTGGGGGATTGCTGATCGAGGGCTGGAACAAGGGCTGGGATGGCGACTGGTTCGGCCAAGGTTTCGACTTCAGCTTCACTCAGGCTTATCCGGATTTCGATCTCGCGGAGGTCGTTCGCTACGCCAAGTCGAAGGGCGTCGAGATCATTGGCCATCACGAAACGGCCGGGAACATCGCCAATTACGAGAAGCAGCTCGGCCCGGCGCTCGACCTTTACCAAAAGCTAGGCATCCACGCGGTGAAAACGGGCTATGTCGCCGACGCCGGCGGCATTCAGGCGCTCGGTCCCGACGGCAAGATCCATTTCGAATGGCACCAGGGCCAGACTATGGTGAACCATCATCTGAAGGTCGTGACCGAAGCGGCGAAGCGCCACATCACCGTCGATCCGCACGAACCGGTAAAGGACACAGGGCTTCGCCGAACCTATCCCAATTGGGTCTCCCGCGAGGGTCAGCGGGGAATGGAGTACAACGCTTGGGGCGAGCCCAAGAATCCGCCGGAGCATGAGGCGAACCTCATCTTCACCCGCATGCTGTCGGGACCTATGGATTTCACGCCCGGGATCCTCAGCCTCAAGGGCAAGAACAATACGCAAATTCAATCGACGTTGGCGAAGCAGCTGGCTCTATACGTCGTCATTTATTCGCCGATTCAAATGGCGGCCGACCTTCCCGAAAATTATGCGGCCAATCCGAAGTCGTTCCAGTTCATCAAGGACGTGGCGGTCGACTGGGACGACACACGTATGCTCGCGGGCGAAATCGGCGACTATGCGGTAATCGCGCGCAAGCAGCGAAACTCACGAAACTGGTTTCTCGGAGCCATCGGAGACGAGAAGGAGCGGCACATCGACGTACCTCTCGATTTCCTCGACGCAGGGGTCGACTATCGAGCTGAAACCTATCGCGACGGTGACATGGCCGACTACCGCACGAACCGTCGCGACATCGTGATCGAAAAACGGACGGTGAACAGCAACAGCCGGTTGAAACTCCGCCTCGCTCCTGGTGGCGGCGCTGCCGTCCGCTTCGTCGCACTCGCCAAATGACGATCCTCTCGGTCATGTCGAAGGGAGCAAAGCAGTGGATGCGAGTTTGGATCGCCACGTCGCTGGCGCTGGTTGCGACGACCAGCCCTGCCGCGACCGAACCTCTACAGCC
>JBKPON010000254.1:0-6139 GCA_046733135.1 Pseudomonadota bacterium | reverse complement strand
GCGGCGCCGGCGGAATGGGAAACGGCGACAATATCGCCGCTGGATCCGGCGGTACCGGCCAGGGCGGCTATTATCAGGGTGAGCGGGGCACCGGCGGTGCGTTCGCGGCAGCACAGGGGCCTGGCGCTTCGTTAACTCTCGGCGATACCAACCTGTCTGCCTTGGGCTTCGGCGGGACTGGCGGAGCGGGAGGCACCGGCCAGGCCGGCGGCGCCGGCGGCGAGGGGCACGGCGGCACGGCGCAGGCCGGCTACGATCCCGATTCGATTGACGACACAACGGCGAGCGCCACCTATGGAGCTTTGACCCTGGACGCTTCCGGCTTCGGCGGATTCGGCGGCACGGGCGGCGTGGGCGCCGACGACGGCGACGGTGGCGCAGGCATCGGCGGTGGCGACAGCGGGATCGGCCGGGTCATCGTCAACGCCCAAGGCTCGGTCACAGCTGCGTCCCTGCAAATGTCCGCCGACGGCTTTGGCGGCACTGGCGCAAACGGCGGCCTGGGCCAGGGCGGCGTGGCAGTGCTTCAAAGCTATGCCGGGAGCACGCTCGACATAACCGGCGATGCATTCATCTCCGTCTCTGGCTTGGGCGGCACCGGCTTGACCGGCAGCGGCGGCAATGCCGCGGGCGGCAACGTCGGCGAGGGCGCGCCGGCTGGAGGCGTGTTGGCGAACGACGGCTCGACCCTGACCGTCGGCGGGCTGTTGTTGGTCAACGCCGATGCGATCGGCGGCGGCGGGGACATCGGCGGATCGGCCACCGCTGGTCTTGCGTACCTCGAGGCGCTGGGGACCGGCGAAATCAATGCCGATACGATCTCGCTGAGCGCGGTCGCGATTGGTGGGATCGGCGTTAGTCAGAACGGCGAAGCGGCGGGTGGAACGGCGGAATTGTTCCTCGACGGAGGCACCGTCAACGCAAACACGGTCCTGCTCAGCGCCAGCGGTTTCGGCGCCAATAGCGACACCGGCGGAGACGTCGCGATCCTGACCCAGAACGGGGGACTGCTTAACGTGACGGGTCTCGTGCAAGGCGGCGGCGACGGCGCCACGGTGACCTTCCAGGACGACGGCACTGGTGGCGGCATCAAGGCCGACACGATCGATTTCAACGCGTTCGACATCTTCAGCACGGACGGCAGTTTCGACGTCAACAACATCTTCTTCTTCGCCAGTAACGACCTGACGACCGGCAGCCTCAGTGCAACGAACCTGATCTCTCTGACCACATTGGGCGATCTCAGCACCGGCAATCTTACGGCTGGTAGCGACATCACGCTGACTGCCGGCGGTCTCGCCAGCATCTACGGAATTGTCTCGGCACCGACGATCACCGTTACATCGGGCGATATCTATATCGATTCCGAAGCATCGCTGGGAGTTTTCGGGATCACCGATCTCATCACCTTCAACGCGCTCAGCGACGGTTCGCCAGTGATGATCGGCGACGTGGCCGAGGTTGGGGAGGGTCAGTACCAACTTTCGGAAGCTGGGGAGATCAACGCCGATACCGTCATCTTCAATGCCCTTTCAGCCGACGAAGGGGGTCCGCCGATCGACGTGATCCTGGGAGACGGTCAGATTGAGGGCAGCCAGACAGAGGGCGGCGGAGTCGCCTCCGTCACCGTGAACACCGACGGCACCATCCACGTCGAGGGTGACGTCGCTTTCGTGAATGCCGGCGAGGGCGACAGTCTGGCTCTCAATGCCGGTGAAGCGATCGAGGTGAACACCGACACCGGAAGCATCGTGATGACCGACAGTTCCGGCGAGCTCGCCGGTTCGCTCCTCCTCACTGCGCACGATATCTGGGTCGCGGACTCGGGCTTGCTGGCACAGCTCGAAGAGAACCCGAACTTCCCCGGCCTCGCGCAGGCGCTCGCGACCAACAACGGCCCGGTCAATCCCGCCGGTTATGTTCAAGCCGGCGGTGTGACCGCAACGATGCTCGGAAGCAGCTTTCTCGTGCAGAACAGCGGCACGAGCGAGGACCTCGGTGGAATCACCGTCGGGACTGGCGGACTGACCATCGTCAACGAGGGAGAAGGGCCAGCGAACGTCATCGCCTACGGGCGCCAAGTCCTTCCCGACGGCACCGTAATCGGCGGCGACGATTTCCTCCAGGCCGTAGAGCCGATGGGTGGTGCCGGAGGATTTACCGAGCAGTCCACGATCAACAATTGCCCCATTGCCGGTTGCGTAACGCCGCCGCCACCACCACCACCACCACCACCTCCTCCTCCTCCTCCTCCTCCTCCGCCGCCGCCGCCGCCGCCGCCGCCACCACCTCCGCCACCGCCTCCGCCTCCGCCTCCGCCGCCGCCGGCGATCCCGACAGTGGTCAGCGGCCCTGAATCGATCCTTGGACCGATCGGTCTGATGGGGGATCCGGACGAGACCGCATCCGAGGGGAACGATAAGGACAGGGACAAAGAGCGTGATGAGGCGTCGGGTTTGATCGACACGAGCCCGCTGTCGAACGATGACGAAGCGATCGACCAACCAGTCACGAGCGGGAGCGACACGCCCGTGACAAGCGGGAGCGATCTCACCGGCAACGTCGACAAGAAGCCGAAGTAGCGGAGGGTCGGATGATGACGAGGACAGTCATTGCCATTGTTGCCGCGATCTCCTCCATGGGGATGGCCGCACAAGTCCAGGCCGCGTCGCTCAGCGTGCGCGACAGCTTTCGCATCGGCACGGGCGGCACGGTCTTCTGCTCAGCGCAAAGCGTCGCGACGGACAAAGCGCTGACGGACATGTTCGATTCCGGCTATTCGCTGACGTGTCGCGACGCCACCTCGCCGATTGGCAAGATGTACAAGCTGCGTAACGGACCGGGCCTCGAGGCGCGGCTCGCCGCCCTGCGTAACGATTCCGTCAATTGCTCCGCGTCAACAGCGGGAACGATCCCCGATCTGGGACCGGTCCAAGTGACCGAGTGCAAGCTGAAGAATGCCGACGTTGCCTATCGCGTCTACCAGATCGCGCGAGGCAAGACCTTTTACAGCGCCGAGGGCCTCGCCGGTTACGACAGCGCATTGCGCCTGGGTCTGCGAAGCCTCGTCGCCGACCGCCAGATCGCCGGCGAAGTATCGGTCGCTACCACCGGCCTCGGCGATCCCGCGGCGTTCGCGCGCGTCCAGGCGGGCACGCTCGATCCCGCGCGCGCTCTCAATGAGGCATACCGCCGTAACAACGCCGGCAGCTATGCTGAAGCGGCGGAATTCTTCGCTGCAGTGAGCAGCTCCGGCGACGCGCCGCTCAGCCGCTCGGAGGCCCTCGCCAACGAAGCGCTGCAGAAATCGAACCTCGGTCGCTACGCGGAGGCAGACACCCTATTCGCCCGCGCGGCAGAGCTGGTCGGCTCGGATGCGATCGTTGCCCGTCGGCTGCGCAATTACCGCTCCATGCATCTCCTTAATCAGGGCGATCCCAAGGCCGCGCTCGATGAGCTCGCCAAACCGCTTCCTGTCGGCGCGATCATCCCCGGCGAAGGCGAAATCGCACGCCTCGAGATCGACGCCGCGACCTCAAGACGGCTGAATTCGGAATCGAAGCTTGGTCAACAGCTGGGCAACGCGTCCAGTGAACTGCTGCCGATCGAAAAAGCGGAAATCCTTGATGGCCAGGCGCTGCAGCTGCGCGGCACGGCGCTGCGCCTCACCGGCGACGTCGCCGCTGCCGTCGAGACACTCCAGCGGGCGGACGCCAAGCTCGAATCCGTTCGTAGCGGCCGCGTCGCGTCTATCATTTGGATGCGGGCCCAAATCGTTGGTGACCTCGCCGCGATCGCCGAGGAGAGCGGCAATGCCGCCGACGCGGACCGCCTCTACCGTCAGGGTGTCACGTATCTAGAGGCCAGCTATCCCGATTCGGCCGCGCTTCTGAATGCCAAGGCGCGTCTTGCCGGCTACCTTGCGCGCACTGGCCAGCAAGCGACGGCCGAGACCATGTTCCGAGACATCGTCCATTCGCAGCCCGATACTAGCAACCTGCCGCCCTCGTTCGCTTACGTGCTTCGTCCGTATGTCGATATCCTGCTGCAGAAGAACGACCCGGCGGCGATCGCGGAAATCTTCGCCGCAACCCAGCTGATGACCCGCCCGGGTCTTGCGCAAACCCAGGCCGTCTTGGCGCGCGAGCTCACCGGCGGGACCACCGACGCTTCCCGACTCTTCCGCCAGTCAATCAACCTCACGAGGCAGGTCGAGCGCGCCCGGATCGAACTCGCCCGCCTCGACGAAACGCCCGCTCTTGCGCCGGAAGAACTGACGCACGCCAAAAGCTTGCGCACGACGATCCAGCAGGCGCAACAGGAGCAGACCGCCACACAGGCAGCGTTGGCCAATTATCCTCGCTACCGTGCCGTTTCGAGCGAGGTGATCACGCTTGCCGACCTGCAAAAAGAGTTGCGGGCCGGCGAGGCCTATTACCGCATGACCATTGTCGGCGATCATACCTACGCGATCTTCGTGACGCCGAGCAGCGCGCGCGCCGTCAAACTCGACGTGACCGGAAAGCAACTCGACGACCAGGTCGCTGCACTGCGCGAGACCATTTCGACGATCGAGAACGGCCAGCGCACGACCTTCCCGTTCGACGTCGCACTGTCGCACCAGCTTTACAACGAACTGTTCGCGCCTTTCGCGGCCGAGCTACCGACAGTGAGCCATTTGATCTTCGAACCTGACGGGGCAATGTTGCAGCTTCCGCCCAATCTGCTGGTCACCGATAAAGCTTCCGTCGACGCCTATCAGAAGCGCGCCGCGGCCGGCGGCGATGCCGAGTTCGACTTTCGGGGGATCAGCTGGTTCGGGCGTGACCGTGACATGAGCACTGCGGTTAGCGCGCGCTCCTTCGCGCAATTGCGCAGCGCTCCGCCTTCTGCCGGTTCTCGCGAGTATCTCGGTCTCGGCGAGAACACTCCGCCGCCGCAAAGCGCGGCGTCGGCGCTCGTCCCCGCTACCGCCGATCGCGACTGCGTCCTCCCGCTCTCGTCCTGGGCGAATCCGATTTCGGCGCGCGAGCTTCAGGTTGCTGGGCAGATCATCTCAACCTTGGACCCACACGGCGTGCAGATTATCACGCGCGACGCCTTCACCGACACGGGACTCGAGGAGCGCACCGACCTCAACCAATATCGTATCATCCATTTTGCGACGCACGGCGTGGTGACCGCCCGGGCGCCCAAGTGCACCGCTCAGCCCGCGCTACTGACCAGCTTCGGCGGCGAGGGGTCGGATGGCCTCCTTACGTTTCGCGAGATCTTCGACCTCAACCTCGACGCCGACCTCGTGATCCTCTCCGCCTGTGATACGGCGGGGAAAGCCAGCGCGGCGGCCACCCAATCGGCGGGTTTGGCAAGAGGGGGCGATGTCGCGCTCGATGGCTTGGTCCGCGCGTTCGTTGGGGCCGGAGGGCGTCTGGTGCTGGCGAGCCATTGGCCGGTCCCCGACGACTTCAATGCGACGCAACGGCTGATGACGGGTCTGTTTTCGGCGCCACCCGGAACGCCCACAGTCACGGCGTTGAGACTGTCGCAGCGTCAACTGATGGACGACGCGAATACCTCGCATCCCTTCTACTGGTCGGCGTTTGCCGCGATCGGCGATGGCGAGATTCCGGTCATCCGCGCGAAACAACAGATCGCGCAGGCGCCCTAGACGAGACGCGGCAAAAAACCGCTCATCCTGAGTGGGCCTTGAGTAAGGGGAGTGCATCGAGGTGCCGTATCGAAGGACATCCGTCGTTACGCGGTTTCGACAGGCTCAACCGCTATTCACGTTGAGCGGTTCGATAAGAAAAGCTTAGTGTTGAACCTGGTCGGCGCAGCGGCACGTCGTCACGCGGCCGTGCCGGACGGGCTTCGCAGGAGTCGCGTTGGATTCCTGCGCCGCAGAGTGGGCCGGAGTCGGGATCTGCTCAGCCGAAGCAAGCACCACAACCGCTGGGCGGCCGGGATTCGCATTGGCCTCGCGGTTAGCTGACTTAGTCGGCTCCGCAGGGGCGATGGATGCACAAGTCAGCGCAGCAGCTGCAATCAGAAGCGAGCGAGCATGCATGGCCGGGCCCTCCAATCTCTAGCGCTCCGAATAACCCGCCCATGCTTTCCAACTCGCTTGTGGAAATGGTTA
>JBKPON010000253.1:0-13105 GCA_046733135.1 Pseudomonadota bacterium | reverse complement strand
GCCAAAGCGGGCGTGCCGATCTGCATGGGTGGTGACGTCGGCGTTTACACCCATGGGCAGAATTGGCTCGAGATGGAGGCGATGGAGCGCGCCGGAATGCCTGCCGCCGATGTGCTGATCGCGGCCACTTCCGGCAACGCGCGCATTCTTCATCTCAACGAGCGAGGGGCGATCAGACCGGGGCTGCTTGCAGACCTGGTGGCGGTCGAGGGCGATCCGACCCGCAACGTATCCGCGGTCCGCAACGTCAAGTTCGTCATGAAGGGCGGACAGATCGTCAGGGAACCATAATGGAAATCGAGCGCCGGGCCTTGCTCGGTGGAACCCTGGCGTTGCTCGCCGGGGCCGCGGCAGCACAAGCGCCGCCACCGACGCCCTTTGTCGGCGATCCTGCTGCGCCGCCGTTTCCACCCAAGGAGCGGTTCCCGCTCTGGCCCGGATCGCCGCCGGGCGCGCCCGAGAAGAAAATCGTCCCCAACTGGACGATGAACAATCCGCCACCCAACCGAGAGCTGTGGATCCACGGCGTTCCTTTCCCCGAAGTCCATGTCTATCGCGCCGCCGAGCCGGACGGCTCGGCGCTCCTCGTGCTTCCCGGAGGGAGCTACGAATTCCTTTCGATCCAGAACGAAGGAATCGACGCCGCCGAGCGGTTCAACGCCGAACGCACGACGGTATTTCTCCTGACCTATCGCCTGCCGATTGAGGGCTGGTCGAACCGCTCGATCGTCGCGCTTCAGGATGCGCAGCGGGCGATGCGCCTGATCCGGTCACGCGCAGCCGAGTTTCGGATCGATCCGATGCGGCTCGGCGTCCTCGGCTTTTCCGCGGGTGGCCACCTTGCGGCCGATCTCGCCGTTTCGGCCGATCAGCCGATCTACACGCCGGTCGATCAGGCGGACTCGCTTTCCGCACGGCCCGCGTTTCTGGGATTGGTTTACCCGGTCATCAGCCTCGATCCGAACATTTCGCACGGAGGTTCTGCGCCCAATCTTCTCGGGCTGAATGCGTCCCCGGAACTGATCGCTGCGCGTTCCCCGGCGCTGCACATCAGCTCGAAAACTCCGCCAAGTTTCGTCGCCGCGGCGATGGACGACGACTTCATCACGCCGGCGAACAGTCTGCTATGGGTCGATGCGTGCAGCCGCTCGAAGGTGCCGGTGGAAGCGCACCTCTTCGGAGAGGGCGGCCACGGCTTCGGCTTTCATTTGCCAAAGGAGTTGCCAGGCTCTCGCTGGCCAGACCTCTTCGCGCTCTGGATGCGCAAGCACGGCGCCTGATGAAAGCCTTCACCCGAGCCGTCAGCCCAAGGCTAGCTGAATGTGCGCTGACGCATCTCGAGCGCGTGCCGATCGACGTTGCAAAGGCAGCGGCGCAGCATGCAGCTTATGAGCGAGCATTGGCAGATGCCGGAGTCGACCTGCTGCGCCTCCCGGAGCTCCTCGGCGACCCGGACGCGGTTTTTGTCGAGGACACGGCTTTGCTGCTCGACGACCACGCAATCATCACGCGCCCGGGGGCAGCGTCGCGTGCCGGCGAGACCGAATCCACGGCAGAAGGGCTCGCCCCCTATTTCGACCTGCACCGGATTGAGTCCGGCTTCCTCGACGGCGGCGATGTCCTGCGCATCGACCGCACGCTTTACGTCGGCCTCTCGACCCGCACCGACGCGGCCGGTGCGAGCGCCCTCGCCGACATCGCCGGCCCTTTGGGCTTCCGTGTTGTTCAGGCTGAGCTTCGCGACTGCCTGCACCTGAAGTCGGGTGCGACTCTCGCCGGTCCAGACCCACACGGAACGCCAGTGCTGCTTTACTGCGATCGCTCGGTCGATCCGTCGCAATTCGGCGGAGTTGAGCCCATGCCCGTCGACGAGCGGGAGCCAAGCGCCGCGAACTGCCTGCGCGTTGCTGGAAGCGTGATCATTCCGGCCGGAAATCCTCGCACGGCCGAACGGCTGGCGAGCCGAGGGTTCGACGTAATCGAACTCGACGTTTCCGAACTTCAAAAGGCCGAAGCGGGAGTCACGTGCATGAGCTTGGTGAGCGATTCCTAAACTTCAGGCGATCAGCGCTTCGGCCTGGTCGAGCACTTTGCTGAAATTGTCGACGATCAATCGGTAGGGCTCCGCGCTCGCCATATCGAGGCCGCCTACCTTCAACAGGGTATAACCATAGTCCGACCCACCCGAGCGAAGGACGTTCAAGTAGCGATCCCGATCCGCGGCGGTCCCATGCATCACCTTCTGCGCGAAGAAGTTGGCCGCGGTGATCGAGGTCGCATATTGCCAGACGTAGAAGCCGAAGAAGAAGTGCTGGATGTAGGCCCACTCGGACCCAAAGGCCGGTTCGACCTGGACCTTTGGACCATGGTAGCGCTTCAACATGTCGAGGTAGATCGCGGACATCTTCTGGCCCGACAGCCCCTCGCCCTTGTCAGCCAGGTCGTTGATGGCGAGCTGGAACTCGGCGAACATCGACTGTCGGAAGAAAGTCCCGCGGTAATTCTCCATGATCTGGCCGAGGTAGAAGAGCTTCTCGTCTTTGCTCTTCGCTCGCTCGACCAGCATGTTGGCGAGCAGCAGCTCGTGCGCGGTCGACGCCACCTCTGCCGTGAACGTCGGATAGTTGGACAGTTCGTAGGGCTGGGCAGCGTTCGCGAGCAGACTATGCATCGCATGACCCCACTCGTGGGCATATTGCGAGAGTCCGTCATATTTGTCGCTGAGGTTGAGCAGCAGATAGGGGTGAACGTCGTAGGCCCCCGGTTGCATGTAGGCGCCCGACGCTTTCCCCTGCCGCGGGAACGGATCCACCCAAGGCTTGGCGCTCGCCTCGGCGAAGAGGCGGCCATAGTCGGCGCCGAGCGGCTTGATCGCATCGAGGGTCAGCTGCCGCATTTCCGCGAGGCTGTAGCTGCGGTCCGACTTCACCAGTGGTGGGTAGATGTCCCAATAACCCATGTCCGGGAGACCGAGCATCCGCCGCCGCAGCTCGAAATATCGGTGCAGCACCGGAAGTCCGCGGTTCGTTTCCGCGATCAGCGACCGGTAGACGGCCTCGGGCAGATTGCTCCCGTCCAATGCGGCGTGAAGCGCGGTGTCGTAATGGCGGGCCTTCGCCCGAAACTGATCGCCTTTCACCTGAGCCGCGAGCGCCGTTCCGAGCGAATTCTCGAACGTTTTGTAGCTCCCCCAGAACTTGTCGAAGACCATTTTCCGGTCGGCGCGGTTCGGCACTCCGCGAACGAGCGTATAGCCTTGGTCGTCGAGGCGCATTTCCTTCCCGTCGCTGAGCTTCACGGTGGGCCAGGGAATATCGGATGCGGTGAGCTGGTCGCGAATGTCCTGCGGCCCGGCGAGCGGACTCGCGGCGGACGCGAGCAGCTGCTCTTCATCCGGCGAAAGCGTGTGCGGCGCCAGCCGCAGCGTGTCGCGGAGACCGAAAGCGAATTTATCGAGTCCGTGATCGGCGGCAATCAGGGCATTCACCCGCGTCGGGCCGAGCGCGACGATCTCAGGGCTGGTCCATGAGGTCGCCTCACTCAGCGCCGTGAAAACATCCTGCGCCTGCTGCTTGCGCTCCTGATTGGGGGAGACGCGAAGGTCCTCGTCCGCTTTCAGCGACGCGTAGGTGTAGAGCCGGGAGGCGCGCTTGCTGAGGTCCGATTGTGCCTGGAGCGCTGCGAGGAGGCTTGCCGCGCTCTGCCCGAGCGTGCCCTTCTGCGCCGTCAGCGCAGGAATGTTCTTCAGGATCGCTTGCCGCTCGGCTTCCCAGGCCGCGTCCGTGGGGTAGATTTCCCGCAGATCCCATGCCGCGCCCGGCGCCGAAGCTGCCTGCGCCAGGGCGCTGGCCGGCGCCACCGACGACGCGAGCGTGACAGCAGCAGCGGACGCGAGTGCCTCGCGGCGCGATAGTTCGAACATGACCAACCCTCCCTTCGAGAGGCACTGGCATGCTCGTCTTGGCTGGACCAGAGCCTGATCGACGAACGGGCGGCGGGAAGGCCCTAGCGGTTGACCGAGGCCATTCCTTGTTCAGCGTAGCGCAGGCCGGCCACCGCTTCGGCTGGAATGATGGCCTGGATGCGCCCAAGGTCCTCCTTCGACAGATGGACGTCGAGGGCACCGATATTGTCGTCGAGGTGCCGTCGGCGGCGGGTCCCCGGGATCGGAACGATGTCTTCGCCTTGCGCCAACACCCAGGCGAGTGCCAGCTGCGCCGGGGTGCAACCCTTCTCCTCCGCAAGCCGCTTCACCTCGGATGCGAGCTGCTGGTTGCGGTCGAAGTTCTCACCTTCGAAGCGCGGGAAGCGCCCGGTACGCCGGGAATCGTCCTCGGCCAAATCCTCCGTTCTTTCGATCGTGCCGGTCAGAAAGCCTCGGCCGAGCGGCGAGTAGGGTACGAAACCAATACCGAACTCGCGGCAAGTGGGGAGGATCTCCGCCTCCACGTCGCGCGTGAACAATGAAAATTCGCTCTGCAGCGCCGTGATCGGGGAGGTCGCATAGGCCGCTCGGACCGTTCGGGGCGCCGCCTCCGATAGGCCGAGGAAGCGGATCTTCCCTTCGTCTTTCAGCCGCGCCATCTCACCGACCGTGTCCTCGATCGGCACCTTCGGATCGACCCGGTGCTGGTAGTAAAGGTCGATCGTCTCGACGCCAAGCCGCGTCAGGCTCGCTTCGCAGGCTGACCGGACGTACTCCGGATCGCCGCGGACGCCGAAGAATTCACCGTTGACGCCCCGGACATTCCCGAACTTGGTCGCGAGGAACACCTGATCCCGGCGGTCCTTGATCGCGCGGCCGATCAGCTCCTCGTTCTTGAACGGCCCATACATGTCGGCCGTGTCGAGGAAGGTAACGCCGCGATCGAGTGCGTGGTGGATCGTCGCGATCGACTCCTGTTCGTCGGACGGCCCATAGAATTCGCTCATCCCCATGCAGCCGAGGCCAATGGCCGAGACTTCCGGTCCATCTTTCCCGAGACGCCGCTTGCCGATTTGATGCATTGTCATTCCTTTCCTGCTGATTTTTCCCAGCCGCTCGCGAATTTCCCTCTCAGTAAGTGGGATGGCCCATGGCTGATGACGACTGGCGCGTCCGGAAATGATCGATACTTCTGAACGGCTGATCCCAAGGAACCACCTCAATCCATCGCCGGTGCGGGCCGCCCGGTGCCGACGCGGTTACCGCGCCGCATCAGGAGCAGCAGCGGAAGCACCGCGAAAGTCACGATCATCATCAGCTTGAAGTCATCGAGATAGGCGATGAACAAAGCCTGCCGGGTTACTTCAGCATTGATGTATGCGAGCGCCACTGGGCCCGCGACGGGGGCGATGGTCTGCAAGACCTCCGGGTTGACCGTCGGGATCGTCTGCTGCGTGATGTTCGCAGCAAGGTCTTGGTGCGACACCTGGGTCATGCGCACGAGCTGAGTGCTGACGACCGAAATGCCGACCGACCCGCCGATATTGCGCGACAGGTTCAGCAGTGCCGCCGCGGTCGTGCGCAGGCGCGGGGCCAATGTCTCGAACGCAAGGCTTTGCAGCGGAACGAAGATCAGACCGAGCCCGAGGCCCTGCACAATGCCGCTGACGATCACCGGCCGCGACGGCTGGTCGATGGCGAAGCCGGTCATCATCCAGAGCGAAATGCCCATCAGCGCAACGCCGATGCCGACGAGAGCCCGCGAATCCACTTTGCCGACGAGCCGGCCGGCAAGCAGCATGGAAATCAACGTGCCGACGCCGCGCGGAGCGGTCAGGAAACCGGACTGCAGCACCGAATAGCCGTACATGTTCTGTAGCAGGGGCGGGAGCAGGGCGAGGCCGGCGAGCAGCAGGACGCCGGTCACCGCCATGAAGGCAAGCCCCGTTGCGAAATTCCGATCGGCAAACATCGACCGTTCGAACAACGGATGCTTTGAGGTCACGATGTGAACGACGAACATCCAGGTAGCGCCGATGGCGACGCCGAGCTCGACGATGATCTCCCAGTTCGACAGCCAATCCTTCTGTTCGCCTCGGTCGAGGAACAGCTGCAGCGCCGCGAGCGCGATGCCGAGCAAGGCGAAACCGAAAAGGTCGAACTTGCGGTCGTGCTGCTCGGCCTTGGGCATGAACCGCGCCATCAGCAGCGCGCAAATGACTCCGACCGGCAGGTTCACTAGGAACACCCAGCGCCAGTTGTAATTGTCGGTGAGCCAGCCGCCGAGCACGGGGCCGAGGATCGGGCCGATCATCACGCCACCGCCGAAGAGCGCCATCGCCTGGCCGTGCTTCTCGCGCGGATTGATATCGAACAAGGTCGCTTGGGCGAGTGGCACGATGAACGCTCCTCCGACGCCTTGGAAGGCGCGGAACACCACCATCTCGGTGAGCGAAGTTGCGGTCGCGCACAGGACCGAGGCGACGGTGAACAGCGCGACCGAGATCAACAGCAGCCGCTTGCGCCCGACCCTGTCGGCAAGCCAGCCGCTGATGGGCAGAGCGATCGCCGAGGCGACGATGTAGCTCGTCAGCACCCAGTTGATCGTATCCTGACTAGCGCTGAGGCTCGCTTGCATGTGCGGCAGCGCCACGTTGGCGATGGTGGTGTCGAGCACCTGCAGAAGCACCGCCATCATCACCCCGATGGTGACGATCAGCCGCTCTCCAGTCGGCAGGGGATGCGTTGCGACGTCCGGCGCGCTGGCCATCTGCGCTTACTTCCCCTGGTCGAGGTCGACCGTGGCGGTTACCGACAGGCCTGCAATCATTGGCTTGGAAGTTACGCCGTCGAAGACGATCCGCACGGGGACACGCTGCGTCACCTTGACCCAGTTGCCGTTGGCGTTCTGCGCCGGAAGCAGCGAGAACTCACTTCCAGTCCCGGCGCCAATGCTCTGCACATGGCCATCGAACTTCTCGCCCGGGTAAGCGTCGACCTCCACAGTGGCGGGCTGCCCGCTGACCATCCTACCGACGTCTTTCTCCTTGAAGTTCGCCTCGACCCACGCACTCTGACTGTGGACGAGCGAGACCATGCCGACACCGGTTATCGCCATTTGCCCCACCTGGAGGTTGTCGGCATTCTCGATAATCCCGTCCATCGGCGCGCGAACTTCGGTCCGCGACAAGTCGAGCTGCGCTTTGTCGACCGCCGCTTGAGCTTGAGCGATCTGCGGCTGCTGCCCCGGCGCGAGAGCGGCGTGCGCATTGGCGGCCCGTGCGCGGGCGTCGGCGAAATCCTGCTCGGCGGTGCGAACTTCGTTTAAGGCATCGTCATAGTCGGAGCGCGTGGTGAAACCCTGCTTGAGCAAGGCCTGCTGCCGCGCCAGGGCGTTGCGCTTGATATCGAGATTAGCCTGTTCGCCCGTGATGTCGGCCGCCGTGCCTGCCGCCTGCGTCCTCAGCTGCGTCGTCTGCAACTGAGCGTTGGCGAGCTGCGCCTCGGCCTGCTCGAGGGCGACGCGATAAGGCTGTGGGTCAATGCGGAACAATAGGTCACCGCGCTTCACCCGTGCTCCGTTGCGTACGAACACCTGCACGATCTGGCCGTTCACTTGCGGGCTGACGGAGACGATGTCCTGCTTGATCTGTGCGTCGTCGGTCGAAACGCTGCCGCCGCTCGTCAGCCAATAATAGCCGCCGCCGATCAGCAACAATGCCGGGACGATCAACAGGAGGATCGTCCGCAACAGGCTCTTGTTGGCCTTGAGCTTGCCGATTTTTCCACGCTTCGGCGCTTCTAGCGTCGCCGTTCCGGTCATCGGTTCTGTTGCCATCTTATTCATTGATTCGACGCCCTTTTTGATACTCCAGCGCGACCGGCATTCTCACGTGCGCGCGCAAGAACCCGGCGAGTGATTTCGATGTCCTTCGGATCGATGCCCGCAAACGCTTGGGCGACGAGGTCGGCGCCAACCGCCTGGAGCTTGTCGATGAGCGGCTGCGCCTGTGCGGTGACGTGCAGCCGCCACGCGCGTCGATCCTCGGGATCCCGCGTCCGTTCGACCAGGCCTGCTTCCTCCAGCCGGTCCACGATCCGGCATAACGTGATCGGCTCGAGGTCGAGCATGTCCGCTAGCTCGACCTGACGGAGGCCGGGCGTGCGGGTCAGCTTGAACAGGACCTTCCATTGCGCACGAGTAACCCCCATGCCGACTGCAAGCCGGTCGAAGGCTTTGCGGAGAGCGTGCGCCGTCTCTCCGATTTCGAAAGGGATGGTTTCCATTTGCGACGAATATAGTAAGTGTGCTTATATTAAGCAACGCTACACCCGGCGCACCGTTCCCGCATTACGAACTTTTCATGTGCGTTGACGGGCCCAAACGCTCGACCTAATCGAAGCGCGGCTGGCCCTCGGGCGGGTATGATGTAATGGTAGCCTGTCAGCTTCCCAAGCTGAACGCACGGGTTCGATTCCCGTTACCCGCTCCAAATGGACAATCCGAACATTCGGTTGTGGGCGTGCGAAGCGGACGAGCGGCTTCATCTGAGCCGTGAATTAGCCTTTGGCCCGGGTGTGGGACCGATCGGCCCCTCCGCTAAAGGATGAAATCTCCGTTCGTCGGAAATACGTGGCCCGTTAATCGGATTGCGAAATCGGCCAATCCGTCACCGTTGGTGTCGCCATAGACAATCGTCTCCACGACCTTGTTGACGGTGACGAAATCGTACCGCAGCTGTCCGGCCGCGTTAGTGAAAGCAGAATTGCCGATAAACGTGAACGCTTGGTCGCCAGCAAGCCCGGCATTGGCATCTACGGACGCGAGGTCGATCTTGTCTCCTTGCCCGTGATGGAAGTCGACAATCCAATCCGCAGTTTGTCGGGTGTTGCCGCTAAAATCTCCATTTTGAAACTGGAAGTCGTCGGCGCCCAGTCCGCCGTACATCGTGTCTTGACCTGCGCCGCCTTGCAGGATGTCGTTGCCGGTGCCTCCGTAAAGAGTGTCGTTGCCACCACCGCCTCTCAGCACATCAGCGCCGATGCCTCCGTCGAGCACGTTGGCGGATGAATTGCCCGTCATCTGATTGTCCAGACCGTTCCCCACCCCGTTAATGGCGATGGCGCCTGTCAGGACCAGATTTTCGACATTTGCCGGCAAGGTGTAACTCAGCGAGCTTTGCACGGTGTCCGTTCCACCGCCGACCGCCTCCACGACGGCGTCGGCAACGTTGTCGACGACATAGCTATCGTTGCCGGCTCCCCCCGACATTGTGTCGGCGCCCGAGCCGCCGTCGATGAAATCGTCTCCGTCATAGCCCCAGATTTGGTCGGCGGAAGAAGTGCCAACGAGCGTATCCGCGTTGGGCGTTCCGAATATCTGAGTCCCGCTGCCCCAGAATTCGATCGCTCCGAGATCAAGACCGCTTCGGCCGGTAAGGTCGTGGTCCATATAGTCGGTAAGGAAACCGCTAAGCGGGACCGCGCGGCTTAGCGCGTCGGAATTCGACGCGAGCCTGAAATCTCTGGAGGCCGCATCCAGAAAGCCGGCGTGGCCCTGATATTCGCTGGCGGTAAAATAGCCCGAACCGAAGGATACGTTGGTGACGTCGTAAAGGTTATGCGAATGGTTGTAATTCGTTGCTCCCACAGACCAATAATCGAGACCCTGTATGGAAAAGATGTTGTTTTCGACGGTAAGGAAGCTCGCATCAGGTCCATCGAAGCCAAATGCGAAGCTCGTGCTGTCAGTGCGGTTGACTGTACTGTAAACGGTATTGCTGGTAAAATTTATATTGGAGATTGAACCTAGCGCAAAAGCATCGGTGCCGTTGTGGAAGAACGCGAGTGACTCGCTATTCACGATGATATTATGATCGAACGAAACGTTCGATACGCTGTCGGTATTTCGCCCCCCAAATTCAGTCAGTGCATTCACATTTTCGATGTAATTGCCTTCCACAACGACGTTGTGAGCAGAGCCGTAAATCTCAACCGTTGCTCCATCCCATCCGAAATCGAAGCTGGGCTGCATGAGATTCTCGAAAGTATTATGAATGACGGTGACATCGCTGGCCAAGACAGTGACTCCAACGCATCCGTAGTCGTCATTTCCCCCTACTGTGTTCTGAACCATGTGGAGGTCGTGGATGTAGCAATTCTCCACCGTGCCGAAGGCGCTCTCGGACGGCGCACCTGTGTTGCTTGCCTCGTTTCGTCCAAACCAGACGCCTGTTCCGGTGCCCGTGATTTCGACATTTTCGATCGTGACGTGAGTGCCAAGGACTCGAACGCCCGCATCAGTGACGTTCCCCGTCGCCGATGATGGGTTGTCGATCTTGATGTCCCTGATGACGAAGTAGCTGGAGTTTTGCTGGACATTGATCACAGCGTCGCTTTTGCTGGCGTCACCCCCATTGCCGTCCGGAACGAAGTGGCTGTTCGTGACGACTGGCGGTGCTCCATTGCCATAAGCACCGAGTGTGATGGGCTGCGCTGCCGTTCCATTGCCGCTGAGCCAAAGACCGTTCGTGCTCGCCGTGTCGTAAGAATAGCCGCGCTTGAGAAGGATGGTGTCGCCGGGCTGGAAGCCGATGTTGGCCGCGTACCACTGAACGTAATCGAGCGAATTCCACGCCGATCCTTCCGTGAGTCCGTTCCCCCCGGCCGCGGCGCTCGGGTCGACGTAAAAGACGTGGCCGCCGCCACCTTGGCTATATCCGCTGGTTATGTCGGTGTGGAACTGTGTCGTGTAATCGGACATCTCGCATGATCCCCTTCGGCTGGCAGATCAGCGGCCCCCTTCTGATCACACACACCGCCTTCTTATGGTCGGTGAGCGCCGACGATTGTTCGACAATCTTTTTGGGAATCAATGCGCAAAATGCCGTTTATGGTGTCATATTCACGGCGTTCAGCGAAGTCGCGTCGCCGATGACCGAAACTCGGCGGTCTTTGATGCCCGAAGCGACTACGGAGAACTACTTCACGAGAAACGTGATCTTCATCCGTACACGCCATTCGGAGACCTGATTGCCACTGACTTCAACTTCGGTGTCCTTGACCCACGCTCCTCGCACGCCGTCCACCGTCTCGGAGGCTTTGGCGACGCCCTGCTTCACTGCGTCTTCAAATGACGTGCTCGAGGTGGAAATGATTTCGATTGTTTTGGCGACAGCCATTGCGTTCCTCCCACTCAGTGCGGCCCGATTGCTGGCCCAGCACTAATGCACGAGTGGCGTCTAATGCTCCCGGACAGATGCGGAAGGCTCAGATTCCGCCTTCGACGGGCTCATAGCCGGCTTCGCGCAACCGTCGCGAAAGTTCGGCTCCAGTGTTGAAGGCAAGTTCACCATCTTCCGAACGGATCACGAAATTGGCGCCGTACCGACCATCCTTGAAAAACGGATAGCTGCCGATCGCCACGCCTGGATGGGCACCCTCGATCTCGCGCAGCAACTCGGCCACCTCGCTTTCCGCCGCCCTCGCTCCGACGGTGACCGATATCATCGGCCGCCCGCCTTCGAGCTTTCCGGTAAGGGCTTCGAGCATGCTCGAAGCGATGTTCGGTACTCCGGCGAGAATGTAGACATTGCCCATCTTCACCCCGGGCGCCCCGGAATAGGGATTGGGGATCAGTTCCGCCCCTTCCGGTGCCCGTGCCATCCGCAAGCGCGCATCGTTCAACCCGCCGGGCCGGTCGCGATAATAATCTTCCAGAATTGCTTTGGCTTGGGGATGAATGACGACCGGTACGCCGAAGGCCGCCGCAATGGCATCGACGGTGATGTCGTCGTGCGTTGGGCCGATGCCGCCGGTTGTGAAAAGATAATCGTGAATCGAACGGAGAGCATTCACAGCCGCGACGATCGCCTCCTCGGCATCAGGAACCACCCGCACCTCGACCAGTCGGATCCCTTGCTCGTTGAGCCAGGTCGCGACCTGGCTCACATTGCGGTCCTGCGTTCGGCCAGAGAGGATTTCGTCGCCGATCACCACCAGCGCGGCAGTCCACTGCCTCTTGTGATCCATTCAGCCTCCGGTGACTCCGGTCGCCCGAATGCCTATCTAGGCGCCATGACTCAATACATTACCGTGGCTCCCGACGACCGGATCGAGGCGCGCAACGGCGTCATCAAATTGCACGGGCCGGAGGCTTTCGACGGAATGCGCCGCGCTGGACAGCTTGCGGCGTCGATCCTCGATGCGCTCGTGCCGCACGTCGTTCCTGGCGTGTCGACGCAGGAGCTGGACGACATCGTCCACCGCCTGACTCTCGACGCTGGCGCAGTCCCGGCGACCCTCGGATATCGCGGCTACACCAAGAGCAGCTGCATCTCGATCAACCATGTCGTATGCCATGGAATCCCCAGCGAAAAGACACTCAAGGACGGCGACATCGTCAACATCGACGTGACCCCGATCGTCGACGGCTGGCACGGCGACACCAGCCGCATGTACTTGGTCGGCGATGTGCCTTTGAAGGCCCGCAAACTGGTCGAGGTCACCTACGAATGTCTGATGCTTGGCATCGAGCAGGCCAAGCCAGGCAATCAACTCGGGGACATCGCCAACGCGATCCAGCTCCACGCGGAGTCGAGTCGCTACAGCGTCGTCCGCGACTTTTGCGGCCACGGCGTTGGGCGTCTGTTCCACGACAGTCCGGAAGTGATCCATGCCGGCCGCCCTGGTACCGGTCCGGAACTCAAGCCAGGAATGATCTTCACGGTCGAGCCGATGATCAACATTGGCCGTCCGGACGTGAAGGTGCTGGACGACGGTTGGACGGCCGTTACTCGGGACCGCTCCCTTTCCGCCCAGTTCGAGCATTCGATCGGAATCACCGACGACGGCTGCGAAATTTTTACGAAAAGTCCCACGGGCTTAGACAAGCCGCCCTATTAAGATCCGTCCCCTGAGAGGAATCTCGGGCCGCGCATCCATTCCGCCATCGCGTCGAGCGCTTCCGCCTCGGTCTCGGCAGATGTTCGCCCACTTTTCACGGGGACCTTAAGGGAATGGTCGGCATGACTGACCACATGAAGCGCAGCCCGAGCGCCGAGGTCGGCGACCATCGGTCTCAGCAGGGCCATTTCCGCCAGTGCATCGCGGTCCCCAGACACTGTCTCTTATACACATCTGACGCTGCCGACGAGTAACTTGGTGTGTAGTTCTGGGGGG
>JBKPON010000252.1:0-24456 GCA_046733135.1 Pseudomonadota bacterium | reverse complement strand
GAGGGGGTTCGACTTTCGAGCGAGGCCATTGCCGTGGGAGCCCCTCACCCTGCCCTCTCTGCGGCGGGGAGAGGGTTACGGACGTGCCCCCGAGTCGGAGCAAACTTAGCAAACTTCCGCGTGCGGCGACGCCGACTCAACCGCCGTTTGTTTCACTTGGTTTCCGCGGATTTTACGCTAAGACCGGGCTTCGCGCTCACAAAGGGGTTTGGTGGCATGGCACGCAATGTCGGACCGGAAGACCGCATCGTTCGAATCGTCGTCGCGCTCGGGCTCGGCCTCCTCATCTATCTCGGCACCCTCGGTGGCACTGCGGCGATCGTTGCCGGCGTGGTCGCCGCTTATTTGCTGATCAGCGGGCTCTTGTCGCGGTGCGTCATCTATAAGTTGATCGGCGTGGACACGAGCGTCCAGGAACAGCCTTATTCGACCACGGACGAGCGCTCGGGCGTCTGAACCGAAGCTTCGCCGACTTTATTACTCTGCAAAAGGCTCGCGGGCGCACGTCCGGCGCCGCTAAAGTCGTGCCCATGGATTGATGCTGGTCGTACGCCCGGAGGGCATGCAATGGAGCGCGACCAGGTCAGGAAGAATATTTGGTGGTCGAAGAACTGCGCCTGCCCTCGGCGAAAGAATTGGTCGGGGTTGTGCAAGGCTTAGCTCGAAGAGAAGAAGCCATTGCCCGCTGCCTTACCGCATTGCGGACAGGAACTTTCCGGCATCCGGACGGGCGCACTGATGAGTTGCGCAGGGAGAGAATTTCGTGCGAGCAAGCCGGTCTTCTCGCTTATCTTGCAACGGATTGCCCAAAGCCTCTGTCGGTCGAGGTCGGGTTCGGGATGGGCTCCTCCGCGGCGATAATCCTCGGGGCTCGACGTCTGGCGGGCAAGCCTTTCACCCATTTGATCTACGATCCGTTCGGACTTCCCGACGGCCGCGGAGCGGTTGTTCAGTCCTATCTCCAGACGCATTTTCCGAAGGCATTCCGGCGCGTCATGAAAAGGTCGGAGTACGGTCTTGCCGAGCTGCTCGACAAGAATGGCCCCGGCATCGCGGGTCTGGTCTTCGTCGACGGAGGTCATCATTTCGAAAACGTCATGACGGACTTCGTTCTCGCCGATCAGCTTTGCTGCGAAGGCGGATATATCGTCCTCGACGATGCCTGGTTTCCCGCAATTGAGAGCGTCGTTAATTATGTGAAGGCCAACCGGCCAGATTATGCGGTGGCGCACCTTCCAATTCCGAACTGTTCGGCGATCAGGAAGATCGGCCCTGACGCGCGCGCATGGGATGCATTCCAACCGTTCGAGGTTCCGCAAAGGGTGGACTGGACTCCCAGCAAATCACGTACCCAAGCCCTCGAAGCCGCGGACTGAACACTCCGACTAGGTCGACTTCTTCTTCTCCTCTTCCGTCGTCTCGAACGACGGTTCCGGAGAATCCGGCCGCGGTGCGATCCAGGTGATCAGGTCCCACTCGTTACGGATGCCGGACATCAACAAGGCCGTGACGACCACCGCAATTCCGTAATGCGCCATCGGCCAGCCCTTCCAGAAGGCCAGCGCAACGAAACCAAGAGCCACATAGATCACGGTCGGGATCACTCCGTAGAACCAGAGGTCGGTCCAATGCACTTCCTTGAGCCGCTGGATGCCGGCGATCGACATCGCTCCGCGTACCGTCCCCCAGAGTGCGATGATCGCCGCGATCGCCGAGAAAGACGGCCGGTCGATGCCGGGCGTCAGCGCTGCTGCGCTCAGTACCAAGACGAAGCTGACGCCAAGCACGATCGGTCCCATGTAAAGCCGCGCGCCGGCGAGCACGCTCGAGCGCGGCCGGTCGTGCATCAATGTAATGACGACGAAGATGAGGCCGATGAGCACAGCGGCCGCCGAGCCGGCGAGCAAATAGAATTCACCCCAATGTTCGAACATCGTTCGCCCTCCTGCCCAAGCCTAGCTGCGTCGCCGGCCGGGCTCAAAGCGTTAATCCGGCTAAACCATATTCCCTCACACGCCGCTAACCTGGGCCGAGTAAACCGAAGCTTGGCAGAGCTGCCTTCATGCGATCTCCGGGCAGCACTGACCGGAACGGCGTACGAAGTCCTGCCGAGTCCCGGCGTCTCCCCTCGCCACCGGCAGGACTTCGAGTCGCCCCTTCGAGGAATCTCACTGGGCGGTGACGTTGAGCGAACGGCGCGATAAGCGGCCCTCATGTGCAATCTCTACACTCAGTCCAGGTCGGTCGACGAGGTCGCTCGGCTGTTTCGTGATCTCCAGATGCCGCTCGTCTTCCCTGACGGCGCGCCGAACCTCGCTCCTCGCGACATTGCAATCACCGACCCGGGTGTCATCGTACGCGCCGCATCGGACGCTCCCTCCGAAATCTATGAGCTCGTCGTGCGCCGTTGGAGCTGGCCCGCGCCGAACGGCAAGCCAGTCTACAATTTCCGCTCCGACGGCCGCGAGTTTCCGAGCGGTCGCTGCCTCGTCATTGCCGATGGCTTTTACGAGTTCACCGCCCCCGACGACCCGAAGCAGAAACGCAAGGACCGCTGGCTGTTCACCCTGCCGGGCGGTGAAATGCTCGGCATCGCCGGTCTCGTTCGAACCACGACCGGCGTCGGCGAGGCTTTCACGATGCTGACCACCGAGCCCGGCGCAGATGTCGCGCCCTATCACAACCGGCAGATCGCGGTGCTGACGTCCGGCGATTGGCAGGCATGGCTCGATCCTCACATCCCAGCGCGAGATTTGCTCAAGCCGCTGCCACCGGGGACTCTCCAGGCGCGGCTGTCGCCTAGGAAAATCCCTCCAGCCTAATATTCGGCAAGCTTCAGTCGCGGTTAAACTCAGATTGGGCTAGTCAGCCGACTCACGCGACGCATTCACCCCAAGACCATCAGATTCCTTGCCTTCTTACCGGACTCTTTCCGAGCAAGACCGCCCGCCGCTGCATCGGCGCGCCTCGGGCATGGCCCTGGCGGTGGGGGTCAACATCTTGCTCTTGCTGGTGCTCCTGACCCTCGGAATTCGCCCATCCCCACCGAGCAAACCTTCGAGCGCGCTGACAGTCGACCTGATCCCGGAATCCGCACCGGCGGCGAGCCAGCAAACTAAAGCAAAGGTGGCGCGCAAGCCTACGCCGGTGACCAAGGAAAAGCCCCCCCTCAAGCCACCACCGATCGTGCTTCCAGCGAAGCCAACGATCCCGCGGGACAAGCCGCTCGAGATGATTGAGATGAGCAAGGAGGAGCTCGCCGCGGCAGATGTGCGCAACCTGCCCAAGGCTGGCGCGGGTGCGGGTGGCGCCGGGGACTCGGAAGAAGTCGGCCGCGGCCCGCACGGCGAGGTCCTCTACGCTGCGGAGTGGGCGCGGCATCCGACCGACGCCGAGCTTAGCGGCTACCTATCGGCCAACGCCCCGGACGGCTATGGCCTGATTGCCTGCAAGACCGCTCCCGGCAATCGTGTCGAGGATTGCATCGAGCTCGATCAATATCCCCACGGTTCACACCTCGCGAGCGCAGTGCGCCAGGCCGCCTGGCAGTTCCGCGTCAGGCCGCCACGCAAGAACGGTCGGGCCTTGGTCGGCGAATGGGTCCAGATCCGCATCGACTATGTCCGGATTACAAAAGGGGAGTAGAGATCAATTTCGCGCTGCGGATGCCTCCCCCGTCCACGACTCTCCTTCCGGCGAGCCGCGGCCGAGTTTGTCGGGCAAACGTTCTCCCTCCGGCGTGAAAGCGAGCGAGACGGAATTGATGCAATAGCGCTGATGAGTCGGCGGAGGGCCGTCGTCGAAGACGTGCCCCTGGTGTGATCCGCAACGGGCGCAAACGATTTCGGTTCGGATCATGCCGTAGCTGGCGTCGCGGATATACTTGAGGTGTCCTTCGGAGAATGGCTGGGTGAAGCTCGGCCAGCCGGTGCCGCTTTCGAACTTGGAACCACCGAGAAACAGCGGCAGGCCGCATAGACGACAAGTGAACACGCCCGGCCGCTTCTCGTTGAGGAAGACACCGCAAAAGGGCGCTTCCGTGCCGTGCTCGAGCAGGACGTGACGCTCCTCGTCAGTTAGGTCTGCAACAAGGATGTTGAACTGTTCCTCAGTCGGAGGAGTGAGGTCGAAGGTGGTGTCGGTGGCAGCAAGATCCTGGGGCATGATACGGTCCTTTGCAGCTGCGCTCGTCCTTATCACGGGAACTGTAACCGCGCAGCAGCCACAAACACGATCTGAAGCGCTGCAGGAAGATTCAATCCAATACGCCGCCCAGTTCGGCGTGAGCCCAGTCGAGGCCTTGCGGCGACTGCGCGCGCAACAGACGAGCGTGACCATAACCGATTCGATCGCCAAGGAATTTGCCGCGCGCCTGGCCGGTATATCGATCGAACATCGATCCGATTACCGGATCGTCGTGCTCCTGACCGGAAGCGAGCCCGTCACGGACCGAACCGCGGTGGGGATACCGATCGTCTTCCGTACCGGCGCGAGGGCCACACATGAGCAGGCCATTCAGGCGCTACGTAAGCACCTGATCGACCTCCGCGACGAACTCCCAGGAGCGCGCGGCGCGGGCTACGACCAGCGTACCGGTGAGATCGTTCTCCTGATTCCCAGCAGCGACGCGCAGAAGTACGGCGTCGAGGCGATCCATGCGCGCGCCGAACAGGTTAGTGAGGTGCCAGTTCGCGTTGTGATCAATGACCTCCTTGAAGCGAACATGTCCGTCGATGGCGGCGGTCGCGCCGCCGGCACGGACGCACGGACTGGCCGCACGAACATTTGCACGACGGGCTTCGTGGTTACCGACGGCACGCAAAAAGGAATCGCGACCGCGGCGCATTGTCCCGACGCACTCACTTATTACGATCCGGACGGGTCTACCGAAGCGCTGATCTTCGCGGGACAATGGGGCGCCGGTTATCAGGACGTTCAGGTCAACCTCAGCCCTAAAGCGACCGAACCCTTATTCTACGCCAACCGCGGTGCTGGCTCGCTTCGCCGGCTATCGACTTGGCGCAATGTCGCCAGCACGCGAGCGGGCGACTTTGTCTGCCATTATGGGGAAAGCTCCGGCTATAGCTGCGCCGAGATCGAGCTTACCGACTATGCGCCACCGGGCACGCTTTGCGGTGGGCCCTGTTCGCCAACCTGGGTCACTGTGCGCGGCCCCGGATGCGTTCCCGGCGACAGCGGTGGGCCGGTGTTCAGCGGATCGGTCGCCTTCGGCATCGCCAAAGGTATCAATCGCAGCTCGGCGAGTCGGTGCAATTTCTACTATTACATGTCGACAGATTATCTGCCGTCGCCGTGGCGGCTGACGACTGCTGGTGACGTCACTTCGCGCCGACGAAATCGCCCCGCTGCTGGTCGCTAGAGCCGGGAACGGGCTCGGCTGGATCGTTACCGATCTTCACCACCCGGTTCTGCTCGTCGACGTGGACGACGTGAGGCTTCATCGCACGGGCTTCCTCATCATTTACGACCGCATAGCTCATCATGATCACGAGGTCGCCCGGATGGATAAGATGCGCGGCGGCACCGTTGATGCCGATTACGCCGCTGCCGCGTGGGCCAGGGATGACGTAGGTTTCGATCCGCGCGCCATTCGTGATGTCGACGATCGCCACCTGCTCGCCCTCAAGCAGGTCCGCAGCCTCCATTAGAGCTGCATCGAGCGTCACCGAGCCGACATAGTGCAGGTCAGCCTGGGTCACCGAAGCACGGTGAATCTTCGACTTCATCATGATCCGCATCACGGAATTCAGCTCCTTGAGCGCCGAGCCCTCTGGGCGGCGCTCCGTACTAGATTTGCATCCGTTCGTCGATTATCAATGTTGCGCTGCAATATTGCAGTTGCAGCATAAGGTGCAAATTCCCAACTTCTGAGACTCGAAAGTGGTGGATTTTGCGATTCCGCGGGTATTCGATTCCCGCAATTCGTTGGAATTACAGCACTTTCTCAATTGGCACAGCTCTTGCTGAGATAGTGCGCAAGATTTGCCAACGGAGTCGAGTGATGGAAGCGCAAGTAAGTGAGCCCGCCCTGCCTCTTCGGAACCACACCATTTTGGGCGTGTGCGAAGCGATAGGAGAGGATTTCGGTATCAATCCAGTGCTGCTGCGCGTTCCCTTCGCCGCCTCGGTGCTGTGGAGCCCATTGATCGCGATTAGCGCCTATTTCGCGCTTGGTGCGGTTGTCCTGCTGTCGCGCTTGCTCTTCCCCCAGCCGAAGGTGAACATTCCAGAGGTTGAAGAAGCGAGTGAGATCGCGGAGGCAAAGCTTCCGCTTGCCGCCTAGAGGTCGCCGCGAGCTTCGGCGCGAGCCTCGAGCAGGTCGAACAAAGCGCGGTGTTGGAGGAGCATCTGCTCTCCACCGAAGGCGAGGGCCCGCCCGTTCGTGGCGCTAGCTGATGCCTCGATCACTTCGATCACCGACATCTCGTCGGGGAGCGAAGGCGCAGGACGGTCGAGCCCGGCACGCGCCGACGCGCGGTCGAGGAGCCGGCGGATCGGCCACCAGTCGCTTACCAACGCTGTCGCGGCGCCAAGTGCACAGCAGTCGCGCTCGGACGTGGCCAGCGTTTCCAGCGCGTGCCGTGCAGCGAGAAGGCTCGCCTCGGTTGCTGCTGCACCGGGCGTGCTCGGCATCGGTCCGACGGCCGAGGTCAGCCGTACCAGGTAAAGCCGTTCCCGCTCGAACGCTTCGGAAGCGCGGGCGAGCCAGGTCTCTCCGTCGCTCTTCGGGCAGCGCTGCAGCGCGATTTCAATTAGGCCCGGATAACGCCCGTGAAGGTTGCAAAGCAGATGCACCGCATCAGCAAGGTCGCGGCCAGCATGCGAACCCGACGCTTCGAGGAGCGCATTCAAGTACGGGTGGCGCGCGCAACCTTCACCCGCGACGCGAGCGAGTTGAGCTTCGGCAACGCTGACCGGCTTGAGACAGACCGACCGATTGATCGCCATTCCTTACCCCTCGTCCGATGCGCACAGGCGAAGCCCTAATCAGACTGTCCCTAACGCAAGGGCGTAAAGAGGAGGTTTACGAAGCGATAAGCTTTCAATGAGGGAGGTTAACGCCAAAACGACAAATCGCCGCCCGCGGCAAGCGCGGACGGCGACCTGTCCCCCACCCCCAACTCAAATCAATCGTCGCGATACGCGAGCTCGAAATTGCCCCACCGCCGACCCTTGATCCACAACGGCACGAAAACGTTCTTCACCGGGATGAACTTGTCGCCGAGCTCCATTCGGTAGGTCGCCAAGGTTGCGGGCTTCTCGCTTGCAAGTGCCGTTCGCGTCGTATCGTCGATTAGAATGCGTTTGTTGCGGCAGTGCTCATCGTTCCAGACCGGATCGGGCCCCTGAGGATGACTGCGCTCAGAAAGATGCGTAGGCAGATAGCCATTCATGTCCCCGATCGCGGATCCGATGATCCGGTTATCGCCGGCCTTTGTACGGTCGAGCAGCGGACGAACGAGCCGGTCGGCATGTTCATTGAACCGAACCGCATATTGTACCGGGTTCGAGCCCTCGATGACCTTGTAGTCCCGGTCGAACACGTCATCGAGGCTGACCTCACCCTCGTCGACCGCTCGCTCGATCATCCCCTGAATCTGGCGGCAAGTCTCCTGCGCCTTGAGAATTAGTGGCGTGTCGTCGATCTCGGCCCCCGAATTGGCGAGCGTGTCGAGCATGGTGTTCGACAACATCTCAAGGTGCGTGAGCCGCTTCTCCGCAGTCATCAGCTCCTTGCCATTTTCGCGCGCATCAGCAGCAAAATCGGTGAGCCCCGCCTTCACCCGGTCGACGCTGGTCTGAATCATGCTGGTCGAATGGGCGATACCCTCTGTTTGCCGGTCAACCATGCCGACGATTTCGCTCACCTCACGAACCGTGTCGCTGATCGTGCCGAAGCCCGACTGGGCATCGCGGCTCCGCTCGACGCCGGTCTTGATTTCATTGGTTACCGCGCTGGCCTCGCGGGTCAATTCGCCAATGGTCGAAGCGATCTGGCTGGTCGCGGCGCGCGTATCGTGCGCCAGCTTCTTCACTTCCGCTGCGACGACTGCAAAGCTGCGACCTGCATCGCCGGCACGCGCGGCTTCGATAGTCGCGTTGAGCGCGAGCATATTGGTCTTGCGCGCGATCGTCTCGATGGTCGAAGAGACAGTTTGGACCTGGTTCATTGCCGAGGCGAAGCCGGCCATTCGCTCGCCCAACTGGACGATGAGCTCGGTGAGGCCCTTGAAACCATCGATCGTGCCTTCGATCGCTTCGCGGCCTGCCTCTAGCTTCGCTTTCGCCTGCTCCGAGAGGAGCCGTGCTTCGTCGGTCGAATCGGACACGCGGCCCTGGTCGGCGAGCAGCCTGGTGGTTACTTCCTCGAGCTGGTCGAGCATCTTCAAATGCTCGCCAATGCGCATGGCAACACCCTGCACGTAACCGGAGACGTCGCTGCACTCCATCGATAGCGAGCCGCAGTCGCGAGCGACCGCGCGGATCGCATTCTCGGTGACTTCCTCGATCCCCTGTGTAGCCATTGTAGACGCCGCGCTCCCCGATCCAATTTCAAACGGGAATACGGAGAACCTCCTACTCTTTCGTTAACTATGAACGGCAGTTAGGGCCGAATCCCGAAGGCGATCAGGAGGAGCGGCGCGATCGAGAAACTCACGCTGAAAGCTGCGCGACGGATTGTACTGGCCGCTCAAGGGTTCGGAACGGCGCGACCTGCGGCGGCGAATGCGGGCCATCTCCGCCGCACAATCGACCGCCTCTCCCTGCACCAGATCGACAGCGTGAACGTGCTGGTGCGCGCACATTATCTGCCCGCGTTCTCGCGACTGGGCCCTTACGACCGAAGAATCCTCGATCGCGTGGCCTGGGGCCCGAAGGGTCAGCGCAGGCTATTCGAGTATTGGGCGCACGAGGCCTCGCTCTTGCCGCTCGAGTTTCACCCATTCCTACGCTGGCGGATGGCGGAGGCGGAGAACGGAGAGATCGGCTGGAGAAGTTTGCGCACTTACGCTCGTGAGCATCGCAGGGATGCCGACATGGTGCTCGAGCGGATCCGCGCGGAGGGGCCGCTCGCCGCGTCCGACTTCAAGAATGGCAAGGGCCGCGGCGGTTGGTGGGGCTGGGGGGAGGCCAAGTGCGCACTCGAGTGGTTGTTCTGGGCGGGATTGATCACCACCGCCACTCGGAAGCCGAGTTTCGAGCGGGTCTATGACGTTCCTGAGCGAGTCATTCCGGCCGCGGTACTGTCGCTCCCGACACCAACCCCTGCAGACGCCAAGCGCCAATTGATCGAACGCTCGGCGCGTGCGCTTGGGGTGGCAACGGCCACCGACCTTCGCGACTATTTCCGCCTGGATCCGCTATCGGCACGAACCGCCATCGCCGAGTTGGTCGAGGAACGGGTGCTCATTCCCGTTGAGGTTGCTGGCTGGAAAGCGCCGGCATTCCTGCACCGGGACGCAAGACGCCCGCGCCGCGTAATTGGCCAGGCGTTGCTGGCGCCGTTCGATCCGCTGGTTTGGGAGAGAGGCCGCGCCGAGCGGCTGTTCGATTTCCGCTACCGGATCGAAATCTACGTTCCGGCGGAACGGAGAGTGCACGGCTATTACGTGCTGCCTTTCCTGATGGATGAGCGGCTGGTCGCCCGGGTGGATCTCAAGGCCGACCGTCAGCGTTCGCGGCTGCTGGTTCGGCAAATCACTTGGGAAGCTGGTGCAATGGACGAGGGTTTGCAGAGGCTCTCAACCGAGCTCCAGCTCATGGCCGAATGGCTCGGGCTCGATGTGGTGGAAGTTCAGCGATAGTCATCGACAATCTCGAGCATTCGCCGAATGACGAGCTTCTCTTCTTCGCCGAGCTGCGGGTTCCATACGTCGAAAATCAGAACCAGCCTGTCGCGATCGCTGCCGTTCTTCGCTTCGTGCTCGACCGTATCGTCGAATGCCAGCAACTTGCCCTCTTGCCACGAGGTGGTTCGCGTGCCGACACGCAGGCTGCAATTGGGCGGTACGATCAGCGGTAAATGGCAAATGTAGCGGACGTTGAGCATTCCCGTGTGAGGCGGGATTCGGGCGCCCGGCTTGAGCAGCGAGAAGAGCACCGCTGGCGCGAGCCGGCCGATACTGCAGAGCGGCACGTGCTCACGAACGGCTTCATAGGTCCTCGGGCAGCGGGCGACATTTTGTTGGACCGGTCCGCCATTGTTCCAAAGATATAGGCTGCTCCAATCCGGGTTCTCGAGCAGGCCATGCACATCGCCCTGCGGCCGATCCGCAGTACGGCTCACGTAGGGCGAGAAGTCAGCAGTGTCGGCAAGGAGCGCGGAAGCCTCGTCACGCAATTCACGAAAGCGCGCCTCAAGACCGCTCCGCCAAGGGAAAAGCGACGGATCGGCGAAGTCGACGTACGCCAGGTCGGGGTAGAAGAAGATATTCGGCATTTGCGGGAATTGCTCGAACACCAGATCGCGCTGCCGTTCACCGAACATGATCGCGAGGGCCTTGCTGAACCGTGGCGGCCAGTCGCTCCTGGGGAAACCTGCGGATTTAAGACTCTCGAGGATGTGGTGCTGGAAGTGGTCCGCGAGCCAGCCTCTCATGGCGCGAGCGCGCTCGGCCGCACCTTCGTTCGGGTCCTGCTGGGCCGCGCATCTTGCAGCAAAGGCATAAAAGGAAGCCGCCGTTCGGTGATCCCCGGCCAGGAAACGATGGTCCGCTTTCGCGACCAAGGCGGGGACGTCGAACCGATTCTGCGTCAGTCGTTGCTCGGCCTCGGCTTCGCTGATCTCAGGAGCGTGCACCTCCGGTGCGGCGGACAAGATCTCAGCCATAGATGAAATGGGGCTTGCGCTCCTCCTCCCACGAGCGCTCGTCGGGGACCGTCAGCATATCCAGGTCGTTCGGCGTCGCTTCGTCGTCATCGACCCATTCGCGCAGCAGGGGCGAGCCGTTGATCACATCAATCGCGAGCTTGTCGAATTCATATTCGTAGGGAAAATCGCGCCACAGCGCATAGTCCGGGTAGAGCCGGCGGATGGCTTTGAAGGCGAGCGCCTGAAGACGCCAGGGTTTGAACCCGTCGTGGTCGTACCAAGGCCCCTCGGCGTGAATGAAAATGCCGTGATTGAGCTCGCCGGCATGCTTGTGGAAGGTCGGCTGGAACGCGATGTCGCGCAGTTTGCAGCCATCCACCCATTCGCCCGCAAGGCTCTGCATCTCCGCGATGATGCGGCGGGGCTCAAGGTCGGGCGCGCCGAACAGTTCCAACGGTCGAGTGGTGCCCCTGCCCTCGCTCAGCGTCGTGCCCTCCAGCATGACCGTCCCCGCATAGGCGCGGGCCATATTGAGGTTGGCGGCGTTGGGACTCGGGTTGATCCACACGCGGTCGGTCGGCCAGCCGAAGCCGGGAGTCTCGTCGGGATGCCAACCGTCCATCTCGATGACTCGATAGTCGACGTCGAGATCGAAATGGTCGACGAACCAATTGCCAAGCTCGCCGAGCGTTAGCCCGTGCCGCATCGGCATCGGTCCAGCGCCGACGAAACTTTCCCAGCCTTGGCGAAGCGCCAGCCCCTCGATGGGGCGGCCTGCGGGGTTTGGGCGGTCGAGCACCCAGACGCTCTTGCCGTGTTCGGCAGCGGCCTCGAGCACATAGAGAAGCGTGGTGATGAAGGTGTAGATGCGGCAACCGACGTCTTGCAGGTCGATCAGGATCGTGTCGAAAGTGCCCATGGACTGGCCGGTCGGGCGGCGGACCTCGCCATAGAGGCTGAAGACGGGGGCGCCGTGGATCGGGTCGGTGAAATCGTCCGACTCGACCATATTGTCCTGCTTGTCGCCGCGCAGGCCATGTTGCGGCCCGAACGCGGCGGTGAGGTTCAAGCCAGCGGCGACGAGCGCGTCGAGGCTGTGAGTGAGGTCGCGGGTGACGGACGCGGGATGGGCGAGGAGCGCAACGCGTTTGCCGTCAAGGGGACGGCGAAGACCGGCGTCGGCGAGCAGTCGATCGATTCCAAACAGAGTCATAAGCGCTGCTTAGGGAAGCCTCGCGACGAAGCAATCAGCGGCGTGAAAATCCGGCTTCGCGGAGGAATGCGCGAGCGCCCAATAGGATTTGGCTCCACCCCTCTCTTCGAGGATCGCTGATAGACCAAGCGTCCAGCTCTCTGCTGCATCGACCGCGATCGTTGCGGCGAGCGCCCACCACGTGAGATTGTCCTCCATGCGGATGTAGGGCGGCGAAACGAGTTCAGAGCTGGTCATGTCGGCTCTGTACCCAGTGAAATCATAAGCCGCCCATTGGCCCGACGGGGCAAAATTCCACTCGCGATAACCCTCCTCGCCCTCGGCGCGAAGGAACGCTTCAAAGCACGTCGTCTGCCATAGCGCATCGGTACGGCGAGGTTCTTGGGACGAGGAAATGACGAAGCGGTCCGCAGGCGCACCGATTCCGAACCAGATGTTGGTCGATGCCACCGCGCTGAGCGAATTCGCATGCTCAACACTGGCCCAAACCTTGAACGGCGGATCGGCTGGCAGTGCGGCCGGGTGCGGCACAAGGTTCAACTGCATTGGCAACTCAGTAGCGGGACTCCCGCTTTCGCGGGAGTGACGAGTTGGCTAAGCGCAGCTGCAATGACGAATTACCGCTCCTCACTCATGCGCCTGCTCGACGAGCGAGGCTACATTCACCAGGTGACCGACGCCGAAGCGCTCGACGCGTTGGCGGCCAAGCAGGTCGTACCCGGCTACATCGGGTTCGATGCAACCGCATCCTCGCTGCATGTCGGAAACCTCGTGCAGATCATGCTCCTGCGCCGCCTTCAGCAGGCCGGGCATAAACCAATTGTGCTGATGGGCGGCGGCACAACCAAGATCGGAGACCCCTCCGGGAAGGACGAGAGCCGGAAGCTGCTGACTGAAGAGGCCATCAGCGCGAACATCGCCTCGATCCGCCGCTCCTTTGAAAGCTTCCTCAGCTTCGGGGAGGGCCCGACCGACGCCATCCTGGTCAACAATGAGGACTGGCTCGGCGGGCTCGAGTACATACCATTCCTACGCGAGGTAGGCCCGCATTTCACGATCAACCGCATGCTGACGTTCGACAGCGTTAAGCTCAGGCTTGATCGCGAACAGCCGATGACGTTCCTCGAGTTCAACTACATGATCCTTCAAGCCTATGACTTCCTGGAGCTGTCGCGGCGCGCCCGCTGCCAGCTGCAATTGGGCGGCTCGGACCAATGGGGGAACATCGTCAACGGGATCGAACTCGGCCGGCGGATCGACGGCGCTGAACTCTATGGCGTCACGACGCCGCTCATCGCCACCGCCGACGGATCGAAGATGGGCAAGACGGCGCAAGGCGCGGTCTGGCTTAATGAAGACCTGCTGGCCCCGTATGATTATTGGCAATTCTGGCGGAATACGCAGGACGCGGACGTCGGCAAGTTCCTGCGGTTGTTCACAGACCTCCCAGTGGACGAGGTCGCGCGTCTGGAGAGCCTGGCAGGCGCCGAGATCAACGAGGCGAAAAACGTGCTCGCGACCGAGGCGACCGCGATGCTTCACGGACAGGCGGCCGCGAAAGCAGCCGCCCAGACCGCGCGAACCACATTCGCGGAGGGCGGAGTGGGAGAGAATCTGCCCACGCTGTCCGTCGGAGAAGGCATCAACATCGCCCATGCGCTCACGGCACTCGGCTTCACCCCGTCGAACAAGGACGCGAAGCGAAAGATCGCCGAAGGCGCCGTGCGGCTTGATGATGTCGTGGTGAGCGATCCCGGACTGATCGTTGCCGGCGAGGGCGAACCGGTGAAGCTTAGCCTCGGCCGAAAGAAGCACGGACTCTTGGTCAGGTGATCTCGTCATGCCGGGAGTTGATCCCCATCCGACGTTGATCAGCCGCTTCTGATCAGCCCCACCGCCTGATCACGTTCGAACAGGTACAGGCAGATTCGCGCCGCCTGGCCACGTGGGCTGGCGAGGCCTCCGTCGCGATCGAGCAGCAATTGCGCGTCGCTGGTAGCGACCGGAGCCAGTTCCTGGACCAATTCTGGAGTCGCAGCGCGGAACTGCACTTCGCCCGACTGGCGAGTACCGAGGATTTCGCCGGGACCGCGCAGGCGCAGGTCTTCTTCCGCGATCCGGAAGCCGTCGTTGGTCTCTCGCATCAAGGCGAGCCGCGCGCGACCGACTTCCGTCAGCGTCTGACCACGGATCAGCAAGCAGGTGCTCTTGCCGGAGCCGCGCCCGACGCGGCCGCGGAGCTGATGAAGCTGGGCGAGACCGAACCGTTCGGCGCCTTCGACGATCATCAAGGTCGCATTGGGTACGTCGACTCCGACCTCGATCACGGTCGTTGCGACCAGTACGGCGAGCTCGCCGCCGGCGAAACGGGCCATGACGGCATCCTTGTCGGGACCTTTCATGCGGCCGTGGACGAGCCCGACT
Organism: Pseudomonadota bacterium; assembly: GCA_046733135.1. GTDB lineage: Bacteria > Pseudomonadota > Alphaproteobacteria > Sphingomonadales > Sphingomonadaceae > Sphingomicrobium. The sequence goes on along the minus strand of JBKPON010000252.1, from coordinate 9,985 downwards.
CTGTCTTCGCCGAAGCGCAGCTTGAGCACATGCGCACGCTCTTCGGCCGCAGCGGCGTCGCTCTTTTCGCTCTCCTCGACGAGCGGGCACACCCAATAGGCTTGCCCCCCACTGGAGAGGTGGCGCCCGAGCCCGTCCATGACCTCGGCCAGCCTTTCCTCGCTAATCACCCGCGTTTCGATCGGCATTCGGCCCGGCGGCATTTCGTCGATCCGGCTGACGTCCATCTCGCCAAACTGGGTAAGCGTTAGCGTGCGGGGGATTGGAGTGGCGGTCATCACCAACAAGTGCGGCGGGCGCTCCGCCTTAGACGACAGCAGCAGCCGTTGAGAAACACCGAAGCGGTGCTGTTCGTCGATCACGGCAAGGCCCAGCCGCTTGTAGGCGACCTTCTCCTGGAAAATGGCATGCGTGCCCACCAGGACGTCGATCGAACCGTCGGCCAGGCCCATTAGCACGCTGGCCCTCGCGCGACCCTTCTCGCGCCCGGTCAGGATCGCGACGCGCACGCCGAGGCTATCGAGCTGACCGAGCAAAGTCGCGTGGTGTTGGCGAGCGAGGATCTCGGTCGGTGCAAGCAGTGCCGCCTGAGCACCAGATTCGACGGCGCAAAGCATCGCCAACAGTGCCACGAGCGTCTTACCCGATCCGACATCGCCCTGAAGCAGGCGGAGCATGGGCGCGGACTGAGTCAGATCCCCGCGAATCTCTTCGACCACCCTCCTTTGCGCACCCGTCAGCTGGTATGGCAGGCTGAGCTTCGCGATCAGCTCGCCCGTACCTGGCAGCGGAGTCGTCTTGCGCCGCCGCTGCGATTGGCGAAGCAGCAGCAGCGCGAGTTGGTTCGCGAAGATTTCGTCATAGGCCAAGCGGCGCAGTGCCTCATCCGCGCCCGGCTCGCGATGGGCTTCAGCGAGCGCCGCGCGCCAGTCACGCCAATGCTCCCGCGAAACCAAGCCAGGTTCGATCCATTCGGGAAGCTCGGGCGCGCGCTCGAGAGCTTCTCGGGCGAGCTCGCCCATTCGGCGATTGGTGAGACCCTCCGTGAGGGGATAGACCGGCTCGCGGATTGCCGGTTCGGGCCCTTTCCCCGGCTCCGCAACTTCCGGATGGATGATCTGCCATTCGTCGCCATAGGCTTCGAGCTTGCCCGAAACGACGCGCTTTTGACCTTTCGGGAGGCTCCGCTTCGCCCAGCCCGGATTGTTGAAATAGACGAGGCTGATCGAGTTTCCATCCGAGTCCGACGCGAAGATCCGCGTTGGCCCGCGACCGGAACGGTTCTCCCGTGTGTCGAACGGCGTCAGCTCGAGGATGACATTGCGGCCGAGCAGCGTAGCGCTCGCCGCGGGGGCGCGGATACGTTCGATCGCCCCGATTGGGAGATGGTAGAGCACATCGATGAACCGCGTAAGGTCGAGCCGGTTCAACACTTTCGCGATCTGCGGGCCAACGCCTTTCAACACCTCGACCTCGGCGAAGAGCGGATTGAGGATATCCGGGCGCATCCGGTGTCATTGCGAGGAACGACGTGACGAAGCAATCCGGCTGGATTGCGGCGGCTGGTTCAGGGCCTCGCAATGACGAGGTTTCCCTCCTAAATGGCTCCCATGCCTTCCGACCCGGACCTGAAGCGCCTCGCGTGGCGCGCGCATCATCGCGGGACCAAGGAAGCCGATCTCCTGATCGGTGGCTTTTTCGACGCGCACCATGAATCGTGGAGCGCCGCCGAGCGGGCGCTATTCGCGGAAATGCTCGAGGAGCAGGATGTCGACATCATGGCCTGGGCGCACGGAACCTGGGAGGCGCCGGAACGCTTCCAAGGACCAATGATCGAGGCGCTGAAGCAGCTCGACTACGTCCGGATCGCAAGATGACCGAACCGCTGCAGCGCGTTCTGCGCGCCGACGAGACACTGACGTTGGCGGGCGTTCCGACCGGTTTCCTGCCGTGGCTCGCTGCGGATCTGGCGCGCGCCGCGCACGGCACAGATATAGGAGCCCGCGCGGTCGCAATCGTCGCTGACGAAACGGCGATGCGCGCGCTCGCCGACACTGTTCCGCTGTTCGCTCCCGATGTCGTGGTGCTGACGCTGCCGGGCTGGGACTGCCTTCCCTATGACAGAGCCTCGCCTGCCCTTCGGGTGATGGCCGAGCGGTTGGCGACGCTCAGCGCCCTGCAGGCAAAACCGGAGAAACCCCAACTGCTGGTCGCGACGGTGAGCGCGGCGACGCAGCGATTGCTGACGCCGTTCCGGATCCGCCAGCTCACCCGCCGAATCGCCGAGGGCGAGCGAATCGAGCGCGAGGCGCTGGTCGAGCAGCTGAATGCCCTTGGCTATCAACGCACGGACACCGTCGCCGAGCACGGCGAATATGCGGTACGCGGCTCGCTCATCGACTTATTTCCCGCTGGCGAAGAGCTGGCATTGCGGCTGGACTTCTTCGGCGACGAGATCGACAGCCTGCGCCGTTTCGATCCGGCCGATCAGCGCTCGACCGACAAGGCTAAGGCGTTCACCTTGATGCCGGCGTCAGAGGCGCTGCTGGACGAAGAAACGATCAAGCGGTTCCGCTCGCGTTATCGAGAGAAATTCGGAGCCACGGCTACCCAGGACCCGCTCTATCAGGCGCTATCGAGCGGCCGCCGAATGGCCGGCATGGAGCATTGGATCCCGCTCCTCGAAGAGCGTTTAGACACCTTGTTCGATCATCTCGGCGACTATGACCTCATCATCCGCGACTCCGGCGCTGACCAGGCGCTCGAGGCGCGGCGGGAGGCGATCAGCGACTATTATCAGAACCGCGTGCGCGCCATGGAGGCCGAGCCCGGCAGCTATCGCCCACTCGAGCCTGGCGCGCTCTATCTGGCGAAGAGCGAGTGGGACCAGATCGTTGGCGGGCGCCCAATCCACCTCGCCTCGCCTTTCCCTGAGCCCCCTTCGGAGACGATCATCGACTTCGGCGTCGAGCCGGCGCGCGATTTCGCACCCGAGCGAGCGCAGCAGGCCAATGTGTATGACGCCGTTGCAGGCCATGTGAGCGAGCTTCGCCGAACGGGTCGAAAGGTCGTTCTGGCAAGCTACACGAAAGGCTCGCGCGAACGCCTCGGAGGTCTGCTCGAGGATCACGGACTCAAGTCCCACAAACTGGTCGACACCTGGCAGGAGGCGCTCGGTTCGAGGGCCCAGCCGGCGCTGCTCGTACTTCCACTCGACCATGGCTTCCGCACGCCTGACGTCGCTGTCCTTACCGAGCAGGACATGCTCGGCGACCGCCTTGTCCGCCGCCGCAAGAAACGGAAGGGCGCGGCGGCCTTTCTAGACGAGTTGTCGGCCCTCTCGCCAGGCGACCTCATCGTCCATGCCGATCACGGTATCGGCCGGTACGAGGGCCTGACCCAGATCAAGGTCGCGGGGGCGCCGCATGATTGCGTCGCGCTCGAATATGCGCGCGGCAACAAGCTCTACGTTCCGGTCGAGAATATCGAGCTGCTGAGCCGTTACGGGAGCGAGAGCGAAGGGGTGACGCTCGATAGCCTCGGCGGCGAGGCGTGGCAGCGGCGCAAGGCGCGAATGAAGGATCGCATCCGCGAAATCGCGGGTGAGCTCATCAAGACGGCGGCGCTTCGCCTGACTCGTCCGGGCGTCATCGCCGAGCCAGACTCGAGCTACCCGGCATTCGTCGATCGTTTCCCGTACGAGGAGACGGACGACCAGGACCGGGCGATCGCCGACGTGCTGCAGGACCTCGAAGCGGGCAAGCCGATGGATCGGCTGGTGTGCGGCGACGTCGGCTTCGGCAAGACCGAAGTCGCGCTTCGCGCCGCCTTCGTCATGGCGATGTCCGGCAAGCAAGTGGCCATCGTTTGTCCGACGACGCTGCTGGCACGCCAGCACTATGCGAATTTCGTGGAGCGGCTTCAGGGTTTTCCGATCAACGTCGGACGCATTTCGCGCCTAGTCCCGGCGGCGGAGGCAAAGAAAACCCGGGAGGGCATCGCGGATGGCACTGTGGACATCGCAATCGGCACTCACGCACTTCTCGCAAAGAGCATTCAGTTCAAACGTTTAGGTCTCGTTATTGTCGACGAAGAGCAACATTTCGGAGTGGTGCACAAGGAACGGTTGAAGGCGCTCAAGACCGACGTCCATGTGCTGACACTCACGGCGACCCCGATCCCGCGCACGTTGCAAATGGCCATGTCCGGCCTTCGGGATCTGTCGGTGATACAGACGCCGCCGGTCGACCGTCTCGCCGTTCGCACTTACGTCACGCCCTGGGACGGAGTAGTGCTTCGCGAGGCGCTTTTGCGCGAACATTTTCGCGGCGGGCAGAGCTTTTTCGTAGTGCCCCGAATCGCGGACGTTCCCGACATGGAGGAGTGGCTGCGCGCTCAAGTGCCGGAAGTGAAGTTTGTCACTGCTCACGGTCAGATGAGCGCCAGTCAGGTCGAGGAGCGAATGAGCGCCTTCTACGACCGCAAGTATGACGTGCTGCTCTCAACCACTATCGTGGAAAGCGGGCTCGACATTCCCAGTGCCAACACGCTGATCGTCCATCGCTCCGATCGTTTCGGCCTTGCCCAGCTCTATCAGCTCCGCGGCCGCGTGGGCCGGTCGAAAACCCGCGCTTATGCTTATCTCACCATGCCCGGCGACCGTTCGGTCACCGACGCCGCGGCGAAGCGGCTTCAGGTGCTCGCCGATCTCGACAGCCTGGGTGCCGGATTCCAGCTCGCGAGCCACGATCTCGACATTCGCGGGGCCGGCAACCTGCTTGGCGACGAACAATCGGGCCACATCAAGGAGGTCGGCTTCGAGCTTTATCAATCGATGCTGGAGGATGCGATCGTTGAGCTGAAAGCTGGCGGCATCCCGAAGCGCGATGAATTCACACCGCAGATCAGCGTCGATGCGCCGATCATGATCCCCGAACATTATGTGCCGGACCTCGACCTTCGAATGGGCCTCTATCGCCGCCTCGGCGAGCTCGAAGATCGGCCGGCGATCGACGCATTTGCCGCCGAGCTGATCGACCGCTTCGGAGCGCTTCCGGACGAAACCGCGAACCTCATGAAGATCGTCGAGGTGAAACTGAACTGCCGCGAGGCGTTCATCGCCAAGCTCGACATCGGTGCACGCGGCGCCGTCGTGACGTTCGCCGACAGCGGCTTCCCCGATTTGCCGGGTCTACTCGGCTATATCGAGCGGCTGAAAGGCGCGGCCAAGCTTCGCCCTGACAGCAAGATGGTCATCGCCCGGAACTGGCCTACGCCCGATGCGCGGCTCAACGGCGCGCTGCAACTGTCACGTGGCCTGGCCAGGGTCGTGGCCGCCGGGGAGAAGAGGGAGGCGGCCTAAGCGGCCGCTTCGGCCTTGGAGGCCGCGACGAAACGCCAGAGTTCGTCGTGGGTCAGCGCGCCGGCGTCAAGGAAACCCTGGTAAAGGTCACATCCCCAATCGGCGAGCAATGCCAGCTGGTCAGTCGTCTCGACTCCTTCGACTGCGACTTTGAGATCGAGATCGTGGGCGAGGCGGATCATCGCCTTCACGACGATCCGATCCCGAAAACCGCCAACGATATCAGCGACCAACGCTCGATCGATCTTCAGCATATCGATGGGCAACGACGTCAAATAAGCAAGGTTCGCATAACCGGTCCCAAAATCGTCGACCGCGATGCTGATTCCGGCCTCGCGCAGGCGGTTGAGCCGCTCGGCGACCAAGCGCTCGTCGACAATCAACGCACTTTCGGTGATCTCCACCGTCAGCCGAGCGGGATCGATACCCGCCGCGGCGATCTCATCAAGCAACCACTGCTCGTACCCCTCGCGTGAAATATCTTCGGGCAGAAGATTGATCGAAAGCTTGAGATCCTTGAGCGGCATTTCCCATGCGCCGGCGCAGCGGAGCGCTTTGCGCTGGACTAGCCTCGACAATCGCTCTGAAAGACCTGCGGCAGCCGCGCGTTCGAACAAGTCAGAGGCCGATTCCGCCAGCTCCCACCGGGCCAGCGCCTCAGCCCCGACGACCGCGCCCGTGCGGGGATCGATGAGCGGCTGGTACAGGACCTCGATCCGCCCGTGGGCAATGGCCCCTTCGAGCAGTTGATCGGGCGTGCGGATCGCGGGCGTCGGAAGTGGTTGGTCCGACGCCCGCCTCCCCCACTCAAGCTTACTCGTCCATTTGAACATTAGCGGCATGCCTAACGCCCGGCTGGGACCGGCGGAAGCGGACCTTCGGCGGAGCCCCAAAAGGGGACAGTGACGCGCGCGCCCAATCACCCTATGTTTCGACCCCTGTTCGAGGCTGCCGAGGAGGCAAGGTTGAGCGCGGACTTGCCCCATCAATCCGCCACCGAGCGGCAGGATCTGACCAAGCTCGGCATTGGCCTCCTGTCCTCGCACACCGAGGTCGCGGCGGCAGCCGAAGTGATGCTGCGCCGCCGCTACGCTTTCGCCCATGCGAACAAGGCGAAAACCTTCGTCGCGCTCGGCGGAGACGGTTTCATGCTGCACACGCTCCACCGAATGCTCGAAGGAGACTGCGCGCACATGCCGGTGTTCGGGATGAATCGCGGCACCGTGGGCTTTCTAATGAACGAGTGGCGGCTCGACCGTCTCCCGGAGCGCATAGCCGGGGCGAAGGCGATCCGGGTTGCGCCGCTCGAGATGCGAGTGACGACCGTCTCAGGCAAGATGTTTACGCACGCCGCGATCAACGAAGTGTCGCTGCTCCGCGAAACGCGCCAGACGGCCAAGATCGAGATTTCGGTGAATGGCCGCGTGGCGCTTCCCGAGTTGGCCTGCGACGGCGTGCTGGTGGCGACGCCAGCGGGATCGACCGCCTACAATCTCTCGGCGCGCGGCCCGATCTTGCCGCTCCAAGCCAAAATGCTCGCCCTAACTCCGATTAGCCCCTTCCGCCCACGCCGATGGTCAGGCGCCATCCTGCCGGACGACACGGCCGTTTGCTTTCGTATTCTGGAAGCCGAAAATCGCCCGGTTTCCGCTGTCGCCGACCAGATCGAAGTGCGCGACGTTGCGAGGGTCGAAATTCGCCTCGATCGGGAGCGCTCATTGACGCTGCTGTTCGATCCCGAGCATGCGCTCGACGAGCGGATCGCGATGGAGCAATTCGCCACCTAAACCCTTGCCTTTGGGGCGGGCTTCGCTATCTAGCGCGCCTTGCCGAGCGCCAAGCGCGAGGCTGCTCCCCGGTAGCTCAGCGGTAGAGCATCCGACTGTTAATCGGACGGCCGCCTGTTCGAATCAGGCCCGGGGAGCCACATCCGCCCAAAGTCACGATGAGCAGGAATCGTCGCCCTTGAAAGGCGACCCAGCAGCGGGATCGTCGCTGGGCCGCCCCCGCATGCAACAGGCATTACATGCTAATCGCGGGCAACTAGCTGATACAAATTTAGTTCCTGGGCCGACGGAAACGGAGCGGCCAAAGCCCGGGGGGCGCGACCGCTCCGGCAGGGTGCGTTCGTGTCTCGCTAAAAGACCACCCCGCACGAGTATGAACATCATTGGCGACGCTATGGCTCCAGGGGCTATGCACCGCGTTCCAGCGTGGGACAGATCAGGGGCGCGTTCGACCCTGACCTTCATCGATATTCGAGGAGACGCAGCATGGAACGATTCACCGGGGGGTGCCTTTGCGGCAGCGTGCGAATTGTGGCGTCGGGGCCTCCTTACCGCGTTGGTCTTTGCCACTGTCTGGACTGCCGCAAGCACCACGGCGCCCTCTTCCATGCGTCCGCGATATTCCCTGAGGATGCAGTGACGATCGAAGGCGAAACACGCGACTATGGGGGACGGTTTTTCTGCCCGCGCTGCGGTTCGTCCCTTTTCGGACATACGGCAGAAGAAATCGAGGTGAACCTGGGATCGCTCGATGCGCCCGATCAACTGAAACCGACTTACGAAAGTTGGATCGTCCGTCGCGAAACTTGGTTGCCGCCGTTTCCACTCACCCGGAAATATGAGCGCGACCGTGAAAACACAGGCCGCTCCGAGGAGTAACGGTGATGGACTAGCCGTCGAGGCTCGCCATCAGCGAGGCATTGCCGCCCGCTGCCGTGGTGTCGATGCACGTGACGCGCTCGGTTGCAAAGCGCGCTACATAATGGGGTCCGCCAGCCTTGGGTCCGGTACCTGACAGGCCCTCGCCGCCGAACGGCTGGCTTTCGACGACCGCGCCGATCTGGTTTCGGTTGACGTAGAAGTTCCCGACCCGGGCATGTTCCTCGACATAGTCGCGGACGGTGTCGATGCGGCTCTGCAGACCGAGGGTCAGGCCATAGCCCGTGGCGTTGATGTCCTCGATCACCTTGTCGAGCTTGTCCGCGGCGAAGCGGATGACGTGAAGAACTGGACCAAAATGCTCGCGATTCAATTCGCTTAGAGTCTTAAGTTCATAAAAGGCGGGAGCAACGAAGCAGCCGTTCGCGGCCTCTTTGGGCGCCTTTAGCCGGCAAACCTTCTTGGCGTTCTTGTCGAGCCATTCGATATGCTCGTCGAGCAGCTTCTTGGCGCCCGTGTCGATGACCGGTCCGACGTCGGTTTCAAGCTTGCTCGGATCCCCGACCGTCAGCGCCTGCATCGCTCCAGCGATCATCCGGATCATTCCGTTCGCGACATCTTCCTGGACGAACAGGACGCGCAAGGCGGAGCAGCGTTGACCCGCGCTCTGGAATGCCGAGGAAATCACGTCGCGGGTGACCTGCTCGGGCAACGCCGAGCTGTCGACGATCATTGCATTCTGGCCGCCGGTTTCGGCGATGAACGGGATGATCGGCCCGTCACGCTCGGCAAGCGTGCGGTTGATCATGCGCGCCGTCTCGGTCGATCCGGTGAAAACGACGCCAGCAACCAACGGATGTGCGGTCAGGGTCCCGCCGACAACGCTGCCCGCGCCGGGTGCAAGCTGGAGGACGTCCTTGGGGATACCCGCCCGGTGCATCAGCTCAACCGCCAACGCGCCGATCAGCGGTGTTTGCCCGGCCGGCTTGGTGATTACGGCATTGCCGGCCGCCAGGGGCGCCGAGGTGAGGCCGGTGAAGATCGCCAGCGGGAAATTCCACGGCGAAATGCTTACAAAGACCCCGCGACCGTGGAGCCGCAGCTCGTTCTGCTCGCCGGTGGGGCCCGGCAAGGGCAACGGTTTCGAAAATTGCCGCCGTGCCTCGGCCGCATAGAAACGCAGGAAATCGACTGCCTCGCGCACCTCGAGCACCGCGTCGATCAGAGTCTTCCCGGCTTCGCGGATGCACAGCGAAAACAGTTCCTCGCGATGCTCCTCGTAGAGATCCGCCGCCCGGTCGAGCAGACGTGCTCGGGCTTCTCCGCCGAGCGCATCCCAGTCCTGCTGCGCGGCATGACCGGCACGGGCCATCGCGTCGACTTCCTCGGCGCTCGCCTCATAGACGGTCCCAATCTCGACCCGGCGATCCTGGGGCGATGTCACGGGTCTCGCCTTGCCCTTTCCAAGCGTCGGCTTTGCCGTCCAATTGCGGCCTTCGAGCAACTTCAGGCGCTCGAGCAACGGCTCCCGCACCAGCGGATCGGACAAGTCGACTCCGGCGCTGTTCCGACGCTCCGACCCAAAGATCTCGAGCGGCAGAATGATGTTTGGATTGCGCTTGGGCTCGAGTGCCTCGAGTTCAGCGACCGGGTCGCGGACCAGTTCGTCAACCGACACCTGCTCGTCGGCGATACGGTTGACGAATGAGGAGTTGGCGCCGTTCTCGAGCAGTCGACGGACGAGATAGGCGAGCAGCTCCTTGTGGCTTCCGACGGGCGCATAGATGCGAACGGGGGTCGGCTCATCGCCGATGGCTCGCTCCAGCTTGGCGAGTTCCTCGTACAGCTCCTCGCCCATGCCGTGGAGGCGCTGGAATTCGAACTCCTTGCCGTGGGCCAGGGCTTTGATTTGGCCGATCGTGTTCGCATTATGGGTCGCGAACGCGGGGTAGATCGT
>JBKPON010000251.1:0-2338 GCA_046733135.1 Pseudomonadota bacterium | reverse complement strand
CTCCAAACACACCTTCAACGCGACCGGCTATTACGAGCGGGGTCCGATTTCCGCGCGGCTGTCTTATACATACCGGTCGAAGTTCTTCATCGACATAGACCGGGCCTCGCCGCTGAATCAGAAGTCGACAAGTTCACTCGATGCATCGGCAAGCTACAAGCTGACCGAGAATGTCTGGCTGACCGCGGACGCGATCAACCTGACCAATGAAAAGATCGAGCAATTCTCGGGAACCACCGTCCGGCCGCGAGCCATCTATGACAATGGCCGGCAATTCTACATCGGCGCGCGGTTCCGCTATTGAGAGCGGGAATGCGGCGCGGGGCTCACGGCCTCGCGCTGCCGACTGCCGGAGGGGATCGCGACGCGTGCTGCGAAAGTCGCTTGTCTTGTGCTTGCTGCTTCCGGAAGCAGCGCCGGCGGCTCCGCCGAAGCTGCTCCCGAAGCCGAGTTACGTGGCGGAGCACCGGGGAGGCTACATCCTGTCCCCTTCGGAGGCCATCCGGGTTCCGTCACGTGACGCCGGTGCGGCCAGCGCTGCCGCTTACCTCGCCCAGCTCCTCCATGACAGCAATGGCCTGAACCTCAAGGTTCGGCGCGATCGCGGCGCTATCCGCTTCGTCCGCAAGCCGGGCTTGCCCAAGGAAGGCTATGCGATCGCAGTCGCGCCTGGGAGCGTCACCATATTGGCGAGCACCGACGCCGGCTTGCTGTACGGAGCCGTCACCGCATGGCAGCTGGCGACGGGCGAAACACCGAACCTGCTTCCAGCGGTGACCATAAAGGACCAGCCGCGCTTTGGCTGGCGCGGGCTAATGCTCGATAGCGCGCGGCACTTCCAGTCGCCGGAATTCATCCGCCGGCTGATCGACTGGATGGCGGTCAGCAAGCTCAACACGCTTCATTGGCACCTCGTCGACGACCAGGGCTGGCGGCTCGAGATCAAGAAATATCCCCGGCTAACCGACGTGTCCGCCTGGGGAGTGCCGGCCACTGCATCCGGGGCTCCGTCACCCCCCCGCATCGGAGGCTATTACACGCAGGCCCAGGTCCGGCAGCTCGTCGCCTACGCGGCCAAGCGCAACGTCACGATCGTGCCAGAGATCGAGCTGCCCGGTCACGCGCTATCGGCCATCCGCGCTTATCCGCAGCTAGGAACAGGCGTTCCTGTTCCATCTGGAGTCGAGTCCGACTGGGGCGTGTTCCCTTGGCTGTACAATATCGATGACGGCACCTTCGGCTTCCTCGAGGATGTGCTCAACGAAGTGATGGAGTTATTCCCGTCGCGCTACGTCCACGTCGGCGGCGACGAAGCGGTCAAGGATCAGTGGAAAGCCTCGCCTGAGATTCAGGCGCGCATGAAGGCATTCGGAATCAAGGACGAAGAGGCGCTTCAAAGCTGGTTCGTAGCGCGCATCGGCAGGTATCTTGAAAATCACGGACGACGCCTGATCGGCTGGGACGAGATCCTGAACGGCGGGATTCCGGCGAACGCGGCCATCATGTCATGGCAGGGCATTACGGGCGCCGTCGCGGCCGCGAAGGCGGGGCATGATTCAGTACTGAGCCCCGCACCGACCCTCTATTTCGACAACCGGCAGGGTTTCAGCACGATCGAGCCGCCCGGCCGCGGCAATCTCGTCGACCTTGCAACAGTATATGCTTTCGACCCCAGTCCGGAGGAGCTCACGCCCAACGAGCAGCGTCACATCCTCGGTCTGCAGGGAAATCTCTGGACCGAACATGTTCGAACGGAGGATCGCGCAGCTTGGAACCTGTTCCCGCGCAGCAGCGCCATCGCCGAGATCGGCTGGTCGCACCCGGAGAAGCCCTCTTACGGTGATTTCATCGATCGGCTCGTGCCGCAAATGCGTCGGATGCGGGCGCTTGGACTAAACCCCGCTGCGAGCGTCTTCGCTGTAAAGGTCGAGACGCAATTCGTGCCCCCAGCAAAAGAGGCGAGGGTTCTTCTTTCCAGCCAGTCGGGGCTCGACATCCATTACACCCTCGATGGAAGCGCGCCTTCTGCAGCTTCGCCCCGTTATGTTGCACCGCTGACGCTGCAGTTTCCGACGCGGCTGCGCGCTGCGACGTTCCACGACGATCGGCCGCTTCCCGGCGCGCTCGACCGGACGGTCGACGGCCGCTCGGTTCGTCGGCGCAGCGACGAGGAGCTGAGGACCTGCACCGACAAGGTTCGTCTCGCGCTCGAGGATGATTTTCCGGCGCAGGGCTCGCGCGCCGTATTCGTGACCGACATTCTGAACCCTGTCTCTTATACACATCTGACGCTGCCGACGACTGCGAGCCAGTGTAGTTGTCGGTGGTCGCGGGTTGA
>JBKPON010000250.1:0-4457 GCA_046733135.1 Pseudomonadota bacterium | reverse complement strand
CTAGAGGCGCAGCCACGCAACCCCGATGCAACCGGCAAGCACCAGAACGCTCGCCAACATGGCGATCGCCGCCGACGCACCCTTGCTCCGTGCATAGGTCAGAGTGATCCCGATTTTCACCGCCATGTTGGCAATGATCGTCCCGGCGATGGCGATGGCGGCGAGGAGTGGCGAGATTGCCGCTGCGGGAAGCGTGCCCAGCGTAATGATGGCTACGTCGACATCCATACTCCCGGTGATGAGGAGAAGAACGGCGATGCCGCTTTCGCCGAAGCGTCCCTGAGCCCAGGTCGCGCCCAGGCTCGCGGCGGCGACGAAAGCGACGAAGCCAAGCGCTGGCAGCAGTGCGATCGGATTGCCCGGTGGGCTCGGTGCGTCGGCTTTCGGCGCCCTTCGATAGAGCCAAAAACCCGCGGCCCAGGCGGTGGCCAGCGCCGGAAGAATGATGAGCGCGAATGGGACGAATATGCGCGGCGCAAGCACCCAGACCAGCAGCAACACTCGCAGGTACATCACGGCGGAAGCGAGCGCGATTCCCGCGGGTTCGGCGCCGCCCATCTCCTCGCTCCCGAGGCGTTGGGCCAGCGATTGAGTTACCGCGGTGGAGCTATAGGCGCCGCCGATCAGCGCGGTTGCGATCGTCCCGTGCCGTTCGCCGAAAATGCGGTTGGCGATGTAGCCGAGGAAAGAAAAGCCGGTGACGAGGACCACCACCAGCCACAGCTTCTGCGGGTTCCATGCGCCGAGCGGTCCATAACGCCCGTTGGGAAGGAACGGGAGGACGGCCCCGGCGATAACGGCATAGCGGGCAAGCGCCTTGACGTCCTGATCGTCCAGACGATCGATCAGATGGTGGGTTTCTTCCTTGAGGGCGAGGAGCAGGGTGACAACCGTGGCGCCGGCGATCGCCAGTGCGGGACTGCCGAACCCGGCGACGAAGCCGAGGCCCAGTGTCGCGAGCGACGCCACCGGCGTCGTCGCGTCCGGGCGTTTGTCCAAGCCCGGCCGGTGAGCGTAACCCACGGCCAGCACGGCGGCCGCGCCGGCTATCAGCGCTCCGGCCGCAAGTTGCTGGCCCGCATGCCCAATGAGGCCTGCAAGACCCGCGACAACTCCGAGCAGAGTGAACGTCCGCACACCGGCGACGCGCGAACCGGCGCCCTCCTGGCGTAGCGTGAAGCCGCGCTGGATGCCGATCAGCAGGCCGCAGGCCAGCGCCGTCGCTACCGACAAAGCTTCCCCGAACCAGACTTGGTTCATTTCCAAGCGCCGGTTCTAGATGGCCAATCCCGGGTCGCCTTCCAGGATTTGTCGTTCGAGCCGAGGCCGCTCACCGGCTTGCCACAGGCGGGCGGTGTGGACGACGCGATAGCGCAGCGGGCCGCCATCGGGCTGCTCGCTGCGCGCGATCGGCCGTGGAATACAGACGAATTCGGTTCGCATCTCATCGCCGGTCAGCCGCACTTTCGCATAGCCGTGTCCACCCAGATCGACGAACTCGAGATGCGGAGCAAGAGCGGGATTCGACAGCGCTCGGGCGCGGTCGCCGTCAAATCCCTTCGCATAGTCGAGACAGGAGCGGACTCCGTGCTTCAGCAGCATGTTGAAGGTCCAGTCGGGCTTGGCGCCGTCCGGGCGGTCGGCGAGATACAAGGCGCGGATCGGCAGGTCCTTGGGCAGCTTGTGCTCATACGCTTCCATCACTCCCGGGCTGGCGAGCGAAGCGCCGACGAAGCTCAAGCCGACGGGCTCGAACTTGCCGGGCGGAAGCTGCGCCGCCGCATAGCCGGCCCAGAAACTGTGCCGGTCACCGGAAATGATCGCGAAACCGGTGATCTTCGAGTCACGCACCAGATCGTAGATTTCACGGCGTTCGACCCACGCGCTGCCGTGATCGCCGCCGCCGAGATTCGCGAAGCTTCCTTTCGGCCATGGTTTTTTCGTAAGCCCTGCCGGCAAGTTCTCCGGATCGGCGCGCCAGTCGAGGCACCCGAGCGAATTGCCCCAGACCTTCCAGGTCGCGCTAGCGCGCTTCAGCTGGGTTTTGAACCACGCTTTCTGCTCCGCGCCGAGGATCGTCTGCGGCGGCGCATTACGCCGCGGGTTGGGAATGCTCGAGTCCTGGAAGCGTATCTCCGCAGGCGGATTGCCGCCGTCGAAGACGCGGCCACCGTCGAGGATCTGCATCGCGTCGTCGGGGAACATGCCGTTGTAATCACCCCAGTCCCCCAGCTTGCCGAGCGAATCATCGCTGAACGGGTCGGCGCTACGATAGCTGTGTTGGTCAGTGATGATGAGATCGAGATGCTTGCCGTAGCGGAGCGCGCGATAGCCCTTGAGGCTGTTGATCGCGATGAGGTTGTTGGGCTCGACGCCAAGTCCGTTTTCGTCCCATTTCTCGATCGGCACATTCTTGACCGTCGGCGGCCCGAATGCCTCGAGCGAACCGCTCGGTGGCTTCACGCGCGCCGGCAGATATTCGAACCAGGCCTGGTTGGCCGCGACTTTGATATTCTGTCCCGGCCGCGGCGGGCCGCCAGCCTGCTGGATGCTTTGCCATCCCTGCCAGGAGAATTCGTGATTGTCCCACATGGCCACGAACGGCCAGCGCGCCCGCGCATCCTGCAGGTCCGGATCGGCCAGATAGCCGCGGTAGACGGCGCGATACCCCTCGACGGTCAATGGATAGTGGAACTTATCAGTGACCCCCCCATCAGGAATTCGCGCGACCTCGTAGACGGTGCGGTCGTAGCGGGTCGGAATCTCTTCGGGATATTCGACGACCTCGTAGATGAAATCGCCGAGGTGGAGGACAAAGCCGAGCTGATCGTCGGGGGCCGCGCGCTCGTCCTCGAAGATCATGCGCCGGTAGCCGTTGAGCTTGCCTTCGTTGACGCTTTGGCAGCTGACAAATGCGAAATTGACCGCACGCGGATCGCTATCGAGCGGCGCGGTGACCGTTCGGCCGATGCGGCTGCCGTTCCCTTCAGCATCGGTGAAACGATACCAATAGACGTGCGCCGGTTTGAGGCCGCCGACGAGGACCCGAGTGGTCCAGTCGGCCGCCGCTGAGACCGGCGCGCGCGCGTTCGCGACGACCCGGCGAAACGCCTGATCCTCGGCGACCTCGACCGTGAGCACGTGCCGCTTGCCGCGATCGAAGGGACGCCGCGTCCACAGGATCGCGCTGTGACTGTCGGGATCGCCCGAGGCGACACCTTCTGGGTAGAACTTCCGATCCTCGCGCCAGTTGCTGCGCGACGCGCGCGCCGGACCGCCCCATGCGAGGGAGGCGCCGATCGCCGCCGCTGTCTGGATGAACTCGCGGCGGCTCAGTGTCATGTCCTATCCCTTTCGCAATCTCTGCGCGTGCCAGCGCAAATGCTCGGCCATGAATGTCGAAATGAAATAGTAGCTATGGTCGTACCCCGGTTGCCTACGCAGCGTCAGCGCGATGCCGGCATCCGCGCATGCTCGCTCCAGGAGGTCTGGCCGCAACTCTTTTTCGATGAACGGGTCCGCATCGCCGACGTCGACCAACAGCTCCTCGACGCGCGCACCGCCTTCGATCAACGCGACCGCATCATGCTTCCGCCATCCGGATGGGTCGGCCCCCAGATAGCCTCCGAGCGCCTTCTGTCCCCATGGCACCTGGCTCGGCGCCACGATCGGTGCAAAGGCCGAGACGCTCCGGAACCGTTCCGGATGGTTGAGGGCGACCGTCAGCGCACCGTGTCCGCCCATCGAATGGCCGGTGATGCCCTGCCTTTCCTCGTCCACCGGGAACTTGCCCGCGACGAGCGCCGGCAGTTCCTCGGTGACATAGCTCCACATGCGATAGTGTCCGGACCAAGGCTCCTCAGTCGCGTCGACATAGAAACCGGCGCCGAGACCGAAGTCCCAGGCGCCGTCCGGCGCGGTGGGCACGCCTTCGCCCCGAGGGCTCGTGTCGGGAGCCACGAAGATCAGCCCAAGCTCGGCGCACGCGGCGCGATACTCGCCTTTCTCGGTGACATTCGCGAAGGTGCAGGTGAGCCCGGACAGATACCAGACGACCGGCAGCCTTCCTCCTCCTTCCGCCTGCGGCGGAACGAAGATCGAGAAGGTCATGTCGGTGCCAGTCGCAAGCGACGCGTGCGTGGCGACCAGCTGCCGGCCTCCGTGAGACTTATTTTCGGAAATGATTTCCATGGGCCCTAATCAAGCTCCACGGCCTTGGTCGCCGTCGCCTCGTCACCCGTGTTGGGGGTATCGTTGGGGTCGATCAGCAACAACTTGACCTCGCCGCGCCGGGCTGCCGGGCGATGCTCGGTCCCGCGCGGGACGATCAGCAGCTCGCCGGGCTGTAGAGTCACCGTTCCATCGCGAAAGTCCATGTCGAACTCGCCTTCGAGGATCAGGAACAGCTCGTCGGTCTCATCATGCTTGTGCCAGACCCATTCGCCACTGGTTTTGAC
>JBKPON010000249.1:0-4970 GCA_046733135.1 Pseudomonadota bacterium | reverse complement strand
GTATAAAGTTTAACGAGCTAGGGCGGACCCCTTGTGCTTAGACGGGCCGCCCCTGCGAAAGGGAGAAGACGACAAACATGGCTGATAACAAAGGGATCGTCTCGATTCCCGCGTCCGGCGGGGAGGCCGGACTCAACCGCTATCTTGCGGAGATCAAGAAATTCCCGATCCTCAGCCCTGAGGAAGAATATATGCTTGCCAAGCGCTGGCGCGAGCATGGCGACACCGACGCGGCCGCGAAGCTGGTCAATTCGCACCTCCGGCTCGTGGCGAAGATCGCAATGGGCTACCGCGGATACGGCCTGCCGGTTAGCGAGCTGATATCCGAAGGGAATATCGGTTTGATGCAGGGCGTGAAGAAGTTCGAGCCGGACCGCGGCTTTCGCCTCGCGACCTACGCAATGTGGTGGATCCGGGCCTCGATCCAGGAATTCATCCTGCGCTCGTGGAGCCTGGTGAAAATGGGCACCACGGCGGCGCAGAAGAAATTATTCTTCAACCTCCGTCGGATGAAGAATCAGATCGACGCGTTCGAAGAGGGCGATCTCAAACCGCAGGACGTCACGAAGATAGCCACCGACCTGGGCGTCACCGAAGAAGAAGTGGTGTCGATGAATCGCCGCATGGCAATGGGCGGCGACACCAGCCTCAACGCGCCCCTGAAAGGCGACGAAGGCGCGGAAAATCAGTGGCAAGACTTTCTCGTGGATACCGGCCCGCTTCAGGATGAACGGATCGCCGAAGACCAGGAAAGCCGAGTGCGCCACGACTTGCTCATGAACGCGCTGGAATCGCTCAATGACCGCGAGCGCCACATTCTCATGGAGCGCCGTCTTTCGGATGAACCGAAGACGCTTGAGGAGTTGAGCCAGGTCTATGGCGTCAGCCGTGAGCGCATCCGCCAGATCGAAGTGCGCGCGTTTGAGAAGCTCCAGGCGGCCCTGCTCCGCCTCGCGGGCGAGCGGCGGCTGCTTCCGGCGGCATAGCTACTTCTTCCGATCGCTGACCTTCGGCTTTGCGCTCTTCTTTCGCGGCAGATCGTCGCTCGCGACATGGTCGGCGGCCCACGCTCCGCGTGTACCCATTGGCAGCGGCCGACCAGTCGTCGAATCCTTCGCGGTTTGGTGTTCGATCTCCCGATTGAGTTCGGCGCCGATCACGAACGCATAGGATGACAGGTACATCCAAGTGAGCAAGCCTGCGACTGCGGCCAGCGAACCGTAAGTGGCCGCGAAATTGGCGACCGTGCTGACGTAAAATCCGAAGACGACAGTCAGGAGGAGCCAGGCGACCGAGGTGAAAATGGATCCCGGAGTGATCCACTCCCAACGCGCTTGCGAGCGCGATGGGGCGAAACGATAAAGTGTTGCCGCGATTGCGGCTCCGGCGAACGTCATCGCCAGATAGGCTGCGGCCTTGCCAAGCAGGATGATCGGCTCGGACGCCTGAGGAATAAAGTCTTCGAGCGTGGCCACGACGGCAGTCGCCGCGAGAGCGAGCAGCGCGGTGATCACCATCCCAACGGTGATGGTCAGGGCCAGTAAATAATATTCCCAGAGCGGGCGCTTCTCGCGTTCCTCGTAGGCGATGTTGAGCGCGGTGATGATCGCACTCGCGCCATTGCTCGAACCGTAAAGCGCGATTCCAAGGGCAATGATCAGTCCGACTCCCTTCTTGCCTTCAGACGTGTGGACGATGCCGATCACCTGATCGCTGAGGAGCTTGGCAATGTCGTTCGGAAGGATATGAAACAAGGTCCGCATCGTATCGACGACAGTGCCGATGTCCGCGAGAATTCCATAGGTCAGGATTATCGCGGCAAGCAGCGGAACAACCGCGAGAAACCCATAAAAAGCGACGCCTGCCGCAACCAGCCAAACATTGTCGATCCAGATTTGCTGCCACGTGCGGCGGATGACCTGTCTCCAGCCCGCGCGTGGAATGCGCCACGGGGACTCTGCCTCATGTCCGTGCGGATCGCCCCGATCAAATCGCGGCTTTGCATTTGCCATGCGGTTCAAACCGGACCGGGCGGTGGAGCGTTCCCGAACCGAGCCCGGAACCGTAACGACCCCCCTTGCCTTCAGATCGAATCCGTCGGACGGTGAAATATTCAACAGGCGCTCGACGAGCGCGCTGAAGCGACTCGGAGCGCCCTAACCGGACGAAGGAGAGTCGCATGGCCGGAGAATCATCAAAGGGCACTCGAGTAATCGCGCTGGTGGGACCCGCCGGCGCAGGAAAAACCAGCCTTGCCGAAGCGATGCTGTTCGCAGCCGGCGCCACCGATCGTTTGGGATCGACGGCCAACGGCTCCAGCATCGGCGACTCCAGTCCGGAAAGTCGCCAACGCGGTGGCTCGACCGAGCTCAACCTCTACAATTTTCAGTATCTCGGCGATTCGTTCGCCATTCTCGATGCGCCCGGATCAATCGGCTTCACGGCCGACGGCGCGCGGGCGCTCGCGATCGCTGACGTCGCGATCATCGTGGTCGATCCCGACCCATCTCGTGCGCCGCTCGTCGCGCCAGCGTTGCGAGCACTCGACGAACTCGGCATCCCGCACCTTATTTTCGTCAATCGCATCGACCAGGCGCACGGCCGCGTCCGTGACCTGCTCTCCGCGCTCCAGCCGATGAGCGTCTCTCCCCTCATTGCTCGGCAAATTCCCATCTGGGACGGCGAGAAGATCAGCGGTTTCGTCGATTTGGCACTTGAGCGCGCGTTCAAATATCGCGCTGGCCAGGAATCCGAGCGGATTGAGATTCCATCCGAGCTGCAAAGTCGCGAGATCGAAGCGCGGACGCACATGCTTGAACAGCTAGCCGACCATGACGACGAGTTGCTCGAGCAGTTGCTGATGGACCAGGCCCCGACCAGCGAGAAAGTCTTCCAGGATCTCGCCCGCGAGACGGGCGAGAGCCTCGGCGTTTCCGTGCTGTTCGGCTCGGCGAGCAGCTCGTGGGGGGTCCGGCGATTGCTCAAGGCGCTCAGGCATGAGGCGCCAGAACCGCAAACTGCCGCCAGCCGACTGAGCGTCCCCGGCCCTGCCATGTACGTCTTCAAAATCCTCCACGGGTCGATCGGCCGTCTCGCTCTCGCCCGAGTGCTCGGCGGCAAGATTGCGGAAGGCTCCGACCTCAAAACGGAAGACGGCGACCATTCGCGGGCCGGCTCTTTGTTCAAGGTTCAAGGCGAAAAGACCCAGAAGGTCAGCGAAGCGCGAGACGGCGACGTGATCGCCGTTGCCAAGGTGGATACGGCGAAGGCCGGACAGTGGCTCGGAACCGGCCAGCTGCCGCCGTCGGTGGAAATCGAATATCCGGCACGTAACTGCGCGTTGGCCATCGAGCCCGCCGATCGGAAGGATGACGTCAAACTGTCGGGCGCGCTTCAGCGGCTCACCGAGGAGGACGCCGGGCTGATCGTAGAGCACGATGATGCCAACCACGAAATTCGGCTGAAGGGCATCAATGACGAACATCTGAACACGGTGCTCGCGCGCCTGAAGCGGCGCTATGGCGTCGAGGTGAAGTCCCACACGCCGAGCGTCGGCTACCGGGAATCGATCCGCAAACCGGTGCGCCAACACGGGCGCCACAAGAAGCAATCTGGCGGTCATGGGCAGTTCGGCGATGTGATCATCGAAATCCGCCCGCTCGGCCGCGGAGAAGGGTTTCATTTCGAAGAAAAGATACACGGCGGCTCCGTGCCCAAACAGTGGATCCCCGCCGTCGAGGAGGGCGTGCGCGAAGCGATGCATAAGGGGCCACTTGGCTTCGCGGTGGTGGACTGCGCGGTCACCCTGGTCGACGGAAGCTATCACAGCGTTGACAGCTCCGAGCTCGCCTTCCGCCTCGCGGGGCGCATTGCAATGCAGGAAGCGCTCGTCGCTGCGCAGCCGCATTTGCTCGAACCGATGCATAAGCTCACCGTCGTTTGTCCATCGAGCGCCACCAGCCGAATCACGTCGGCGATCGCCGGACGACGCGGGCAAATGCTCGGGCTCGGCCCGCGCGATGGATGGGCGGGCTGGGATCGGATCGAAGCCTTGATCCCGGAAGCGGAGCTTTCAGGCCTCGAGGCGGAGCTGAGATCGCAAAGCCAAGGATTGGCGACCTACGAAGCCGAATTTGACCATCTGGCCGAGCTCAACGGTCCGCTCGCCGATAAGGTAATCCAGCGCGTGCCGGAGCCCGCCTAACAAGTTCATCCCCTGCGAGCGCAGCTCGCGGGGATGGGAACACGAACGAAGATTCGATCGTGGAGGGGTAGGAGGAAGGCGCCAGCTTCCCGTCCCATCGCCGAGCGTTGGGGAGGAATTATGCGCGACAGCGCCTGCCCCTTCTTCTAGATCGCGCTCCAATGAAGCACTGGTTCAAAGACCAGCATTTCCGGTCGCTGCTCAAGAATAGCAGCTATCTGGCCATTTCGCGTGTGGTGGCCGCGCTCTGTTCGCTGGCGACGGTCGCCTTCGCCGGCCGGGGCCTTGGAGTCATCCTGCTCGGCACGCTGATCCTCATCACGAGCTACGCCAAGGCGGCGAGCGGCCTCAGCAAGTTCCAATCCTGGCAGCTGGTCGTGCGTTATGGCGGGCAAGGCCTGGCGGCCGGCGATCCCGAGCAGTTCAAGTCCTCGACCGGCTTCGCTTTCGCGCTTGACGTGGTGAGCGGAATCCTCGGGATGATTGGCGCAGTGCTGATCCTGCCGCTCGTCGGATCGTGGGTCGGGATCGCTCAGCAATACATGTGGCTGGCCATGCTTTATTGCACGCTTCTGCCGACCATGGGGGCAGCCACACCAAACGGGGTGCTTCGGGCGCTCGACCGATTCGACCTTATCAGCTGGTCCGGCACAACGACCCCGATTGCCCGTGCGATCCTCGCCGGAACGGCGTTCGTCCTGAATGCGCCCTTCGCTGCCTATGTTCTCATCTGGTATGCGACCGACCTCGGCGGGGACCTTTACAC
>JBKPON010000248.1:0-2550 GCA_046733135.1 Pseudomonadota bacterium | reverse complement strand
GCCAGGCAGTGGTCACTCGGGGGAGAGAGGGGAGCAACATGGGGATCCGGCATATTTTGATCGGTTCGGCGAGCACGCTGGCGCTGCTCACAGGAACCGCACACGCGCAATCGACCGACCAACCCGGTGAGCCGCCGACCAATGCTGTTCCGTCCGGCGCGGTTCAACCGGCGCCGAGCGACACCGGCAGCGAACAGGCCATCATCATCACCGGATTCCGCAGGTCGATCGAAGCCTCGATCAGGGCCAAGCGGGAGTCGTCGGTTATCGTCGATGTTTTGACTGCCGAAGATATCGGCAAGTTCCCGGACAAGAATGTCGCCGAGGCCCTTCAGCGGATTCCCGGCGTCGTCATCAATCGCGAGTTCGGCGAGGGCGAGCGCGTCAGCGTCCGCGGCACCGCGCCGAACCTCACCAAGACGCTCCTGAACGGGCATGATGTCGCAACCGCCGACTGGTTCATCCTCGATCAGCTCAGTGCGACGCGCTCCTTCAATTATCTCACGCTTCCGGCCGAAATCGTCGGCGAGCTCGAAGTCTACAAGAGCCCCGAGGCGGATATCGAGGAGGGCGGCGTCGGTGCGACCATCAATGTCCGTACTCGTAATCCACTCGACCTCGATCCGCTGACGGTCTCGGCGTCGGCGCAGATGGTGTACAGCGAGCGCGCCAAGAAGTGGGACCCGCAAGCGTCAGGTTTCATTAGCTGGAAGAATTCAAACGAGACCCTCGGCGTCCTTCTTGCCGCGATCTACCAGAAACGGCGAATCCGTCGCGACGGCGTCGAAGTGCTCGGC
Organism: Pseudomonadota bacterium; assembly: GCA_046733135.1. Classification (GTDB taxonomy): domain Bacteria; phylum Pseudomonadota; class Alphaproteobacteria; order Sphingomonadales; family Sphingomonadaceae; genus Sphingomicrobium. The sequence continues at coordinate 1,753 of JBKPON010000248.1, read as the reverse complement.
TATTTCAGGCAGCTGGACAATCCAGCGACGCCGGACATCAACGAAGAACTCGCCGGTGGGGCGCAAATCCCATCTCTCATCGGCTCGGCTCTCTTCCAGCAGGACCGGGAACGCTACGGCGGTAATGCTACCATCCAGATCAGGCCGAGCGACGCATTCGAGGTCAACGTGACCGGCCTCTATTCCCGCTTCAATGCCGATAATTTCAACCAGAACTTCCTGGCCTGGGGTTCGAACGCGATCGGCGGCGGCGGAACGCTGACCGATTTCACGGTCGAGGACGATACGGTTACATCGGGCACTATCACCTCGACACCGGGCGGCCGCGGGGTCGTTTTCGATGCGATCGATCGCAAGGCTCTGGCCGAGGTCTGGTCAGGCGATTTCGACGCGATCTGGCATCCGGGCGACCTGTCGACCGTCCACTTCAAGGCCGGTTACACCGAAGCTCACGGCAACACGAAATCGCAACCCTTCTTCGAGGGCGGCGCCCCCGCCGGCTTTACCTACGACCTGACGGGCCGAACGCCGCAGGTGACCTTTTCGGGGATCGATCCGACAAACCCAAACGATTTGATCTTCGACTTCGGGTCGCTGCACAAGATCACCAACACCGACAAGGAAAAGTACGCCTACCTGGATTTCGAGCAGCGGCTTGAGATGGGGCCGCTGCAGGCAATCAAGGTTGGAGCCAAGTTCACCGATCACGACCGCAAGACGACATTCCTGGCAACGACCTTCGGGGGATTTTTCCTACCGCTCCTCGCCAGCGGTTGCGGCGGGCCCTGCACGCCGGCGGATTTCGCCGACGGGCTCACGCCGGGCGATTTTCTAGAGAATATCGCCCTTCCGGGCACGCTCACGAGTTATTGGCAGGTCGACAAGAAGAAGCTCGAGGATATCTTCTTCGGCTTCCCCGATCTCCAGAGAATCCTCAACCCGCCGGAGAATTTCTCGATTAACGAGAAGACCTATGGCGGATATGCAATGGCCAGGTTCGGCGGCGAAAACTGGCGAGGCAATATCGGCCTGCGGGTCGTCCGCACGGACCAGACGTCACGTGGCAACCAAGTCTTTGCCGCCAATCCCCCTCCCGACGCGATCCCGAATGCATTTGGCGCATTTGTTCCGGTCGAGGTGAAGCGACACTACACGGACTTCCTGCCGAGCGCGAACCTGATCCTGGACCTAAGAAAGGACCTGGTTCTCCGCTTTGCCGCGGCACGGACTATGTCCCGGCCAGACTATACCGACATCGTTCCCCGAGTGACCCTCAACCCCGGCGCGTTGAGCGGCAGCGGTGGCGATCCGCGGGTAAACCCCTTCCGTGCCAACCAGTTCGACGTGTCGTTGGAATGGTATCCGGATCGCGAGACCATCGTCGCTGCGGCGCTCTACTACAAGGATATCAAATCCTTCATCGTGAATCGGACGACGCAGGAGGTCTTCCCGATCGAAACGCAGACCCCGAATCTGTCGCGCTGCACGCCGGCCGGAACGGGCAATCCCAATCTCTTCAACTGCCTGTTCGACATCAATCGACGCTCCAACGGGCCGGGGGGCACGAACAAGGGCATCGAACTGCAAATCTCGCGGCCGATCTGGGGCGGGTTTGGCGTGATCGGCAACTATACTTATTCCGATGCCAAAGCCGACAGCGGTGATCCGATCCCAGGCAACTCCAAACACACCTTCAACGCGACCGGCTATTACGAGCGGGGTCCGATTTCCGCGCGGCTGTCTTATACATACC
>JBKPON010000247.1:0-8150 GCA_046733135.1 Pseudomonadota bacterium | reverse complement strand
CGGCGAGGGCGGTTACATTCATCCGCTCCAGAAGTCGCCGGGCGAAGGTCGCGACGCGATCCGTCTGACGGATCGATTCTTCGGGCCGCAGCTCAGAGGCTTCGACATCCGCGGCATCGGCCCAAGGATCCAACGCATTCCCTACAACACCGACGGCACGCTGGCGACGGACGAAGCCAAGATCACCGACGCTCTGGGCGGCCGCGCATATTACATGGGTCGGCTCGAGCTCGAATTCCCGACCAGCTCCGGTCTCCGTAGCGTTGGCCTCAGGCCTTCCGCGTTCGTCGACATCGGCTCGCTTTGGAACATCACCAAGCCGATCCTCACCGACGTGGTTGCCGTCTGCAGCCCCAAGGCCGGGACGACCGGGCTCACGACGTTCCAGAGCCCGACTCCGAACTGCACGAAGTTCGCGAATGGAACGCCGGTTCCCGACCCCACCAAGTTCGACGCGACTCCGGGCTTCAAAGAGGTATTCCTTGGCAATTCGCCCAAGCCGCGGCTATCAATCGGCGTCGGCGTGAACTGGGTTTCGCCCTTCGGTCCTCTGCGGATCGACATCGCAAAAGCACTGCTCAAGCAGAAGGGCGACGACACCAAACTCTTCAGCTTCAACGTAGGAACTGCATTCTAATGAAAAAGACTCTGGTTTCAGCCGCGTTCGCGGCTTCAATTCTTATGCCGTCAGCGGCGAATGCACAGGCTTTACCGGCGGCCGTGATCGCCGTCGTCGACCTGGAGCGCGTCAGTCGGGACTGCAACGCTTGCAAAACGGCAGGCTCGGCGCTGCAGGGTCAGGTGAGCGCGCTTAAGTCGCGCGAACAGGCGCTCGCTTCTCCGCTCCAGACCGAGGGCAAGTCGATCCAGGCTGCGATCGACGCGCTCAAAGGCAAGGAACCCGATGCTGCGCTGCAGGCCCGCATCAAGGCTTTCCAGACCAAACAGCAGCAGGGCGCCGAGGAACTTCAACGCCAACAGCAGCAGATCGCTCGCAACCAGCAGTACATCCAGAAGCAGATCATGGATAAGCTCGGGCCGATTTATCAGCAGGTGATGACTCGCCGTGGGGCCAACGTCATGATGGAAACCGGCTCGACGCTTGCCACCACCACGACCGTGGACGTCACGAACGACGTGCTGGCCGCTCTCAACACAGCTCTGCCGTCGCTCCAGACCACGGCACCGGCGCAGCAGCAGCAGACGCCGCAGAGCCGCTAAGCGCTGAATGAACGACCCGCCGGCCAGCGCCTCCATCGGACCGCTCGACATCAAGCGGGTGATGGCGGCGCTACCGCACCGATACCCGATGCTGCTTGTCGACCGGGTCGAGAGCCTCGACCCGGAAAAGGGGATCGTTGCAGTCAAGGCGGTGACCATCAACGAGCCCTTTTTTCAGGGCCATTTTCCGGCACGGCCGATCATGCCCGGTGTCTTGATCGTCGAGGCACTGGCGCAGGCCGCTGGTGTACTCGCGGTCGAGGCGCTCGGGCTCGCCGGCTCAGGCAAGCTCGTCTATTTCATGGCGATCGAGGGCGCCAAGTTCCGCCAGCCGGTCGAACCGGGCGTGCTCCTCAAGCTCGAGGTCGAGTTCGTTCAGAAGCGCTCGGCAGTGTGCAAATTCGCCGGTCGAGCGAGCGTCGACGGCAAGACCGTCGCCGAGGCGAGCTTCACGGCGATGATCGCCGATCCGCCACCCTGATCCCAGCGAAGAGGCCGCGTCCCTCGGTCCGGTAACCGGCGGAATCCTCATATTGCTTGTCGAAGAGATTGGACCCGCGCACGAACAGCTCAATGCCAGGCCGCACCGAGTAGGCGACGCGACCGCCAGCAAGCCAGTAGGACTTGAGACGAACGATCCCGAACGGCGCGACTTCCAGCCGGTCGAGGTGCGATCCTGAATAGGCCAATGAGGCGCCATAGCTCCACCGCCCCAATGTGCCGTCGAGCGCCGCTGCGCCGCTATGCTTTGGTCGGCGCAACTCCTCCAGCTGCCGGTCGGTCACCGAGTCCGGCTGGCTAGCCTTGAGGTAAGCATAATTGGCGCTGAGCCGGAGCGCCTTGCCGATCTGCCAGCCGACCACGGCTTCGATGCCCGAACGATGGCTCGTCCCATCCGTGTTTGCCGTGCTCGAGAGGAAGGTCACGGGGTCGAAGATGTCGATGATCTCGTCGTGGAGACGCTGTCGATAGCCCGTCAGGGAAGCCTCGACGACCCCTCGACGGAAGCGCAGAGCAACCTCGAAACCTCGAGAGCTTTCCGGTTTAAGCGATGGGTTGCCAACGAAATTATTCGGGAAGAAGCCGTAGAGATCGAAGAAGGTCGGCTGTGCGATGCCCTCGGCATATGAACCGGCAACGGCGAATCCGCCGCCGACCTCGCCAAGCAGTGAAACCCGCAGCGACGTTGCGTCCTTGAAGCGATTGAAGAAGTCGCGCCGAAGAGCGACGTCACCTGTGAATCGGTCAGCCGTTGCGCGCCATTCCGCCGTCAGCGCCTGGTGCGAGCGGTCACCGTCCTGATTGGTCGCGCCCCCATAGATGGTGTCGCGAGCATGGAAGGTTTCGCGCTCCGATTCCGCGGCGAAAATGAGCCGATGCTGGACCGGCCCCGTTGAAAAGGACCTTTCCAGCTGACCATCGAATGTCCGGCGGGTGCCGCGTGTGCGATTGATTGGATCGTTCGCCAGCAAATTGCGATTGGAGGAGCCGAGCAGGGAGGCGCCGATCCTGCCGTTCCAACCCGTATCGACCTGACCGAATGACGCCCAGACCCGTCCCGCGTTCAGGCGGTTGCGACTGTTGTCGAGCGTGTCGGTTCGCTCGAACGTGATTGGATCATAGCCGTCGAACTGGCTTCGGCCGGTGAGGGCGAAGCCTGCCGCCCCGAGCTCCAGCGATGACCCTAGCGAAATCGTGCCGCGCATCCGCCCGGAAAGATTGCGATAGCCGTCCTTGTCTCCTCCCGACGCGCCGAAGCTGTCGATTCCCGCCGCGCGCTGCCATCCGAGCGCTCCGGCGAGGCTGTAACGGTCGGAGCCGAGCGACGCCGAGGCGCTTCCTCGGAAGAAGCCGAACGAACCAGCTTCGGCCGACGCCGCGGCGCCACTGGAATCTGCGACTCCGTTCACGGCGATCACGCCGCCGATGGCGTCAGATCCCCAAAGCGCCGACTGCGGTCCGCGCACCACCTCGATCCGGGAGGCGAGGTCGGCGTTCAGCAGTTCGAATCGCGCGAAGTCGCCAGTGGCAGGGTCATTGGCGCGAATGCCATCGATGAAAAGCAACGTATGGTTGTTCTCGGCACCGCGGATCCGAACTTCGGTGAACAGACCTGCCGGACCCTGGACGGTGACGGCGACGGACGGAGTGAGCCGGAGCAGTGCAGGAATCAGCGGCTCGTCCAAACGTTCGATGCGCTGCGCGTCGATAATGGTGACGCTCGCCGGCGTTTGCGCCTCGCTTTCCGGTGCTCGGGAAGCGGTGATGACGATCTGATCGGTGGCGATTGGTAAAGCGGGCATTTCGATCCTCCTGTTGACGAACATGCCGTCACAGAGGGATGCACCGCCTCGCGGCGGCGTAGGGCCCACGCCCCCGCGGCTGGTCCCGGCCGGGGAAACGGACGACGGACCAAGGCAGGTTCCTGACTACCCCCCGCTTTCGCCGGGGTTCACAGTTGCGGGCACAGTGCCGGATTCTCGCCGGCTTCCCTTTGAACCGCCCCCGCCGAACGTCCGTTCGTGGGCGGCACCCTGGTCGACTGACTTGCTATGCGAGCGCCGGGCGGGCTGTCAAATTGCTCCAGCGGCGGTTATGTGAGCGCCATGACCACGCACCGTCTGACCGCGCTGCTTTCCGCAATTATCGCAGCCGCCGCTCTGCGCCTCGTGCCGCACCCGCCCAACTTCTCGCCCATTGACGCGATGGCGCTGTTCAGTGGCGTTTATCTCGGCCGGCGCGGGCTCGCCTTTGTCGCGCCGCTGGCGGCATTGCTCCTCAGCGACCTGGTGCTCGGCTTCTATGCTGGCATGTGGGTCCAATATGTCACCGTTGCGCTGGTGGTGCTCATCGCTTGGGGCGCGCTGAAGCGCGTGTCGATCCTGCGGGTCGGCGGCGCCGCCGTCGCAAGCTCGGTCCTGTTCTTCGTCGTCACGAATTTCGGGACATGGGCGCTCAGCGGCATGTATCCGCTGACGGTTAGCGGCCTTGTCGCTTGCTATGCGGCAGCGATACCCTTCTTCCAGAACACGCTCGCCGGCGACCTGTTCTTCAGCGGACTGCTGTTCGGCGGCTTCGCTCTTCTCGAGCGGGCCTTGCCGGCCCTGCGCCTGACGCGGGAACCTCGCGCCGCCTGAGGTTGCATCTTTCAGGCGCTCCCTGTAGGGCGCCCGCTCAACCTTGCGGAGCTGGTCGGAAACCAGCCGCTAACCCAAGGAAAAGATAATGAAATCCGGTATCCATCCCGATTATCACATGATCTCCGTCGAAATGACTGACGGCACGAAGTTCCAGGTCCGTTCGACGTGGGGCAAGGAAGGCGACACGCTGCACCTCGACATCGACCCGAAGGTGCATCCGGCTTGGACCGGCGGCAATCAGAAGCTGCTGGATACCGGTGGCCAGGTCGCGCGCTTCAACAAGCGCTTCGGCGGTCTCACCCTCGGCAAAAAGTGACCGCATGAGCGGTCGTCCCGGACTTGATCCGGGATCCAGTCAAACTGACTGTCGCGAAGCGCCGCGGATCGAGACGGAACGGCTGATCCTGCGTCCTTGGCGCAAGGACGACTTCCGGCCGTATCACGCAATCGTGAGCCATCCCGACGTGCATCGTCATTTCGGGCCGCAGCCCATGAGCGCCGAGGATTGCTGGCGGCGATTGCTGGCGTCAGCTGGTGGCTGGCAATTCAATGGCTTCGGCACCTGGGGCGTGGAACGCAAGGCTGACGGTCAGCTGGTCGGCAACGTCGGGCTGTTCACTGCGTGGCGTGGACTCGAGCCTGAATTCGGCGAGGAACCCGAAATGGGCTGGATCTTCGCCGCCGAGACACACGGGCAGGGGCTTGCAACGGAGGGATGCAACGCCGCGCTCGATTGGGCGCAGGCGAACCTCGAACCGACTCCGATCTGGGCGATCATCGCTCCTGCTAATGAACGATCGTTGAAGCTCGCCGATAAGCTCGGTTTCGAGCGTCTCCATGAAACGCTTTATCACCGCGATCCGACGATCATCCTGCGCCGCCCGGCATGGGCTTGAGGCTACCAGCCTCCACCGCCGCCACCGCCACCGCCGCCACCTGACGAACCGCCGCCACCTGACCCGCTACTCGAGCCGGGGGCGGTCGAGGCCGAGCTGATCGTGCTCGACAGTGACGACCCGACGGCGTCGGCGAACCCGGTCGGATTGTCCCACGGGCTGCTGCTGCCGGAATACCAGGCGAAGCCCTGCTGCCCCGAAGCCGCGGCGGCCGCGAGCACTCCGGCAAAACGCTCCGCCCAACGATTCTCGACACCCAGAGCGATCGCGTAGGGCAGGTACTTCTCGAAGACCTCCGGCGTATCCTCCGGCATGGTCAAGCGATTGAGCCGCTCCCGCTCGGTGATCGAGAGATATTGTTTGAAGCCGGCGATATGGTCGAGGACCTTGCGGCCTTCGAGGGTTGGCGCATCGATCCAGAAGAAGGCGGAAATTACTAGCGGCAAGGCCAGGAGGGGCAGGGCGAAGACAAACAGCCAGCCGCTCTGCAGGGCCTCGAAGAGGATCGGCGCGCCCGTGCCAATGGCGAGCGCGGCAAAAGCGAAGCCAATGAGGGAAACCAGGCATTTACCGACCGCCGATGCGGTTTGGATCCACAGGAACAGCAGTGCGGCGGTGACCGCAGCTCCAAGCGGAACCAACACCCTGGTCGCGTCGAGCCCGGACGCGGCAACGACGGCAGCCGAAACGAGCCATATTGCAAACAGGAAAAGGAGGAAGCCGGCTACTGCCCAGCCCCAATTCTTGTTGAACAGCTTCCCTTCATATTCTGTCTTCAAAATATCGTCCAAACTCTTCTTTGCTGAAGAGAATTTCTCGTGATTCTTCTGCTCCATCATGATCGACTCTCCGGTCGAGCAAAGTTTCCGGAGCGCGGCCTCTTCTTCGGGTGGCAGCGGGTCAGGCCCAGCGTGTCGTTCGAGGCGGGTCTTGTCGCGGGAGAACCAGCCGCCTTCCTCCTCGACCAGGCGAATATGTCCGCGCACGCCCATATCGACGAGGGCCGCGGCGAAGACGCGGTTATCCGAGCCCATCTTCGTCACGTAGCGCATGCCCGCAGGCGTCAATCCGTCGGGCGGCGAAAATATCGGTACGACCGTTCCAGCACGCGGATCGCGGCCAGCGCGCTGCCAGGCGACGAAGTAGAAGCCGGCGAGGCCGATCAATGAAAGAAGACCGACCAGAGGCGGCCCGTAATCGGCCAGCCAGTTGGCAATCTGGCTACTTCGGCTTGCCTTGGCGACCACGCCCTTGGGGAAAGCGACCGCAACGGTTAGGCCCTCATAGGCGCCGAGCGGTTTGGTCGTGCTGAACAGAATATCGCCGGGTTTCTCATCGACCAGCTGGGCGTCGGAGGCAGTTGAGCCCTGGGGACCCGTGTACATGGAATGCTGTCCAAAATTCGCCGGCTCGGGCAGGCGGATCCGCGCTTCCGCGACATCGATCGGAAACACCCAGCCATTGCCGGTGGCGTTCCAATAGAGTTCGTCATAGCCCTTGAAATAGCCGATCTGGCGCGTCGTCCGATAACGGAGCACGTAGATGTGCTCGCCGATTTCGACAGTTTTTTCCGGATCACCGACCTTGATCCGAACGCCATTGCCAAACGGCTCTACCGACGCGGGGACCGTCGCTCCGTCGAGCGTCGCGCCTTCGAACGAGAAGCCGACGCGCACGGGACTCCCGTGCGGACCGCGATACCGAGTCGGGAAATCGCGGTAGATGCCATGATTGATCTGCTCATGCTCGGCGCGGACGTCGATCGTTTCGGTGACCAGGAGCGAGCTGTCCTTCTGGACCTGGACATCGCTGAGGTAGCGAAGAATGCGTTCGTCGGCTCGCGCCGCGGCCGGCGCGAGAAGGAGGAACAGTGGAGCGAGGGCGCGCCAGGCGCTTGCCACGGTCAAGCTGCCGGGCGAGCGAACGACACCTTCGGGGCGCTTTGAATGCTCTGGTCCTCGTCTTGATAGAAGGGCTCTTCGGCGAAGCCCATCGGCCTTGCGATTAGCACGGGCGGGAAGCTCTGAATGGATGAATTGAGGTCGCGGACCGTCGCGTTGTAGTAGCGCCGCGCGCCTTGTAACTCGGTTTCGATGCTCGCCAGCTGATCCTGCAGCTGGAGGAAATTGGTGTTGGCCTTGAGCTCGGGATAGGCCTCCGCAACCGCGAACAGGCGGCCGAGCAGCCCGGTCATCTGCGCATCGGCTTGAGCGGTGGCCGCGACACTGCCGGCGTTCAGCGCCTTTGACCGGTTCTCGCTGACCGCTTCGAAGACCTCCCGCTCGTGCGTGGCGTAGCCTTGGACGGCTTCGACCAGGTTGGGGATCACGTCGGCGCGGCGCCGCAGCTGGACGGTGATTCCGCTGAACCCTTCCTTGACCAGTGCTCGCAGCCGAACGAGGCGGTTGTAGATGGCGACGCCGGAAAGCAGCAGCAGAACGACCGCCGCAAGAATGATCCAGCCGAAAATGCCCATGAACGCCCCCGATTTGCTTTGGGGGCGAGCATAAGGCGGTTTGCGGCTGTTCGCTAGAAGGCGGAGAGTCCCGTGATTGCTCGGCCCATGATCAACGCGTGCACGTCATGCGTGCCCTCGTAGGTGTTTACCGTCTCCAGGTTCGCTGCATGACGCATCACCTGAAACTCGGCGGAAATCCCGTTGCCGCCGTGCATATCGCGGGCAATTCGAGCGATATCGAGCGCCTTGCCGCAATTGTTGCGCTTGATGAGGCTGATCGTCTCAGGGATCAACTCGCCCGCCTCCAGACGGCGGCCGACGCGCAGCGACGCCTGCAGACCGAGCGTGATCTCGGTCGCCATATTCGCGAGCTTCAGTTGGATCAGCTGATTGGAAGCAAGGGGCCGCCCGAACTGCTTGCGGTCGAGCGTATAT
>JBKPON010000246.1:0-20495 GCA_046733135.1 Pseudomonadota bacterium | reverse complement strand
CGGTACCCTCGGCCGGGCGATCCGGATTGGCCTTGAGCTCGAGAATTTCGGCCTGAAGCTGGATGGCTTCCAGGAGCTTGTCGAGATTGGTCTTCTTGGTCGCCGAGACTTCGACGTCCTGAACTTCGCCGCCCATGTCCTCGACGATCACTTCGTGCTGTAGCAGTTCCTCGCGGACCTTCTGCGGCTTGGCGTCGGGCTTATCGATCTTGTTGATCGCGACGATCATCGGGACGCCGGCCGCCTTGGTATGGTTGATCGCCTCGATCGTCTGCGGCTTCAGGCCGTCGTCGGCAGCGACCACCAGGATCACGATGTCCGTAACGTTGGCGCCGCGAGCGCGCATTTCGGTGAACGCCTCGTGGCCGGGCGTGTCGAGGAAGGTGATCTTCGACTTGTCCGGCAGGCTCACCTGATAAGCGCCGATGTGCTGAGTGATGCCGCCGGCTTCATGTGCGACGACCTCAGCCCCGCGGATCGCATCCAGCAGCGAGGTCTTGCCGTGGTCGACGTGCCCCATGATCGTCACGACTGGAGGGCGCGCCTTGAGCGTCTCCGGCGCATCCACGTCGGCCGAGGTATCGATGTCGATGTCGGCCTCGCTGACACGCTTCACCCGATGGCCGAACTCGGTAACCAGCAGCTCTGCCGTATCCTGGTCGATCGTTTGCGTGAGCGTGACCGGCATGCCCATCTTGAAAAGGGCCTTCACCAGATCGGCGCCACGCTCGGCCATGCGGTTGGCGAGATCTTGAACTGTAATCGCTTCGGGCACGACGACGTCACGGACCTGCTTCTGGGCGGGACCGACTTCCTGATGGTGCCGCTTTTCCTTCTCACGGGCGCGGCGGAGGGCGGCGAGCGAGCGAGCGCGGCTCTCATCCTCGTCGGACAGGGCCCGACTGACGGTGAGCTTGCCGCGATGGCGTTGATCGTCGCGCCCGCGGCCTGTCCGCGCGGGCTCGGGCCGCTTGGGCGCGGGGGCGTGGCTGGGCCGGCGGAAACCGCGCTCCTGCTGCACCTCGTCGATCTCGACCGGAGCGACGATCTCGGGCTCCGGCGGAACCTCGGCGGCGCGGCGCGTCTCTTCCTCAACCTGGGTCTTAGCTTCTTCGTCCGCTGCTTCGTCGGCCTTGCGATTTTCTTCAGCGCGGCGGCGTTCCTCTTCGCTTGCGTCCTTGAGTGCGCGGTCGTCGCGACGCCGCGCTTCCTCGAGCGCCGTCAGGCGAGCTTCCTCAGCCTCGCGCAGGAGTTTTTCCTGCAGTTCCCTGCGGCGAGTGATGTCATCCTGGGCGGAGGGCTTGCGCGGTTGCGGAGCCGCGGGCGCAGCCGGCTTGGGTGCGGGCGCCGGGGCTTCGGCGACTGGCTTCGGCGTCTCGGCGGGCGGAGCCTCGCCCGGACGGCCGAGGATACGCCGTTTCTTTACTTCGACCACCACCGTATTCGAGCGGCCGTGGCTGAAGCTCTGTTTGACCTTGCCGGTCTCGACCGTGCGCTTGAGGCCGAGAGGCGGCCGCGTGCCAAGCTTCGGTTTTTCGGTCTGGTCTGCCATTCTATTCCTTCGTTTGATCTTCTTCAGCCGAGCCAGTCCCCAAGGCGGATTCTCCGCCTTCAAGACCACGATCGGGGCCAGTGAAAGCTCGCCAACGCTCGAGCGCGTGTCGAACACGCAAGGCGGCGGCGGGATCGGTCAGGGCGACATGTACCACATTTTCGCGCCCCAGTGCCAATGACAAGATAGTGCGTCCCTCGGGGAATATCATCCCCCTGGGACCACCGTTTCCTACTCTCCACGCCTGATCGAGGCGCTTACGCCCGTCCTCGCCCGCATCGGCGGCGTGGATCAAAAGGTGGACCTTCCCGGCGCGCGTGGCTGTCTCGACGCGATCGGCGCCGTTGATCAAATTGCCGGCGCGCGCCTCCATGCCGAGGCGGTCGAGCGCGAGTTGTCTCAGTGCGCGCTCGATGAGTTCCCCGAGATCGGTCGGTACCTGCACACTGTTTGTCTTGAATGCGCGCTGCAGCGCGCCCTTAAGCTTGCCCCTGGCGTTCGCCGCGTCGACTTCCGATCGCGTCACCCCGATCCACGCTCCGCGGCCCGGCGCGCGGGCGCGCACGTCTGGCGCGACGTCGCCGTCTGGCGACAAAGCGAGCCGGATCAGCTCCTCCCGAGGTGCAGTCCGCCGCGAGAGGATGCAGGTGCGCTCCGGAACGTGCGCCTCTAAAGTGTCATTGCTCCTCGCCCGCAACCGCGTCCTCCTCGGCAGCAGGTTTGGGTTCCTCGTCCTCGAACCAGTGAGCGCGGGCGGCCATGATGATCTCATTGCCCTGCTCTTCGCTTAGGCCGTAATCGGCGAGAATGCCGCCCTTATCTTCGGGCCGGTTGCTCGGCTCGCGGCGGCGTGGTTCGACACGCTTCTTCTGGATCAATTCGTCCGTCGCGAGATCGGCCAGATCGTCGAGCGTCTTGATGCCGGCCTTGCCGAGGGTCACGAGCATTTGCTCGGTGAGGTGCGGGATTTCAGCCAGTGCGTCGTCGACACCGATCGCCCGGCGCTCTTCGCGCGAGGCGGCCTCCCGCCGCTCGAGCGCTTCGCCCGCGCGGCTCTGCAGCTCGGTCGCGATGTCCTCGTCCAGGCCCTCGATCTGCGCGATCTCCTCGACCGGTACGTAGGCAACCTCCTCCAGGCTGGTGAACCCTTCAGCAACGAGCAGCTGCGACAGCGTCTCGTCAACGTCGAGCTCATTCTGGAACAGGGCCGACCGCTCGACGAATTCGCGTTGGCGCTTCTCGCTCGCGTCGGCCTCGGTGAGGATGTCGATCTGCGAAGCGGTGAGATGGCTCGCCAGGCGCACGTTCTGACCGCGGCGGCCGATCGCGAGGCTAAGCTGGTCGTCGGGAACAACGACCTCGATACGGCTCTCTTCCTCGTCGATGACGACGCGGCTGACCGTCGCAGGTTGCAGCGCGTTAACGACGAAGGTTGCAAGGTCCTGCGACCAGGGGATGATGTCGATCTTCTCGCCCTGCAATTCCTGCACCACGGCCTGGACGCGGCTGCCCTTCATGCCGACGCAGGCACCGACCGGGTCGATCGAGCTGTCGTGGCTGATGACGCCAATTTTCGCGCGGCTGCCCGGGTCGCGCGCGGCCGCTTTAATCTCGATGATCCCATCGTAAATTTCGGGCACTTCCTGCGCGAAGAGCTTCTTCATGAAATCGGGGTGGGCTCGGGAAAGGAAGATCTGCGGGCCGCGCGCTTCGCGGCGTACCGACATGATCAAAGAGCGGATGCGGTCGCCAACACGCACCATTTCGCGTGGGATTTGCTGGTCGCGGCGGATCACGCCCTCGGCGCGACCGAGGTCGACGACGACGTGGCCGAACTCGACACGCTTGACGACGCCGGTGATGACTTCGCTGACGCGGTCCTTGAATTCCTCGTACTGGCGCTCGCGCTCGGCGTCGCGAACCTTCTGGAAGATCACCTGCTTGGCCGCCTGAGCGGCGATTCGCCCGAACTCGATCGGGGGAAGCGGGTCGACGATGAAGTCGCCCAGGTTCGCGCCTTTCTGCAGCTTTTGCGCGCCTTTCACGTCGACCTGCTTGAAATGGTCCTCAGGCTCCTCGACGACCTCGAGCACGCGCCACAGGCGCAGGTCGCCGGTCTCCGCGTCGAGCTTGGCCCGGATGTCGTTCTCTGCGCCATAGCGGGCGCGGGCGGCACGCTGGATCGCGTCCTCCATCGCCTCGATGACGATGCCCTTGTCGATCAGCTTCTCGCGCGCAACTGCGTCGGCGATCGCGAGCAGTTCGGCCTTGTTGGCGCTGACGGCAGCGGGTGCGGTGGCCATGTATATTAGTCCTCTACAGTCTCGATTTTGTCGGCGCCCTCAGGGTCGAGCGGCGCGGTGGCTTGGATGAGCTTGTCGGTCAAGAGCAGCTTGGCCGACGAGACAGTGGAAAAGGGCAGTGCGTGCAGCTCGCCTGTCTTGTCCGTCAGTTTCACGGTCTCGCCTTCGAGCCCCTGAAGCGTTCCGGTGAATTGCTTGCGACCCCCGCGTGGTTCGGCAAGGGTGATGCGCGCCTGGTATCCGGACCAGTCGCTATAGTCCTTGAGGCGCGTCAGCGGACGGTCGATGCCGGGCGAAGAGACTTCGAGCCGGTAACTGCCGTCGATCGGGTCGCACAGGTCGAGCACGTCCGACAGGCGGCGCGAGATGCGCTCGCAGTCCCCCAGGTCGAGCTGGCGCGTATCGGGCCGCTCCGCCATCACCTGCAGTGTCGGGTCGGACGTGCCGCCGATCATCGCCACGCGCACGAGGTCGTAGCCGAGGTGCTTCACCTCAGGTTCGATCATCCGCTCAAGGCCAGCAACATCAGCCACGCATTTTTCCCACAAGGAAACCCCAAAGTCTCTCGGACCGGGGCCGTATGACCCCAGCCTCAGGCATCTAACGATGTCGAGGAGAGAGCTGCGATATAGGCGCGAACCAATTCAGGCGCAAGCAATCAACGGGGCTTGCAGCCGGCTCCAGTTTGTCGCCGTCCTACCCGCGACCAACCGCTCTATTCTCTTCGCGGATCCGGATCAAAAGGATGGCGGCATTGAGGATCGTGAAGACCAGCGCGACCTGCCACAGACCAAAGACCAGCGGCAGCACCGCGATTTCACCGATGACCACGACGTAGTTCGGGTGATTGACGAACCGGTAAGGGCCGCGGCGGATGAGGGGGGCGTCGGGAAGGACGATGATGCGCGTCGTCCACCGCCGACCGAGCGTCGCCAGAACCCATACGCGCCCCATCTCGAGAATCACGAAGACCCCCAGCCAAAAACTGTCGACCGGGCGGCCGGGCCCCAGCCACCACAGGAGCGCCAGCCACCAGATGTGGACGGCGACGATCCAGGGATAGTGGGAGGCGCCGACTTCATGCGCACCCTGGTCCAAGAGGCGCTTCGTGTTGCGGTTCGAGAGCCACAGCTCACTAAGGCGCTGGAGAGTGACCAGCGCCAGAATGATGATGCCCAGAGTCACGCCGCTTCGAGGAGCAGCCCGGCGCTGGTGAACCCGGGCCCGAAGGCGAGCATCATGGTTCGTTCGGGGAGGCCAAGCTCGATCAGCCGTTCCAGCACGAACAGCACCGTCGGGGCGCTCATATTGCCGAACTCGCTCAATATTTCGCGCTCGATGTTGAGCTCTCCTTGATTGAGGGCGAGCGATTTCTCGATTGCGTCGACCACTTTTACTCCGCCCGGATGGCAGCAGAAGCGGTCGATGCCATCCCGTTCGACCCCCAACTTGGTGCACATGCCATCGACGGCGCCCGCCAGCTCGGCTTCGACGAATGGCGGGATCGCCCGATCGAAGACAACGGAGAGGCCGGGATCCTCGACGTCCCACCCCATGATCCGAAGAGTGTCCGGCCATAGCGTTTCGGCCGATGCAGTAATGCGCGCGAGGCTGTGTTCGCCGCTGGTCACGACGGCGGCCGCTGCTCCATCGCCGAACAGGGCCGTCGCGACAATCGCCGCCGGATCGCGGCTGTCGAGGCGGATCGAAATTGAGCAGGTCTCGACACAAACGAACAGCCAGTTGGTGCCCGCCTCCGCGGCCGCAAATCGGGCCGTCGCAGCAAGTCCATTGACTCCGCCGGCGCAGCCGAGACCAAAGATCGGCACCCGGCGGATATCGTTCCTGAACCCGACGCGGGACGCGGCGCGGGCTTCGAGGCTCGGCGTGGCGATTCCAGTTGTGGATACCGTCACCACGCCGTCGACATCGTGCGGTTTCAGACCGGCTTTTTCGATGGCCGCCGACGCCGCATCGACGAACAGATTCTCCGACGCTTCAAGGTAGACGTTGTTGCGATCATGCCAACCGTGATCGGCCATATACCAATCTTGTGGAGCGACGATGTGGCGACGCGCGATACCGGCATTGTCGAACACGCTCGCCAAGCGGTCGAACAATTCCTTGCTGCCGCCCCAAGCCTCTCGCGCGCGTGCTTTCGCTTCTTGCTGTTCGACGCTCCGCGGCGGGACGGCGGTGGCGAGTGAGAGAAGGCTGCACGGTTGCATAATGACCCTCTATAGAGCGCCGCGGAATGTCACTGGTTCCCGTTACGCAGATGGAACAGTCTGTATGACCCTCCGCTTAATCCAGTCCGCATTTCTGCTGGTCCTCGCGGCCTGCGGGTCGTCATCATCGATCACAGCCCAACCCAAGACTGGCTCTGATCGTCCGTTCTCAGTCGCCGAGATCGCCACGTTCAATTCGCCCTGGGCAATGGCGCTTCTGCCCGGTTCCGGCGTGCCGCTGACCAAAATGGCCCTGGTGACCGAGAAGGCGGGGCGCCTGTGGCTGGTCGACGTGACGAACGGACGAAAGCAAGAAGTGGCGGGGGTGCCCCGGGTCCATGTCGAGGGGCAGGGCGGCCTGGCCGACGTAGTCGTCCACCCCGATTTTGCCGGAAACCAGCGCGTCTATCTTAGCTTCCCGGAGGCCGGCCCTAACGGCACCAGCGGCGCGGCTGTTGCCTACGGCCGCATCGTTCTTGGGCAGGGGCAGCCGCGCATCGACGGCTTCAGGATCATCTGGCGTCAGCAGCCGAAGGTCAGCGGCGGCAGTCATTATTCGGAGCGAATCGCCTTCGCGCCGGATGGCACGATGTTCGTCAGCAGCGGCGAGCGATTCAAGTTCGATCCCGCGCAGGATCCCAATAGCGACCTCGGCAAGATCATTCATATGACGGCTGAGGGACAGCGCATTGGCGGACGCTATTACACCTTGGGTCACCGCAATGTACTCGGTCTCGCTTTCGCTTCCGACGGACGCCTGTGGGCAACGGAGATGGGGCCGCGCGGCGGCGACGAAGTCAATTTGATCCTCCAGGGCCGCAATTACGGCTGGCCGCGGGCCTCCTACGGAACCCATTATGACGGACGCGACATTCCGGATGATCACAAGGGCCAAGGCTTCGAAGAGCCCAAGGTGTGGTGGAACCCGTCGATCTCCCCGGGCTCCCTATTGATCTACTCCGGCGACCTGTTCCCGCAGTGGAAAGGCGATGCGCTGATCGGCGCCCTATCCGGCGAGGCATTCATCCGCGTCGACATCAACGGCGATCAGGCCCGCAAGGCCGAAGAGTGGCCCATGGGAGCGCGCGTCCGTGCCGTCGACCAGGGACCGCGCGGCGAAGTTTATCTTCTCGAAGACGGGCCTCACGCGCGGCTGCTCAGGCTTGAGCCAGCCGCGCGCTGAGCGGGATCATTTGGCTGGTTCAGTGACCACTTCGTCTTTGGGCTGCGGAACGGTCCGGAGGTACGGCTTAAGGGTCTTCCAACCGCCCGGGAATTTTTCGCGTGCCTGCTCGTCGGACAGCGACGGGACGATGATGCATTCCTCGCCCTGCTTCCAGTTCACTGGTGTCGCGACCGAATGCTTCGCGGTCAGCTGGATGGAATCGAGCAGCCGCAGCACCTCATCGAAATTGCGGCCGGAGCTCATCGGGTAGATCAGCATGGCCTTGATCAGCTTGTCTGGCCCGACGATGTAGACGGTGCGAACGGTCGCATTGTTTGCCGCCGTCCGGCCCTCCGATGTCTCGCCGGCGTCGGCGGGGAGCATATTGTAGAGCTTGGCGACCTGAAGGTCGTGATCGGCAATGATCGGATAATTGACGTCATTGCCGGTGACGTCCTTGATGTCCTGTAGCCAGCCCTGGTGTGAGCCGACGGGGTCGACCGAGAGGCCAATCACCTTGGTGTTGCGCTTTTTGAACTCATCCTCGAGACCGGCGAGATAGCCGAGCTCGGTCGTGCAGACGGGCGTGTAATCCTTGGGATGCGAGAACAGGATTACCCAGCTGTCGCCGATCCAGTCGTGAAAGCGGATCGTGCCTTGCGTCGTTTCAGCAGTAAAATCCGGGGCGGTGCTGCCGATAGAAAGGGTCATGATCTGTCTCCTGACGAGTCGTGGAACTGGCGCCGATATAAGGCTCAATCAACCTCTTCAAAATCGGGCGCGATGCTTTGCGGCTGTTCGAGCCATTCCGGGGCCGCAAGACCCTTGGAATGCAGGAACCCGGCGTTGTAGAGACGCGACTGATAGCGCGAGCCAGGGTCGCAGAGGATCGTGACAATGGTTTTTCCCGCCCCAAGCTTGCGCGCGAGACGAATAGCGCCGGCGACATTGACGCCGGAGGAAAGGCCGAGGCTGAGGCCCTCGTCCCGCAGCAGCCCGTAAGCGACCTCCAGGCTTTCGGCATCGGGAATTAAGAAGGCTTCGTCGACCTCCAGGCCCTCTAGGTTGGCGGTGATGCGTCCCTGGCCGATCCCCTCGGTGATGGAGCTGCCTTCGGCCTTCAGTTCTCCGGTCGTGTAATAGCTGTAAAGCGCTGCGCCGGGCACGTCGGCGATGGCGACGACGACTTCCTTGCGACGCTCGCGCAGGGCAGCTGCGACGCCGGCGAGCGTGCCGCCGGTGCCGACCGCGCTGACGAACCCGTCGACCGTACCATCTGTCTGTTCCCAAATCTCCGGACCGGTCGTGCGAATGTGAATGTCGCGGTTGGCGACATTGTCGAACTGGTTGGCGAAGATCGCGCCCTGCGGGTGATCGCGCGCGAGGCGCTCCGCCATACGGCCCGCAACCTTCACATAGTTGTTCGGAGTTCGGTACGGCACAGCGGGCACTTCGACCAATCTGGCTCCGAGCGATCGGAGCGTATCCTTCTTTTCCTGGGACTGCGTCTCGGGGATGACGATCAGCGTATGCATGCCGAGCGCGTTTCCGACCACGGTGAGGCCGATGCCGGTGTTCCCGGCAGTGCCCTCCACGATCAGGCCGCCCGGCCGCAGTTGCCCTCTCTCGATCGCGTCCGTAACGATGCCGAGTGCCGCTCGGTCCTTCACGGAGAGCCCCGGATTCATGAACTCGGCTTTGCCGAGGATCGTGCAGCCGGTCACTTCGGACGCCTTGCGGAGCTTGATCAGCGCTGTGTTGCCGATCGCCTCGAGCGTGCTGGAGCGGACGTCCATGAGCGCGCCTCTACAGCCTTAGCCCGCGCGGCGGTAGCGAAGATAATAAGGCCGCCGGCCCTCACGCCGCGACTTCGCGCCATAGCGCGTCTCGATCCAGCCGCCCGAGGGTTCGATGAAGTCCTTCGGCGCTTCGGCCAGCCATTCGAACTGATGTCCGTGCCGCTGCATCACCATTAAAGACCAGATCAAATAGGTCGGATCGTCGGTCGCGAGGCGGAACTCGCCGCCGGGTTTGAGCTTGGCGGCGAATAGGTCGACGGGGCCATCGTTGACCATACGCCGTTTGGCGTGGCGGGCCTTCGGCCATGGATCGGGGTGGAGCAAATAGAGGAAGCTCAAGTTGCTATCGGGCACGCGCCGTAACACTTCCAGCGCATCGCCGCGCCACAGACGGACGTTCGACAGAGGTCCGTCACGTATGTGCGCAAGCGCGGCCGCGACGCCATTGAGGAACGGTTCGGCGCCGATGAACCCGTGATCGGGAAGCATGTCCGCACGATCGGCAAGATGCTCGCCCGAGCCGAAGCCGATCTCGAAATGCAGCGTTCGGTCGTCCCCGAACAGCCGGCGCGACGTGATTTTGCCTTCCGGTACCTCGATCTGCGGGAGCAGTGTCTCGATGAGCTCTTGCTGGGCCCTGCGCAATTTATGGCCGCTCGACCGTCCATAAAGCCGGTTGAGGGTCAGCGGATCGCCGGTTTTGAAAGCGGTCATCGCGGCTGTCGCCTAAGGCGCAACGGGCGATTTTGGAACCTCTCAGCGGTTCTCGCGTCAAATTGGGCGCGGGGAAAGAGAGGGTTGACGCACCTTGCTGAGGATCGTCGCATTCCGGAAGGCGATCCTTGCTGGCATCGCTGGAGCTCTGGTGTGGGAAGCGGCGTTGCGCCTCCTCGCGCTCGCCGGAATGCCGACCTTTGACATCGTGCGCGAGTTGGGAACGCTACCGTTCCCGCATGGCGGTCCAACCGAGTGGTGGTTGGCGGGGACTGCTGCACACGCTCTGGTGGGCGCGGCGTGGGCGCTATTCTATGCTTATTTCTTCTGGGCACGGTTGGATTGGCCGCCGCCTCTGCAGGGACTCGCTTTCGCCGCCCTTCCCGCGACGCTCGCGACCCTGGTGGTCTATCCGCAGCTGGAGCTGATGCACCTCCACCAGGCCATCGTTCAGCTCGATTGGCGGACATTCCTCGTCGGCCTCGAGAAGACTAGGTTCGCCGGGCTAATAATCGGTCATGCGCTGTTCGGGTTAACTGTAGGAGCGATCTACACCCGGCCGGTGGGCTATCCGGCGACGGGCGCTTGCGCCAAGCCACGCCGTCTGAGGGGCCCGCGCCTGCCGCTCAACCGGGCGCCTGCATCCGAACATGGTTTCATCTTCGCGACGGGAATCGAGTGCAGTTATCCAACGACTGACGACGGCCGCTGGCGACGCGACGAGATGAGCTCGACCGGCCATTACGAGCGCTGGCGCGAGGATTTCGCTCTGGCGCGCGAGGTCGGAGTGACACACATCCGCTACGGCCCGCCGTTGCACCTGATTTTTCTCGGGCCGGGTCGATACGATTGGTCGTGGTGCGACCGGCAGATGCGCGAGCTCAAAGACCTGGGGCCCGAACCAATCATCGATTTGTGCCACTTTGGAGTGCCAACGTGGCTGGGCAATTTCCAGAACGAAGAGGTCACGCCCGCGCTCATCGAATATGCGGCGGCTTTTTCTCAGCGTTATCCGTGGGTCCGCTTTTATACCCCCGTGAACGAGATGTACGTTTGCGCTCGAATGAGCGCGCTGCAGGGCTTGTGGAACGAGCAGCTGCAAGATGAAAATGCGTTCGTGCGAGCCGTGCTCACGCTCGCCTCGGCTTGCACCGGTATGACCGATGCGATCCTCGCACGTCGTTCGGACGCGGTCTTCATCAACAGCGAGAGCAGCGAATTTTGTCAGTCTTGCTGCCCGGACTCGGACATCGAGCGCATCGCCGCATTCGAGAATGAAAGGCGATTCCTGCCGCTGGATCTGCTCTATGCGCACGAAGTCTCGCCGGCGATGCGGCAGTACCTGCGCGATCACGGCGTGACGGACGAACAATATAACCGCTTCAGCGCACGCAAGGGCCCGCGCCGGTCGGTCATCGGCATCGATTATTACGAGTGGAACGAGAAGCTCATTGATCAGAGCGGCCAAGCGATGGCCCTGGGTGAGCTATTTGGCTGGTATGTCATCGCGAGCCACTATTGGCAGCGTTATCGTCGAACGATGATGCACACGGAAACCAATCGAACCGATGCCGGAGACGCGCCGGCCTGGCTCTGGCGCCAGTGGCACAACGTGCAGCTGCTCCGATCGGCTGGCGTCCCGATCATCGGCTTCACCTGGTACAGTGTGACCGACCAGATCGATTGGGACCGCGCGATCGCGGATTCGCTCGGTATCGTCTTTCCCGTCGGCTTGTTCGACCTGAACCGCGACCCGAGGGCAGTCGGGCTGTCATACAAGCACCTCATCGACATGCATCGGGGCAGACCCGAGTACCGGGACTGCGCGAGCATCCGCGAGTTGCTCAGCTGATGTCGAGCTTCCTTAACGCGCACGGCTACGATCCCGGACCCACGCAGAGGCCGCTGCTCGCGGGCGGCATTTCGGGCGTGCTCGGGACCGTTCCGGCAACAGCGATGCTGTACGCGTTCGGTTCGCTCCGGGTTGAAGCAAGCATTCTCGGCCTTTCGGAATGGGTGACCATTGCCTCCGGCTGCGTCGTCATGGCCGCCGCGGGCGCGATCTACAGTCGGCTGTTCGGCCGTGCTGCGAATGACGTGCGCGGAGGATGGCTATTCGGCATGGCGTTTGGCTTCTCGCTATGGGCCGCCGGAGCGGTCATGATCTTGCCGATCGTAAGCGACGGGGAAACTCCCGCAGGAAAGGCGGCAATCGGCGTTTTTTTGTCGTTCATCGCCTGGGGTTTCGCCACGGGCGTACTTCACCCATTCGTCCATCGCCCGCTCCACGAGAGCTTGACGACCGGTGCGCAACGAATGGAGGTGGGCCCGCGGGCCGCGATTTCAGGTCGGAAGGGCCACAGCCGCGAACTCAGGCCTCGATCCGAACGGTTGCCGCACCAACAGACGTCTTGAGATCCTCGACCAGGTCGAGCCGCTCCCACGGGAAGAAATCGCCCTCGGGCTGGCGGCCGAAGTGACCGTAAGCAGCCGTGGCACGGTAAATCGGCTTGTTGAGGCGAAGATGCGTGCGGATGCCGCGCGGGGTCAGCCCGCCGAGTTTGTCGATTCGGCCGATCGCTTGCTCGAGCTTTTCGTCGTCAACCTTTCCAGTTCCGTGGGTGTCAACATAAAGCGAGAGCGGCTCCGACACGCCGATGGCATAGGCGAGCTGGATCGTGCAGCGTCTGGCAAGTCCCGCGGCTACGATATTCTTGGCGAGATAGCGCGCCGCATAAGCCGCCGAACGGTCAACCTTGGTCGGATCCTTGCCGGAAAACGCGCCGCCGCCATGCGGAGCAGCGCCGCCATAAGTATCGACGATAATCTTGCGGCCGGTGATTCCGGCATCACCCTCGGGCCCGCCGATTTCGAAGCTGCCGGTCGGGTTGATGTGGTAGACCGTCCATTCGTTAAGCAGTCCCTGCGGAAGCACGTCGGCCACCACTGCTTTCACATAATCGTGGAGCTGCTTTTCCTTGTCGCCCTGGTCGTAACCGGGCTTGTGTTGGGTCGAGACGACAATCGCGGTCGCGGCGACCGGTTTTCCGTTCTCGAAGCGGAGCGTGACCTGGCTCTTGGCGTCGGGCTCGAGGAAGGGAGCGGCGCCCGAGTGCCGATCTTCCGCCATCTTCATCAGAATCTTGTGCGAATAATCGAGCGTCGCCGGCATGAGGTCCGGAGTTTCGTCGCACGCAAAGCCGAACATGATGCCCTGGTCGCCGGCGCCCTCATCCTTGTTGCCGACCGCGTCGACGCCCTGCGCGATGTTGGCGGACTGCGGGTGAAGATGATTGGCGAAATCCAACTTGTCCCAGTGGAAGCCCGCCTGCTCGTAACCGATCTCCCGCACCGTCTGGCGGACTGCCGTCTCGATCTCTTCGCGGATGCCGGACGCCCAATTGCCTTCGCGATCCATCACGCCCTGCCCGCGGATTTCGCCGGCGAGGACGACGCGATTGGTGGTGGTCATCGTCTCACAAGCGACCCGAGCTTCCGGATCCTTGGACAGGAAAAGGTCGACAATGGCGTCGGAAATCTGATCGGCAACCTTGTCGGGATGGCCTTCCGAAACGGACTCCGATGTGAACAGATATGAGCTGCGCATGGGCGGCGGCGTGTCCTTCGAGATATAAAGAAGTCTTTATATGTCGCTCTAGCGACGCCTGCGCCCGAGCACAATGGCGCCAAACATCAAGGCGAAGCCGAGTAATAGCGGGATCGCATTGCCAAAGCGGGCGAAGATGGTCGGAGCGTTAGCCGGGGGCGGAAGGACTTCGTCGATCACTCCCGCCGTGCGCCAGGGAAGCTCTTTCACGACATTGCCGCGCGCGTCGATGACCGCGCTGATCCCTGTCGGAGTCGCGCGGAGCACTGGTATGCCCTCTTCCGCTGCGCGTAGCCGGGCTTGAGCGAGGTGCTGTGGTGGGCCCCAGCGACCGAACCATGCGTCGTTGGATGGATTGAAGATGAAGGAAGGGCGGTTGCGCTCGTCGACCACGTGGCCGGAAAAGATAATTTCGTAGCAGAGCTGCAGTCCGACCTTGCCCCACTGTCCGCCAAGATCGATCGTCCGCGGTCCAGGCCCCGGCGTGAAATCCACGTCTCCTGGAGCAAGCCGCGAGAGCCCGATCGACGACAGGACGGGGCGCATCGGAAGATATTCGCCATAAGGCACCAGATGGGCCTTGTCGTAGCGGCCGAGGATTCGTCCGCCGGGGCCAAGCACATAGATGCTATTCGCCGCGCCATCGACGTGGATGCCGTCGCGCGAGGCGATGGCGAGGCCGCCGGTCAGCAGTCGGTCGTTAGGTCCAAGCAGGGATGTCGCCCGTGTCCGCTGGAACTCGGCCATGGCCCGATGCTCGTCGGTGCGCGCATCCTCAACGGGATCCGTGATCGCGGCTTCCGGCCAGAAGAGCAGCCGCGGCTCGCCGGTCGGAGCTCCAGAGAGAACCGCGAGTCGGCGTGCCGCCTCTTCGCCGAAGCCAGGACGCCACTTGTCCTGCTGGCCGATGTCAGGTTGGACAATTCGGACTGGCTCCAGCGTGAGAGGATCGTCGGGGACGGGCGAAGAGGGAAGCAGCCACAAGAAGATCGTGACCCCGAAGATCACGACCAAGGGCAGCCATTTCTTGTAATATTCCAACCAGATCGCTCCGCCGAGCAAGACCACGAGCCCCGACAGGCCGTAGGTTCCGATCAGCGCCGTGACGGTGATGAGGGGCGTTGGAGCCAAGGCCGCCGCCGCGGGATTCCACGGAAAACCGGTGAACATGGTGCCGCGCAGCCATTCAGTGATGGCCCATGCGCCTCCAAGCGCCATGACGAGAACGACCCGGTCTTGATTCCCGAACCTCCAGGCGAGGCCGGTGGCCAGGGCCGGATAGATGGCCAGGTAGAGCGACACCAGGACGACGGCGAGCCATCCCAGCCAGGCCGGCATCGCCGCCTGATAGGTGAAGGAAGTCGCGATCCAGTTGAGCCCGACCACGAACTGGCCGACACCGAACGCCCAGCCAATGAACAGCGACCGCCAAAGGCTCTTCGACCGATCGAGGAGTTCGCACAGCACGGCAAAGGCGACCGGCAGGATCGGCCACCAGCCGACTGGCTCGAAGGCGAAGGCGGAAGCCGCGCCGAGCAGAGCGGCATAGAGGACCAGCAGCATCGCCCTCATGGCTAGCGGTTACGTCGATAGAACGAAAGGCTCGACAATGCGGGCCGTCCCGCGCAGGAACGAGGGGATGACAATTGCGCCTTTCCACTTGGCCTTCCCGGTCGACGATCTCGCAGCAGCTCGCCGCTTCTACGGCGATTTGCTCGGCTGCCCCGAGGGACGGAGCGCGGAGAAATGGGTCGACTTCGACCTGCATGGGCATCAGATTGTTGCCCACCTGGCTCCGCAGGCGATCCGCGAGCGTGCGGCGAACCCCGTCGACGGTGACGAGGTGCCGGTACCCCATTTCGGCGTGGTGCTGACGATGGAGAAATGGAAGGCACTTGCCGAACGACTGGGAGCGGCGGATGTCAGATTCATCATCCCGCCAACAATTCGGTTCGAAGGTCAGCCCGGTGAGCAGGCGACGATGTTCTTGCTCGACCCCGCGGGCAATGCTTTGGAATTCAAGGCAATGGCTGATCCGGCGAAGCTTTTCGCCAAGAACTAGCCTGCGAACCCGGTGCGTTGCCCAGCCGGGGTCAATCCCT
Organism: Pseudomonadota bacterium; assembly: GCA_046733135.1. GTDB lineage: Bacteria > Pseudomonadota > Alphaproteobacteria > Sphingomonadales > Sphingomonadaceae > Sphingomicrobium. Next base: position 5,025 of record JBKPON010000246.1, on the reverse strand, counting down.
TCTCCGGCGCATGCAGCCGGACGCGCTTGATGCGCTTGGTGTCGGCTTCGACACTTTCTAGCCGCCAGCCTGATGGATGGCTCACAGATTCGCCCGGCTGAAGGATGCGCCCGGCGAGCAAGAAAGTGAGCCCGCCGACCGTGTCGACGTCGTCGTCCTCGGCGGTTAGGCGCCTATCGACAGCTTCTTGGAGGTCCTCGAGCTCGAGCCGCGCGTCGGCTTCCCATAGCCCGTCGTCGAGCATGCTGAGGAGGTCTACCTCCTCGATGTCGTGCTCGTCCTCAATCTCCCCGACGATCTCCTCGACCACGTCCTCGATGGTGACCAGGCCTTCGGTTCCCCCAAACTCATCGACGACTATGGCGAGGTGCACGCGGTCGGCGCGCATGCGTGCAAGTAGCTCTATCGCGCCCATGGATTCGGGCACGAACAGCGGGCTGCGCATCAAAGCGTTGAGTGAGCGGTCGCGGGTCGAATCGATATTGGCGGCGAAAATGTCTTTGACATGCACCATGCCAACCACCTCATCGAGGCTCTCGCCGTAGATGGGCAGGCGGCTGTGTTCGGCGTCGGCGAAGGCGCGAACTAATTCGTCAAAACCAATCGTCTGCGGCACCGCGATGATGTCGCCCCTGGTGACGCAGATGTCGCCTGCGGTCCTCTCTCCGAAATGCAAGAGATTGCGAAGCATCTGGCGCTCAGCCGGGGAGAGATCACCCGCGACCGGCCGCGAGTCCTCGGCTTCATCGATCGCTTCCTCGATTTCGTCGCGCAGCGTCGGCTCGGCCTCGTCGCCGAACAGCAAGTGGCGCATGCCGCGCCACAATCGTGAACCATTGTCGTCCTGCCGGGTCGCCATCAAGCCGTCACCGCATAGGGATTCGCAATGCCAAGCCGGTGGAGTGCCCGAATTTCGCGCTCTTCCATTTCGGCGGCGTCCGTCTCCGCGATGTGATCGTAGCCGAGGAGATGAAGCGTGCCGTGCACGACCAAATGCACTGCGTGCTCGTTGAGGCTGACGCCTTTTTCGATCGCCTCGCGCTCACATACTCCGTGGGCGAGGATGATGTCGCCGAGCATGATCGCCGGGCCCTCTTCGTCGGCTTGCTCGAGCTCGTAGGGTTCAGCCATGGGGAAGGACAGGACGTTCGTAGGCTTGTCCTTGCCGCGCCAATGCGCGTTCAGTGCGCGGACTTCGTCGTCACCCGCGAGACGGACCGACAGCTCGATCATGCGGTCGGCTTCGGCGAGCTGCGGGAAGGCGCTTTCAGCGATCGCCGCCTCGGCTGCCTTGCGGACGAGCGGCTCCCAGGACCGGCTACTGTCCCATTCCCCATCGGCTTCGAGAGCGATTTCGAGGTTCATCCGCCCACATCCCCTACGGCGTTCGGGCCCTCATAAGCGTCGACGATCCGGCCGACCAGCGGGTGCCGGACGACGTCGGTGACCGTAAAGCGGACGACTGCGATTCCCTGGACGCGCTCGAGCCGACCCACCGCATCGGCAAGGCCCGACTTCGATGGATCAGGCAGGTCGACCTGGTGCGGGTCGCCACAGATCACCATTCGGCTGCGCATGCCGAAGCGGGTTAGGAACATCTTCATCTGCAGCGGTGTCGTGTTTTGCGCCTCGTCGAGGATGATGAAGGCATCGTTCAGAGTGCGGCCGCGCATGAAGGCTAGGGGTGCGATCTCGATCTCGCCGGACGCGATTCGCCGCTCGACTTGCTCGGTCGGGAGCATGTCGTAGAGCGCGTCATACAGCGGGCGGAGATACGGATCGACCTTCTCCTTCATGTCGCCGGGGAGGAAGCCGAGGCGTTCGCCCGCCTCGACCGCCGGCCGCGAAAGGATCAGCCGGTCGACGCTGCCGTTGATGAGCTGCGAGACCGCCTGAGCGACCGCGAGATAGGTCTTGCCCGTGCCGGCAGGACCGAGACCGAAGATCATCTCGTCGCGGGCCAGCGCCTCCATATAGGGGGTCTGCATCGCCGAGCGCGGAACGATGGTCTTCTTTCGGGTGCGGATCATCACCTTCGGAACAGAAGTCACTTCCTCGGTAATGATTCCATCCAGATGGGGCTGTGCAGCCATTCCGAGCACGGCCTCGACCGCTTCCACGTCGACGTCGTGCCCCGAGTCGAGCCGGTTATAGAGCCCGGTCAGCACATCCCGCGCCCGCGCGGCGGCATCCGCGTCGCCTTCGATCTGCACCCGGTTGCCGCGTGCCGAGATGTGTACGCCGAGGCGGTTCTCAATGGTGATCAAGTGGCGGTCGTAGTCGCCGAAAAGAGGGCCGAGCAAATACGGCTGCTCGAACTCGAGCTCGAGCCGGGCGCGATCCGGAACCGCCTGCAAATCGCGTCTGGCCATCAGGCGGCTTCCTTCTGGCGGACCGCGCCGGTCATGCTGTTGGGTCCAGCTGCGACCAGGGTCACGTCCATCAACTCGCCGCGTTCAGCACGGCATTCGACATGCACGGACTGCAGCCAAGGCGAGCGGCCGATCATCTGGCCCTCGTGCTTGCCCGTGCGTTCGATCAGGATTTGCGTGTCCGCGGCCACTTTCGATCGATTGAACGCAAACTGATGGGCGTTGATCCGTTCCTGCAGGCGCTGCAGCCGCTCGTCCATGATCTCGCGCCGGATCTGATCGGCCATCGTCGCGGCGGGGGTTCCCGGTCGCGCACTGTACTTGAACGAATAAGCGGACGCATAGCGGACTTCGTCGACGATACTGAGCGTCGCTTCGAAATCTTCGTCGGTCTCACCTGGAAATCCGACGATGAAGTCGCTCGAAAGGGCGATATCGGGTCGGGCGGCGCGCATCTTCTCCACGATAGCGAGATATGTTTCAACGGTGTGGCTGCGATTCATCGCCTTTAGGATATCATTGCTGCCGGATTGCACCGGCAGGTGGAGGAAGGGCATCAACTTCTCGATTTCGCCGTGCGCGCCGATCAGCGCATCGGTCATGTCTGCAGGATGACTCGTCGTGTACCGAATGCGTTTTAGTCCATCGATTTTTGCTAATGTGCGGATCAAGTCGGCGAAGCCGCGCTTTTCGTGTGTCCATGCATTCACGTTCTGACCAAGCAAGACGATCTCTCGGGCGCCTGCGTCGACAAGCGCGTGGGCTTCCGCGACGATGTCGTCCCACGGGCGCGAGATCTCGGCGCCGCGGGTGTAGGGCACGATGCAATAGGTGCAGAACTTGTCACAGCCTTCCTGCACCGTGAGGAAGGCACTCGGGCTCGCCCGACGACGCGCAGGAAGCGCGTCGAACTTGCTGATCGCCGGCATATCGGTGTCGACCGGGCGCGCGCCAAGCGACGCCTTGCGCACCATTTCGGGCAGACGGTGATAGGCCTGCGGCCCGACGACAATGTCGATCATCTGCGAGCGGCGCTTGGCCTCCGCCCCTTCCGCCTGGGCGACGCAGCCGGCAAGGGCGATCATCGGCTTCGAGCCGTCGTCGCGCCTCAGACGGCCAACATCGGAATAGGCCTTCTGCGCTGCCTTCTCACGAATGTGACAGGTATTCAGCACGACGAGATCAGCGTCCTCGCCTTCGGCCGCGGCCATGCCTTGCTGGGCAAGAAGCTCGGCCATGCGCTCGCCGTCATACACGTTCATCTGGCAGCCGAAGCTTTTTATTTTGAAAGTCTTGGGAGTCATTCGGCCGTGTCTATAGGGGAGCGGAGGCCCGACTTGAAGCCGAGCGCTCGAGCGATTTGTTCGCGGGTCTCGTGCGCCAGTTGCTTGCGATCGGCGGAGCGGTCGAGAGGAGGCAGCACTTTCACCTTAACGGACAGCGTTCCGGGCCTATTGAGGATGCGCAGGATGTTGTCCCTCCCTGATTCTCCCCACCAGCCGACTTCGGCTTTCGCGACGCCATAATCTAGCGCGAGCGGCCGAATTTGGACGTCCTTCGCGGCGAAATTTGCTGATTCAAGCAAGGTCGAACGGAACGGCAGCAGGTGCGTCCCAGGTCCTGTCGTGCCCTCAGGGAAGAGCGTCACGGGCTTACCGCCTTCGAGCGCTCTGGCAATGGCGGTCGCCTGATTCCTGGCGCCTTTGATATGGGATCGTTTGACGTAAACCGTCGCATTCTGGTCGGCGAGCCAGTGAACGAACCCATGCCCGAGATTATCCTTCGAAACGAACGCGCAATTGGTCGCGCCGCCAAGCACGAGGATGTCGAGCCAACTCGTGTGATTGGCGACGAGTAACGTATGCGGACCGATTGGTGCCCCTGAAAGCTGCGCGCGCGCACCGACGATCCATCCCGCTGCGCCAAGGAACCAGCGCGGCCAAGAGGAATGGCCGAGCAGGTGCTTGCTGAGGATGTGAATTGGCGCGCAGACCAGAAGAAGCATGGCAAGCGCAGTAATACGTGCTGCAGCGCGGACGTTCATGCGCGCCGTCTTCGGCTTATCGATCGCGGTCGAGCGTGACGCCGTACAACTCCATTCGATGGTCGACGAGACGGAAACCCAACTTCTCAGCAATGCGTTTTTGCAACGCTTCGAGCTCATCGTCGACGAACTCGATCACATTGCCGGTCTCGACGTCAATCAAATGGTCGTGATGGGTCTCGGAGGCCGCTTCATACCGCGAGCGGCCATCGCCGAACTCGTGTCGCTCGAGGATGCCTGCCTCCTCGAACAGGCGAACGGTCCGGTAGACGGTCGCGATCGAGATATTGGGGTCGACCGCCGAGGCGCGGGCATGAAGAGTCTCGACATCGGGGTGATCTTCGCTATCGCCGAGGACGCGCGCGATGATCTTGCGCTGCTCGGTGATGCGCAGGCCCTTGTCCGCGCACAGCGCCTCAATGTCGATGGTTCGGGTCATGGACGTAAAGTAAGCATCGCTGCTGGCGCGGTCAAAGGGCAACGCCCGTCATGCTGAACTTGTTTCAGCATCCATCGTGAAGACGTCCGCCGCCCTTCATCGGAATGGATCCTGAAACAAGTTCAGGATGACGAGCTTAGACCTGTCTCTTATACACATCTGACGCTGCC
>JBKPON010000245.1:0-2571 GCA_046733135.1 Pseudomonadota bacterium | reverse complement strand
CCTCTTTTTTGCAGTCGTAGGGAAGGGTGGGGTCGGAGCAGAAGTCCGGCCATTTTCCGCTCTGACGCCAATAGTCGAGCAGACCGAGCTCTTTGGCGATTGCGATGAAGCGTGGGTCTCGGCGAGCCTCCGCTAGCGCGGGACGAAACAGAAGTTCAGTTCCGCTAGTGATCGTATTGGCAGGCATCAACCTCAACCACCTGAACACGTCATCGGTCCGGTGGAATTCACCGAGTGCTTGCACGGCATAGCCCACCGCCCCGGGGTCCGGCTTGGCTTCAAGCTGCCGCAACTGGGCAAGCAATGCCTCGACGTTCGCGGTCGATGGGTCGGCGCGGGCTTGCAGATAAGGTTCTGCACCCGGGATGCTCGCTAGCTGCGCCGCGATCTTCGGACTCCCGAAACGGAAGTGAAACGCGAATTGCGCATCACGCAATGCTCCCGTTCCGGCCAGGACTTTCTCCGCGCGCTCGAGTTCGCGGCGCGCAGTCTCGACCTGGCCAGCATAGGCGAGGGTCATAATGAATTGCGTTTTTGCGGCGGGCGATAGCGGGTCGAGCTCCGCTGCCCTGCGCGCCGACTCGACTGCGTCGCTGAGACGTCCGACACGCAAAAATGCGTAGGCTTGATCGACGTTGATCTCGGGATTGTCAGGTGCGCTGGCCTTAGCCTTCGCAAGGAGATCGAGTGCTTGTCCATAGGCCGAGGGAGGAAGCAGATGAACCTGGGCCAGCACGATTTCGGGCATATTCGGAGCGACCTTGCTCGCTTGAGCGACATCTCTGCGGATTGATTGCTCTGCCGCTGTTTCGTCCTGCTCATTGCTCCGCGCGAGATCGAGCGTAACGATATCAGCTAGGAGCAATCTTCCCCACGCCGGTATGAAACGTGTCTGCCCGTCGAGCACTGCGCGCATCGCCGTGACGATCCTGTCCGGATTGCTGTTGTTGCCGACTTCGGCAAGTTGGGCACAACCGTCGAGAAAGACCTTCAGCAGGTCACGCCGAAGCCCGCCATTTGCCCGAGCCTCAAGCCCGCAGCTGAGCACGCGACCAACTGTCAGCGACATCTGCTGACGAAGATCGGCCTCGCCGCCCGCCGGAAAGCTGAATTCGCGCGACCACAGCAGGCTGCTGTCTTTTCCGTCCAGAAGCACGACGTTTGCTCGTGGATTGTTCGCGGAGCCTGTGTCGGTCGTCCGGAACAGCAGGTCGGGGCTGCGCCGGGCCGATCCCGCATCAACGAGTTGCCATTTGCCTTTTCCGATTTGAGCAAGACTGCCGAGCTTGACGAAAAGGTCGCTGGCCGCTGATTGCGTCCGGCGTGAATTATCGCCGGCGGCAATCTCCACGACCGGCAATTGGTCGCGCGCCGTCCAAGCCCGCCAACCAAAACTCACGAGCAGTACCAGCAGCACAGCACCAAACGTCACCGCAATCCAGCGACGATGTGCCGGCGCTGGCGCTGGAGGCGGAGCGCGCGCCGCAGAAACACCCTCGCTGTGAGGTGTAAGGCTCGCCACGGCTTCGAGCAGGAGGCCCATATTTGATTTGCCGCGACGGCCTCGGCTGAAATCGATCGTCTGGAATTGCCGAAATCCGAGCGGCGCTGGAGTGCCATCGATCGTGATGGGCACGAGCCTGCCACTGTCCCGGCCCGCCGCCGCCTCATCCTTTACCCATGCGGACTCAATGGAATGCTTCGACCAAAGAACGACGACCACGTCGGCCGCTTTCAGGGCCTCCTCGATGACTTTTCCGAACTGAGCCCCGCCGCGGACATGCAAATCCCACCAGACAGAGTGGCCCGCTTCCTCGAGGGCGCGAACGAACGGCCGCACCTTGTCCGCATCGTCCCGGTCGTAGCTCAAGAACACGCTGGCCATGCGCAGCTCCCTGCGGGGCGGATGCTGCCTGCAAAGAGCGAGAGGGGCAAGTAAGGCAGTTGGCAACTGGCCGGCCGCGCCATAAAGGCTTGGCCGCCTTGGTTGCATCTGGAGGACAATCCCTGCGCATGACCCGACCGCGCTTCAACCGCATCCTGCTGAAGCTTTCCGGCGAGGCGTTGATGGGCCAGGGGCAGTTCGGGATCGATCCCGATGCTGTTGCCGGGCTCGCCGGGGAGATTGCGGAGGCCAAGGGCCAAGGACATGAGCTCTGCCTGGTTGTCGGCGGCGGCAATATCTTCCGCGGGATGGCCGCGGCAGCGAAAGGATTCGACCGCGCGACCGCGGATTACATGGGCATGCTGGCGACGGTCATGAACGCGCTTGCGCTGCAAATGGCACTCGAGAAGATCGGCGTCGACACCCGCGTGTTGTCGGCGATCCCGATGGCCAGCGTATCCGAGCCCTACATTCGCCGACGAGCGCTTCGTCACCTCGAGAAGGGGCGAATCGTGATCTTCGCCGCAGGGACAGGAAACCCTTATTTCACCACCGACACTGCGGCCGCATTGCGCGCCGCGGAAATGAGTTGCGATGCCCTATTCAAGGGCACGAGTGTCGACGGTGTTTATACGGCCGACCCGAAGAAGGATTCCAGCGCGCTGCGTTACGACAAAGTGGGCTTC
>JBKPON010000244.1:0-5412 GCA_046733135.1 Pseudomonadota bacterium | reverse complement strand
GCCCGAATGGGATGACTCGCTCTTTGCGCTGGTGCGGGAGGACGAGGGCTTCACCGCGATCCGAGTCAGCCCGGACGGCGATTGGGCGCGGATCAGCCTTGGCGTGCATTCCAGCCTCGATGCCGTTGGCCTCACCGCGGCGTTTGCGCGAGCGCTGACCGACGCGCGGATCAGCAGCAACGTCGTCGCGGCGCTGTATCACGATCACATTTTCGTGCAGTGGGAGCGGCGCGAGGAAGCGCTGGAAGCCCTGTCGGTGCTGCGCGGTTAGTGGGAGCCAAGCTTCCTCTCGCAGAAACCTCATTGCGAACGCCGGCAAAAAGCCCAGAAAGCAGGCGCTTTTCCGTGCGACGGGAGGAAAAAATGCGCTTTATTGCCTTGCCGGTTCTGGCGGTAGTGACTGCGCCGGCCTGGGCGCAGCCAGCGCAAACTCTCGATGCGCGGGCCGCCCAGGCGATCGTCGCCGGCTGCGCCGCGCACTCGGCTGCCAAGATGCAGAGCGAGGCGATCGCGGTCGTGGACACGGGCGGTCACTTGATCGCTTCGCTCAGAATGGACGGCAATGGCAGCGGCATTTTCGATTTCGCGTTTGCAAAGGCGAAAGCGTCGGCGGCCTGGGGCTTTTCCACCGCGCAGATGCTGGAAAACGCGCGAGGCACGCCAGGCTTCGACCGCGCACCGAACGTCGTCATCGTGCCAGGAGGAGTGCCGGTGTTCAGCAGCGACGGCAGGACGCGCATCGGCGCCGTTGGCGTTTCAGGCGAAGCTCCAAGCGACGATGCCGCCTGTGCCGAGGCCGGCGTGCGTGCGGCGGGGCTTCGCACTAGCCGTCCTTGACCCGCGCCGCCGCATTTCTCATTGGCGGCTCATGCAGAAGATTTATCCAAACGCCGAGGCCGCGCTCGAGGGGCTATTGTGCGATGGTATGACCATTGCCGCCGGAGGCTTCGGCTTATGCGGCATCCCCGAACGGCTGATCGACGCGATCCAAGCGAGCGGGGTCAAGGACCTCACGATCGCGTCGAACAATGCCGGCATCGACAACGAGGGCCTGGGGAAGCTGCTGCGCACCCGGCAGGTCAAGAAGATGATCTCTTCCTATGTCGGCGAGAACAAGGAATTCGAAAGGCAATTTCTCGCGGGCGAGCTGCAAGTCGAATTCTGTCCGCAAGGAACACTCGCTGAACGGATGCGCGCCGGTGGTGCGGGTATTCCGGGCTTCTTTACCAAGACCGGTTTCGGAACGCAGGTCGCGGAGGGCAAGGAGGTCAAGGCATTCGACGGCGAGGAATATGTCCTCGAGCGGGGTATTCGCGCCGACCTTTCGATCATCAAGGGCTGGAAGGCGGACGAGAGCGGGAACCTCATGTTCCGCAAGACCGCGCGCAATTTCAACCTGCCGGCGGCAACCTGCGGAAAATTGTGCGTCGCCGAGGTTGAGGAGATTGTGCCGGTGGGTGCGCTAGACCCCGACTGCGTCCATTTGCCGTCAATATACGTAAATCGGCTGATCCTTGGCGCGCCTTACGACAAGAAGATCGAGTTCCGCACCGTGCGGCAGCATGAGGCGGCGTGACGATGGGGGAACGAGGAGTGGCTGATGGCGACTGAAGTAATCACCAAGGGCTGGACCCGCGACCAAATGGCGCAACGCGCGGCGAGGGAACTGCGCGACGGCTTCTACGTCAACCTGGGCATTGGCATCCCGACTTTGGTCGCCAATCACGTGCCACCGGGGATGACGGTCACGCTGCAGAGCGAGAACGGGATGCTCGGCATCGGGCCATTTCCCTTCGAGGACGAGGTGGACCCGGATCTGATCAACGCCGGCAAGCAGACGATTAGCGAGCTTCCGCAGTCGAGCTATTTCGATTCCGCGCAAAGTTTCGCGATGATCCGCGGGGGGCATATCGACCTGGCGGTGCTTGGGGGCATGGAAGTCAGCGAGCAGGGGGATCTGGCCAATTGGATGGTGCCCGGCAAGATGATCAAGGGCATGGGCGGGGCGATGGACCTCGTCGCGGGCGTCAAGAAGATCATCGTCGTGATGGAGCATGTATCGAAAAACGGTGATCCCAAGTTCATCCCGGAGTGCACGCTTCCACTCACTGGAAAGAACGTCGTCGATATGATCATCACGGACCTCGCCGTGTTCCAACGCGAGAACCACGACAGCCCGTTCAAGCTAATCGAACTCGCGCCGGGCGTGACCGCCGATGAAGTCCGGGAGAAAACGACGGCGCGTTACGACCAGTAGCGTGATGATCCGCATTCTCGCGCTACCTGCCGTTCTTGCGGTGCTAGCGAGCAGCGACGCGTACGCGAAGACTGGGCAGACTGGCTGCGCCGATCATTGGCAAGCGGAACTCGACCGCGACAGTTTCGTCAACAACGGAGCGGGAAAGACCTTTACGCCGGTCGCCCTCGCCGCATTTCGCGCCAGGATCGAGGCTGCCCTGAGGTCCGCGGCCGCCGACGCCTGCAATGGAAAGACGGTGGCTCCCTCGCAGGCCGAGGCTGTTCACCGAGTGCGGGTCTTCAGCGCCAGCGGCGCAAGCGAACCCCATTTCTATTCGGCCGAGAAGGGCACGCTCATTCTGGAATGGGTGTTCGCCGAGGAACGCCTCGCTGTGCCAGCCCGAGCCAGCCTCGTCGGCGCTCTGATTTGCTGGGCCAGCCCAGCCAACAAGATGTGCGCGGACCAAGGGGACTGAAACAGCCGCTTGGCCTGGTCTTCGGTTGAGCCGCGTTGCGTCCCGCCGCGCGGCAGCCTATCTCGCGCGACGACTAGACACATGGGGACGGCATGACTCAGTTCGACGATCGGGAACGGGCTTTTGAAGCCAAATATGCGCGCGACGAGGAGATGCAGTTCCGAATCACGGCTCGCCGTAACCGGCTGCTCGGCCAGTGGGCTGCTCGGCAGATGGGTCTCTCAGAAGCAGAAGCGGAATCCTATGCCAAGGACGTCGTTCGCTCGGACTTCGAGGAAGCAGGCGAGCATGATGTGATCCGGAAGGTATTGGGCGATCTGACCGCGGCTGGCGTCGACTGCGATGAAGAGAAGGTTCGTGAGGCGCTCCGGAATAAAGAGATCGAGGCGCGGCGACAGGTCATCGAGGCGAGCAACCTCTGATGCCGATGGCCGCATCTGAGATCGAGCGGCTGATCAAGGCGGCCATACCCGACGCCGAGGTGAGGATCCGCGATCTCGCCGGAGATGGCGATCATTATGCGGCTCGCGTGGTGAGCAAGAGCTTTCAGGGGCTTAGCCGGATCAAGCAGCACCAGACGGTCTACGCCGCGCTCGGGGGAAGAATGGGGGGAGAGCTTCACGCGCTGCAGCTCGAAACCGCAGTGCCGCAAACGGAGACCTACAGTGAGTGACGCCCGGACCCGCATCGCTGACATCGTGACCAGCAACGACGTCGTCCTCTTCATGAAGGGGACGGCCTTATTTCCGCAATGCGGCTTTTCGAGCCGCGCCATCGCGATCCTTGATCGACTCGGCGCCAATTACGAGACCGTGGATGTGCTGCAGGATCAAGAGGTCCGCCAAGGCATCAAGGAGTACAGCGACTGGCCGACAATCCCACAGCTATACGTTCGCGGCGAGTTTGTCGGGGGGTCCGACATCATGATGGAAATGTTTGAAAACGGCGAGCTGCAAGAACTCCTGAGCGCGGAGGCGAAGTGAGCCAACCTTTTCCGACGAGGTAGAAATGAGGAAGGGACGGACCGGAGGGGACCAGAGTACCGCTCCGAACCGTCCCTTCATTTGGCGTGGAACCAAGTGGACGCCTTTATTGTAGCAACGGCTGTGCCAATTTCAGGAAACGGCAGATTTAAGCCGTTTTCCATGAAAATGGAAACTGACTCCGATTGCGTTGCGTAAAATTTCCCGACAGTCGCTCCGGCGGCCGTCGGCACTTTGTGACCGCTCCGGTGTTGGGTGGCCGATGAGGAGGGATAAGGTTCCTGGCGTGAAGCTCTTTTGCGATATCACGCAAAGCTGGTCCGACGTCGGCGGCGGCGTGCGCACCTATTTGCTGCACAAAAGGCGACACATCCTCGAATCCACGCCGTTCAGACATCTGCTGATCATCCCAGGCGCACGCGACGAAGTGATCACTGAGGACCGCGCGATTACGGTCACCGTCGCGTCGCCGCGAGTGCCCGGAAGCCCGCACTACCGTCTGATGCTGCGCAATAAGGCGGTGGTCGCCGCACTCGATCGTTTCCGCCCGGACCTCATCGAATGCCAAGACGCCTACAACCTTCCCTGGGCCGCCATCGCCCATCGCCGGAGTTTCCCCGAGACGGCGTTGGTCGCGGCCTACATGACCGACTTCCCAACCGTCTATGTTGAACGGCCGTTCGCAAAGCTGATCGGCCGCTCGGTGGCGGGTGCCTTGGGGCGTGTCTGCTATCGTTATTGCGGTTTCCTCTATCGCCGCTTCGATGCGGTCTTCGCGCTCAGCGAAAATGGCGGCGCGGCGAAGCTGAGATCGCTCGGTATCGACCCGGTCGGCGTCGTCCCCCTCGGGGTCGAACTCGGTGAATTCGGCCCGCAACGCCGCGACCAACGGCTCCGGCGTAAACTTGGACTGGGCGACGGCCAACCGCTGCTGATCTACGCGGGGCGACTCGACGGGGAGAAGAGACCGGATGTCGTGGTCGAAGCGTTCCGCAAGCTCCCGCGGGAGCTCGGAGCCAAGCTCGCCCTGATCGGCGAAGGACCACTCAAAGCGGAGATTGGGGCGCTTCGAGACGAGCGGATCATCATGCCGGGCTACCTTAAGGATCGCGCCGAACTGGCGCGGTGGTTCGCTTCTGCCGACGTCTATGTTTCGGCCATGGCGGATGAGACCTTCGGAGTGTCGATCGTCGAGGCCCAGGCGTCCGGCCTGCCGGTCGTCGGCGTCTCCGCCGGGGCCATGCTTGATCGGGTGACCCAAACGACGGGCCGGCTTGGACCAGTTGGCGATCCTTCGGCGATGGCCCGGAACATCCTCGACGTGTGGAGTAGCGATCGGGCAGCCATGGCCGGTCAAGCTAGGTCCAATGCACTTCAATTCAGCTGGGACAGCAGCATGGAAGCGCTGTTCGGCACGCTTTATCCGAAGGCCTTCGCCGCGCGGGCGGCCGGACGGGTGGAAGAGCCGACGGAAGCCGCCCTAGCCGCCTGACGGGTTCAACGGGGGTTCACGTCGCGGGCGAACAATCTAGACTTGCTGCAATGGAGGTTTGGCAGATGGGTGCGCGCGTGGCGCTGGTCGGTGTGGCTGCTGTTATATGTTCGGCGGTTGCTCTCGCGCAGACATCCGAAGGAGCGCCCGCAAAGCGGGCTCCGATCTGTGAGGGGGAACTCTTCGTCTTTTCAGCCGGCGCCGTCGGTCACGTCGCCAAGGT
>JBKPON010000243.1:0-23755 GCA_046733135.1 Pseudomonadota bacterium | reverse complement strand
GTCCGCATGCGCGCGAAAAGGTTATTAATTCGCTAACCCCGTTGCGATTAACGACGCGATCGGGCTGGTGGGCACTCGACAGTCCCCGAACGACCCGCCACAAAAGCCGGCGGTCTATCAGCCGGAGGGGTCATGGACTTCATCTCCATCCTGTCGATTTTCGTGCTCGCTTGTTTCGTCGGCTATTATGTTGTGTGGTCGGTGACGCCGGCGCTGCACACGCCGTTAATGAGTGTCACTAACGCCATTTCCTCAGTCATCGTGGTCGGCGCGCTGATTGCCGCAGCGGCAGGGGGAAGCCCCAGCTCCAAGTGGCTCGGGCTGACCGCCGTCGCGCTGGCGAGCGTGAACATCTTCGGCGGGTTCGCAGTCACCGCGCGGATGCTGGCAATGTACAAGAAGCGGGAGCGCTGACCTTGAGTCGTCCCGATCCCCACACGAATCTCGACTTCCTTCCCGAAGGACACACCGACTTCGTTTTGTCGTTCACCGGACCCTATTGGGCTGTTCCGCTCGCTTACTTGATCGCCGGCGTCTGCTTCATCCTGGCGCTGCGAGGCCTCTCAAGTCCGGAAAGCAGCCGGCGTGGGAACCGGGCGGGAATGCTCGGCATGGCGATCGCTGTCGCGACTACGCTCGCAATCCACAATGTGGCGTCGCTTCCCGAGATCATGGGGGCGATGGCCATCGGGGGCGGTATCGGCCTAGTGACCGCGCGCAAGATCCAGATGACGGCCATGCCGCAGCTGGTAGCGGCATTCCACAGCCTGGTCGGCATGGCCGCGGTCTTGGTTGGCGCAGCCGCTTACCTCAATCCGGAGCCGTTCGGCATTGCGGTGCGCATTACCCCAATCGCCACGCCCAGCTTCGTCAGTATCTTTCCGCAGAGCCGCATCGAGATGGGCCTCGGAGTAGCGATCGGCGCCATCACTTTTTCGGGTTCGGTGATCGCCTTTCTCAAGCTCAACGGCAACATGTCCGGCAAGCCGATCCTCCTCCCTGCGCGGCATGTGATCAATCTCGGCACGTTGACCGCGATCCTGCTGTTGATCGCCTATTTCACCCGGGACCAGGCGCCATGGGTGTTCTTCACCATCGCGGCGTTGAGCTTGGCTATTGGCTTCCTGCTCATCATCCCGATCGGCGGCGCCGACATGCCGGTCGTGATCTCTATGCTGAATTCCTATTCGGGCTGGGCTGCGGCCGCGATGGGGTTCACGCTCCACAACAGCGCTATGATCATCACCGGCGCGCTGGTCGGAAGCTCGGGCGCGATCCTCAGCTATATCATGTGCAGGGCGATGAACCGCAGCTTCATCTCGGTGATCGCCGGCGGCTTCGGTGGCGAGGCGACGTCAGGAACCGCCGCCGCCATCGATCGGCCGTATAAGCGCGGTTCCGCCGAGGATGCGGCCTTCCTGATGGGCCAGGCCGACCAAGTGATCATCGTACCCGGCTACGGCATGGCCGTCAGCCAGGCGCAGCACGCCCTGCGCGAGATGGCCGATCTGCTGAAGGCCAAGGGTGTCCGAGTCAAATATGCGATCCATCCCGTCGCCGGGCGTATGCCAGGCCACATGAACGTGCTCCTTGCAGAAGCGAATGTGCCTTACGACGAAGTCTTCGAGCTGGACGACATCAACAGCGAATTTGCCCAGACCGACGTCGCATTCGTGATCGGCGCCAACGATGTCACCAATCCCGCGGCTAAAACCGACAAGGGCTCGCCGATCTACGGCATGCCCGTCCTTGACGTGGAGAAGGCCCGCACGGTCTTGTTCGTGAAGCGCTCCATGGGGGGCGTCGGTTATGCCGGCGTCGACAACGAACTGTTCTACCGCGACAACACGATGATGTTGCTGGCCGACGCCAAGAAGATGGTGGAGGAGATCGTCAAGAACCTCGGCTGAGGTCCTCCTGCATACGCGGCAGATGGATATCCGCTACCATGCAGCGAACGCTGCCACCGCCAATCGCTTCGATCGTCGGGATGGGGACGTCGATGAGATCACCGAAGGATTCCAAAAGACGCCGTTGCTCAGGCCGGAAGCTCGCAAGCGCCGCGGAAGAGAGGGCAATGAGCGGCTGGCCTGCTCGGCTTCTGAGCTCGATGAGATTACAGGCGAATTGCCCCAACTGATCATAATCGACCTGAACAAGCGTCCGGCCCGCCGCTTCGATCTCGCCGATCAGTATCTCTCGATATTCTCTCGCCACAACCTCTGGGCAGAGCAAGGCGAAGCTGGTGCCGAGGCTCATCAGCACGTTGGTGTGATAGATAGGCCGCCCCGACCGGTCATGCGCGTCGAACAGCAACGTGGAAAAATCGAGCCGATCGTCGAAATCAGCGAGCGGCACCGGGTCGGTCCGCGGACTGAGGCTCGCATAGGCACGCTGACCTGGACGATCGAGGACGAGGCTCCCAGTGCCTTCGAGAAAATGTCCATTGCGCTCGTGAAAGCTGAGGTCGACGACACGCCGGACGTCCAACCCTGACGAAGAGAGTAAGTCGCGCAGTCGGTCGGATTCGCGCTCCAGCCGCCGAGCTTTTGTCGCCATTGGATACAAAACCATCGTCCCGTCGTGGTGGAACGACACCCAGTTGTTGGGAAAAATCGCATCGGGCTTCGATGGCTCGCGGCTGTCCTCGAGGACGAGGACCTCAACGCCGGCATCCGTTAGCCGCCGAGCAAGCCCGTCGAACTCCTCAATCGCCCGTTCGGCCTGGTTCGGATCGTCGGTGGGGCCGGCGAACACGTTTGACTGGGCCGCCTCGGCATGGAAGCCGAAGCTCGACGGTCTTACCAGAAGCACCGTATCGCTAGCCTGGGCCTTATTCGCCATGCGTCTTTTTCAACTCCCCGCGGGCCTCGTGGCAAGGCGCGGCCACAGTTGGCCGCAATCTTGATTAATTTCTTGGTAAACCAGCCATTTACCACTTGTCGAGCGATGACGGATAATCGACAAGACGCCCGGGCTGGGGGCCCGTGGAGAAGGGGCACAAGAAGTGCGCAAGCTGGGCATAATCGGTGGGACGGGCTGGACCTCGACCGCGCTCTATTACGAACACATCAACCGAGGCATCGCTAAACGGCTCGGCGGCCTCCACAGTGCCCGCCTGTCGATCGAGAGCATCGACTTCGCCAACCTCTTTGCGCTCGAACAGGCGGACGACTGGGATGGAGTCGCCAATCTGAATATCGACGCCGCAAAACGCCTTCGGGCGGCGGGCGTGGATGGTTTGCTGATGGCGTGCAACACGACGCACAAAATCTATGATGCGCTCGCCGCGAGCGTCGACGTCCCGGTCCTTCATATCGCCGACGCCGCGGCGGAGCGGATCGTCGCGGATGGACGCCGCACGGTCGCGCTACTTGGCACCCGCCTAACGATGACCGAACCGCACATTGCTGGGCGCCTTGAAGCCCGCGGGATCAGTCTTGCGCCGGTTGCGGCCGGCTGGGTGAACGAAGTCGACCGGATCATTTTGGAAGAGCTCGCTGTCGGGCGCGTCGTGCGCGACAGCCAGCGGAAGTTGAAGACCCTGATCACCGAACTCGCGAAGCAGAAAGTGCAAGCGGTCGTGCTTGGCTGCACTGAGTTGGTGCTCGCCGTGGACGTGCGCGCCAACGTGCTGCCGGTCTATGACACGACCGAAATCCACGCCCGCGCCGCCGTCGACTGGATGTTGGCTGACGAGGAGCAGGCCCGCGCGGCGGCCTAGTCGCTCCGAAGATAAGCTGGCGCGCCCTTCGCGCGCATCCTAAATCTCTCTCATGGACCGCACACCGGCCGACCGTCCCGATCACCCGCGAGCCGCGGAGCGCTTCAACGAGGAGCAGGCGACCTATGCGGTGCGTGGGGCGGACCAACCGGATCTGGAAATGGGCGTCGCGGCCATCCGCGAGGTGTGGAAGACGCTGCCGCGGCGGCCGGGTGTCTATCGAATGCAGGATGCGCGCGGAGACGTGCTCTACGTCGGAAAGGCGCGGCTACTGAAGAATCGCGTGACCAATTACACGCAAGTCGCCAAACTGCCGAAGCGGCTGCAACGCATGGTGTCCCAAACGCGGTCGATGACGATTGTCACGACCCGCACCGAGGCCGAGGCGTTGCTTCTGGAAGCCCAGCTGATCAAGCGCTTCCGGCCAGCATACAACGTGCTGCTGCGGGACGACAAAAGCTTCCCGTTCATCCTGTTGCGCGAGGACCATGAATTCCCGCGCATCCAGAAGCACCGGGGCGCACGTCGGATCAAAGGTCAATATTATGGTCCGTTCGCAAGCGCGGGATCGGTGACTCGAACACTTAACGCGCTTCAGAAGCTGTTCCTGTTAAGGAGCTGTTCCGACAGCTTTTTCGCGAATAGATCGCGCCCGTGCCTGCTTTATCAAATCAAACGCTGCTCGGCGCCATGTGTCGGTCGGATCAGCGGTCAGGACTACGGAGAGTTGGTCGCGGAAGCGAAGGAGTTTCTCGCTGGCAAATCGACGGGCGTACAGGGGCGCCTCAGCAAGCTGATGGCCGTTGCCGCCGAACGGCAGGACTATGAGCTCGCCGCTGTCTACCGAGACCGGCTGCGCGCGCTGACCTATATCCAGGGCAGCCAGACGGTGCATGCCGAAGGACTGGGCGACGCCGACGTGTTCGCACTCGCCTGCCAAGCAGGCACGGTGTCGATCCAGGCTTTTTTCATTCGTGGCGGCCAGAATTGGGGCCATCGCGCTTTCTTTCCGGCACATACAAACGACATTCCGGAAGCCGAGGTCCTGTCGAGCTTCCTCGTCCAATTCTACGAGGACATGCCGCCGCCGCGCCGCATTCTCATCGACCGGGAGCTAGATGACCGTCAATTGTTGGAAGAGGCGCTTTCGGAACGCGCTGGACGGCGGGTCGCGATCGAGGTCCCTCGGCGCGGGGATCGACGCAGGCTCATGGATCAGGCCAGGCGCAATGCCGAGGAGGCGCTGGAGCGGCGGCTGGCCGAGACCACGACACAAACCAAAGTCCTGCGCGACCTCGCCGATACGTTCGAGTTGGCGGACGTGCCCA
The DNA here is from genome assembly GCA_046733135.1 of Pseudomonadota bacterium. GTDB lineage: Bacteria > Pseudomonadota > Alphaproteobacteria > Sphingomonadales > Sphingomonadaceae > Sphingomicrobium. The sequence goes on along the minus strand of JBKPON010000243.1, from coordinate 18,703 downwards.
AGCGGATCGAGGTCTATGACAACAGCCATATCATGGGCACGAACGCGACGGGCGCGATGATCGTCGCGGGGCCCGAGGGCTTCCGCAAGAACAGCTATCGCAAATTCAACATCAAGCGGCCAGAGACTCGGCCGGGCGACGATTTTGCGATGATGCGCGAAGTGCTCGAGCGTCGCTTTGCCCGGCTCGAGAAGGAAGATCCCGACCGGCGCAGCGGCGAATGGCCCGACCTGCTGCTGATCGACGGCGGCAAGGGTCAGCTGTCGGCAGTATGCGAGGCGATGGAGGATGCGGGAGTCCACGATGTGCCGGTAGTCGCGGTTTCGAAGGGGCCGGATCGCAATGCCGGACGAGAAACCTTCCATCTGCCGGGCGGGCGAGAGCTGACCTTGTCGCCGAATTCAGCGCTGCTCTTCTATCTGCAGCGACTTCGCGACGAGGCGCATCGCTTCGCCATCGGCACGCACCGCAGCAAGCGCGCGAAAAGTCTCACGACCTCGACGCTCGACGACGTACCTGGCATCGGGCCGACCCGGAAGCGCGCACTTTTGATGCACTTCGGCACGGCGCGCGCGGTGAAAGGCGCGGCGCTCGAGGATCTCGAAAAGGCGCCTGGGATCAGCGGTGCGATGGCGCGTCAGCTTTATGATTATTTCCATCCAAGAGGTTAGTTCTTCCGTACGAGCGAAGCTTGCGGGGAGGGGCATCTTTCACCGCAGAGTGAATGATGGAGGGGTCGAAGACGTAAGAGCCAATTACCCCTCCACCAGCTCCGCTGGTTTCCCTCCCCATTGGGACGCGACGGGGAGGGACTAATGCGCCACGCCGCTCGAGCCATCGTCTGTGCTCTTCGAAGCCATGGCGAGCATGGTGCTGTCGTTCGTTTCATGACTCCGGAACAGGGCATCGTCGCGGCTTACGTTCGTGGCGCCCGGGGCCGACGCATGCGGCCGGTCTTGATCGCGGGCAACGTCGTCCAGGCGCAGTTCGCAGCGCGGACCGACACACAATTGCCGCAGGCCGTGGTCGAACTCGTACACAGCCGCGGACCGCTCCTCTCGGAGCCGCTGCCGGCAGCAGCGATCGAATGGGCGACCGTGCTTGCCGCGACCGCGCTACCGGAGGGTCAGCCCTATCCACGACTCTATGAAGCACTGGATGGATTGCTCGACGCGATCGAGGCAGCGCCGTCGGCCAAGGGGTGGGGGGCTGCCCTCGTCCGCTACGAGTTGCTGTTACTGGCCGAGTTGGGCTTCGGGCTCGACCTTGACCGGTGTGCGGTCAGCGGCACCAATGATGCCCTGGTTGCTGTGAGCCCTAAATCGGGGCGTGCAGTTAGCGCAGCGGAAGCCGAGCCTCATGCCGGCAAGCTCTTGCCACTTCCACGCTTCGTGCGGGAGAGCGGCCTAGCGTCGTGGGAGGAGATCGCGCAGGGCTTACGTCTTACCGGCCATTTTCTAGGCAGGGACGTGCTGACTGATCGTTTAAAACCGATCGGTGAAGCGCGCGATCGTCTTGTCGACAGACTTTGGCGTGCCGGGAATCTTCGCTAGTTGTTTGCAGTTGTCCGATTGCTAAGGTGCTCGAAATGACCACCGACGCGCTCGCCATGCTCTTCCCTAACGTGGCCGTGACCCGCGGAATCGCGGTGCGCGTCGCGGTCACTTACCTCGCGGAACAGTCCGACCCGTCCTCGACCCGTTGGTTCTGGTCCTATCACGTGCGAATCGAGAATGGCTCGGACCTCGCCGTGCAACTTCTCTCGCGAAGCTGGCAGATCGTCGATGGGCGCGGAGCGGTACATGAGGTGCACGGTGAGGGCGTCGTCGGTGAAATGCCCCTGATCGCTCCCGGCTCCAGTTTCGACTATGTGTCAGGATGCCCGCTCGACACGGCAAGCGGGGCGATGAGCGGAAGCTACCGCATGGTCGACGAAGATGGGACCGCGTTCGACATTGTCATCCCGCGATTCCAATTGCTCAGCGCCTGAAGGTTCATCGCGCGTTTTGAATTCGCGCGCCAAGCCCCCATCTCTGAGACCAGGCTGAGGATGTTTACGCCTTCAAACAACGCGATGGATCGACCCCAGGGGGCGCAGGGACTGCGCGCCTATGTCGTCGGCGATATCCATGGGTGTCTCGATCTCCTCGATGAACTACTCGCAAAGATCCACGCCGACATGAAGCTGCGAGGATCACTCGAGACCTTGTTGGTGTTCGTTGGCGACCTGGTCGATCGTGGGCCCGCTTCGGCCCAGGTCATCGAACGCCTGCGCACCTATCGCCACCCGAATGTGCAGCCGATCTTCCTTCTCGGGAATCACGAAGAGGTGATGCTGCGCATCTTCGATGGAGATGCATCGCTCATCCCAAGCTGGCTGAAGTTCGGTGGGGCCCAATGCCTGCAGAGCTATGGCCTCGCATCAAAAGAAGTGGCGATCGCTGAGGATGGACACGCCATCGCACTGATCAGGCGCGCAATTCCGGCTCAGCACATCGACTTTTTGCGGAGTTTCGTCGATTCCTGTCGATTTGGCGATTATCTTTTCGTCCACGCCGGAATCCGCCCCGGCATCGACCTCCAGGAACAGCGGCAGTCCGACCTGAGGTGGATTCGGGAGCCGTTCCTGATGAATGAGAGCGATTACGGCTTCATTGTCGTCCACGGTCACACCATCACATCGCAGGTAGAGGAAAAGACCAACCGGATCGGGATCGACACGGGGGCGTTCGCGACGGGCATCCTGACCGCACTTGGTATCGAAGGGGCCGATCGGTGGTTCATCGATACGCGCGGCGATGCGACCGTTTTAGCGATAGATTGATCCGGATCGGACCCTCCGCTAGTTGGTCGTTCCTACATTGAGCTAAACGGGGGAATCGCGCGGATTTTTTTCGAGGTGCGGTCGTGTTTGTTGATCTGATCCCCGTTCGGTTGAGCGCACTAGCCGCGCTGTGCCTGACAATGCTCCTGTCTCTCGGGGCCTGCGCCACGGAAGGCCCCGGTGGCCCCATTCCCTATGGGAAACCGCTGGGCGTGCCCGATGCACCGTCGATCGCTTCTCTGGAATCCGACTATAAGATCGCACCCATGGACACGGTCACCGTCAAGGTCTTCAAGGCGCCCGACTTGTCGTCTGATTATGAGGTGGATCTGACCGGCCACATTTCCCTGCCATTGATCGGCGAAGTCGAGGCTGCGAACCTCACTACGGCGCAGCTCGATCAAAGGCTCACAGAATTGTTGGGCCAAAAGTATTTCCAGAATCCAGACGTTAGCGTTGGCGTGAAGGCTTCGACCAAAAGGTCCGTGACCGTCGATGGGGCCGTCAAGCAGGCAGGATCGTTCCCGGTCGCCGGCAACACATCCCTGATGCAGGCGATCGCGCTGGCCGGAGGCACGACGGAAGACGCAAACGCGCATCGCGTCGCGGTCTTCCGGACCGTCGGCGGACAGCGACAGGCGGCAGCGTTCGACCTCATGTCGATTCGGCGTGGCCAGGCGCAGGACCCGCAGGTCTATGCTGGCGATATCGTCGTCGTCGACGGATCGTCGATCAAGGCGACGCAGAAGCAGATCTTACAAACGATTCCGCTGCTCTCGATCTTCAGACCGTTCTAGCGGAATAGACGACGTCAAACTGGCCTAAGAGGAAACGTGAACAACAGCATCGCCGTCCCCGACGAAAGAGCATGGCCGTTGCAGCCTTATGCGCCGGCGATGGAACCGCAGGTGGGGCAGCGGGTCTACAGTGCAGCGAATATTCTCGACCTGCCCACTTTGCTACGGATCGTGCAGCACTGGCGCTGGCTAATCCTCGGTGCCACCGTCCTTGGGCTGGTCGGCGCGATCATTGTCACTTTGCTCTCCACGCCGGTCTATCGAGCATGGGTGAGCCTGGAGGCCAATCCGCCGACCGTCACGGTCAACGAAGAACAGTCGAAGGAACGCGAGACTAGCGTCAGCAATTCCTACGACTTCGTCGCCACGCAGGCCGAGCTTATTTCGAGCAAGAGCGTCGCGCAGCGGACCGCACAGGAATTGAACCTGGCCAATAATCCGGACTTCGTCCCGCTCAACCTCGATCCGTCGAGCAGGCTCCGGATTGCAGCCGGCCGGGTTCAGGGGGGACTCAATGTGATCAAGCCCGAGGAAGGGCAGATCATCAAGTTCAGCTATGATTCCACGTCGCCGCAGCTTGCCGCGATGGTAGCCAACGGCGTTGCCGACAGCTTTATCAACGCATCACTGCAGCGCCGGTACGAAGCGTCCGCCTACGCACGGAACTTCCTCGAACGCCAGATTGCCAAGACGCGCGGCGACCTGGAGCGCTCCGAGAGGCAGCTCGTTGCCTATGCGCAGGCCCAGGGCATCATCAATACAGGGTCCGGGGGCGGGGGCGGCAGCGGCGACGTCGGCGCAGGCGGTAGCGATGCGGACTCGCTTCAGGGTGAATCGCTCGTGACTCTCAACAAGGCCCTCGCTGACGCGACAGCACGCAGAGTCGCCGCGGAAGGCGCCTACCGGCAGGCGCAATCGACGGGCCCGACGACCGAAGTCACCGCCAGTACGCAGGTCCTGCGGCAGCAGCGAGCCCAGCTCGAGGCCGACTACCAGCAGAAGCTCACGTTCATGAAACCCGAGCATCCGGACATGCTTAGTTTGCGCTCGCAGATCAACGAGCTCGACAAGCAGATTGCGCGGGAATCGGCGCAGATGTCGTCCGGCCGGACCAACACCCTTCTTGCCGACTATCGGGCGGCGCTGTCGGCAGAGCAGGCGCTGCAGGGGCGTGTGGCGCAGTTGAAGGGGGCCGTGCTGAATCTGCGCGGTCGCAGCATACAGTACAACATCCTGCAGCGCGAAGTAGACACCAACCGGAGCCTCTATGATGCTCTGTTGCAGCGCTTCAAAGAAATCGGGGTAGCGGGCGGTATTGGTCTGGCCCCTGTATCGATCGTCGACCGCGCGGACACGCCTAGCTTTCCATTCAAGCCCAATGTCTTCCTCAATCTGATCGCCGGTCTCGGGCTTGGCCTACTCGCGGGCTTGGCAGCGGCCATCGGTCTCGAGTTCGCCAACGACACGATCAAAACCCGAGACGATGTTCGCTCGAAACTCAGCCTGCCTTGCCTGGGTCTTGTCCCGGCGACTGGAAAGGACTCATTCGTCGAGGATCTGAAGAACCCCGCATCGGTCATTTCGGAAGCTTATTCGGCGGTCGTTGCGGCACTCAGATTCAGCACGGACGCTGGAATGCCCAAGGTGCTGTTCGTGACGAGCACGCAGCCGACCGAAGGCAAGTCTTCGACCGCACTGGCTCTCGCGCAGAATTTCGCGCGAAGGGAGAGATCGGTCCTACTCGTCGACGGAGACCTCAGAAAGCCGGCCTTCCGAGCCGCCAACGACAGAGTGGGGCTCAGCAAGCTACTCACGACCGAGGACGGCATCGACGAGCATGTGGTTTTAACCCAGCATTCCGGACTTTGGCTGCTGCCCAGCGGACCAGTGCCGCCGAACCCCGCTGACCTGCTGTCCACGGGCCGCGTTCGAAAAGTCATCCACGAGGCGACCGAGCGCTTCGACCTCATCGTCATCGACGGTCCGCCAACGCTCGGTCTTGCCGACGCACCGCTGCTTTCGGCCGCCGCGGCCAACATCCTGTTCGTGGTGGAAAGCGGCAAGACCCGCACCCGGGCAGCGATCGAGGCGCTGAACCGGCTCGAGGCGACGGGGGCACACGTTCTCGGTGTCGTGCTGACCAAGGCCACGGGGGCGGCGTTCGGCTATCGCGGCGACCGCTACGGATATGGTTATGGCTACGGCAAGCTCCCCAGGAAGCAATCTGAAATCCTGATGATTCCGCAGGGGTGCGAAAGCTGAACTCCAGATTGGCGGGAAGCCGAGGAATGGCACGTGGGTTGGTTGTTGCCGTGCTCGCGGTCCCCCTTGCGGCCCTGATCGTTAGGAACGCGACGGCGGCTGCATTCAGCGAGAGTGAACCGGAGACCGCGACGGCCGTCTGGCCTGGACATCCAGCCGTTGAGATTTCTCGAGGGATGGTCGCGATCGCGGCGGCTGCCCGTGACCGTCAGCCAGTCCGACCTGAGGTGTTACACTCGGTATATCAGGCTAGCCGGAAGGATCCGCTCGCGGCCGAACCCTTTCTCGTTCGCGGAGTCGAAGCGCAACTCGCCGGTGACACAGCGCTAGCCAGGAAGGCGTTCGCTGCAGCTCAGCTGCGCGATCCGCGATCGCTTCCGGCCCGCTATTTCCTCGCCGAAGATGCTTTTCAGCGAGGGGATGCAGCGAGCGGCCTGAAAGACATCGTCATCCTCGCCCGTCTCGCGCCCTACGGTGCCACGAGCCTTGCTCCATATCTCGGAGCTTATGCCGTTGATCGATCAACCTGGCCGCAGCTGCGCACCGTCTTGCGCGAGAATCCCGAACTAGCCGCGGCCACTCTGCAATCGCTGGCGAAAGATCCGGCGAACGCCGATGTGATCCTTGCGCTTGCGGAGGGTCGGCAGCGCGAGCCGAACAATCCTTGGATTCCCGTTCTTCTCTCGAATCTCGTGAGGGCGGGGGACTATGGGAAGGCGCGATCGGTCTGGGCCCAGCTGTCGCACATTCGCCCGGACGCTTCGAGTTCGATATTCGATCCCACCTTCTTACGGTCCGATGCTCCACCTCCATTCAACTGGACGCTTACGTCTTCGACGGTGGGGCTGGCTGAGCGACGGCCGGGTGGTGGGTTGCACGTGATCTACTACGGGCAGGAGGATGGAGCGCTGGCGAGCCAGCTCCTCGTCCTTCCTCCGGGCACTTACCGGCTGACAATGCGCGCAACGGGCGACATCGGCTCCGCGCAGCCATTGCAGTGGCGGCTGATCTGCGCGAGCTCGAATGCGGAAATTGGCGCTGCGCCCTTCGGGGCGGCTGCTGTGAAGGGTTGGGCATTCACGGTTGCAGGGGCATGCGGCGCCCAACAATTGCAATTGGTCGGCTCATCGTCTGACATGCCCCGGCAGGTCGATGTCACGATCAATCAAGTGCTCCTCACGCGGGTGGCATTCCGTGGCTAAGCGCGTGGGTGGGGTCGCCGCCCCTGTCTACCTTTTCGCCTGCCTGATGCTGGGCGGAAGCGCGCAAGGCATTTGGGCGAACATGCTGCTCCAGCTGCTGGGCGTGGGCTTGATTGCCTGGGCCGCGTTCAGTCCGGCAGAGGAGGCCGCGATCCGCTCCGCTCGGCAATTGCTCGCACTGACGATCTTGGGAATTGCATTGATCGCGCTGCAGCTCGTGCCCTTGCCACCGTCAGTTTGGTCGCATCTTCCGGGCCGAGAGCCAATCGCCGCCGGCTACCGGCTGTTGGGAATAGAAACCCCTGCCATGCCGATTTCAGTTACGCCTTATGCGACATTCGCCACGTTCCTGACCTTGATTCCAGCGATAGCAATGCTTTGTTTCCTCGTGCGAACGGGCGCTGCGCGGCCTGCGTGGCTCGCGATCGCTCTGTTGCTGGGGACTTTCGCGGGCATCCTGTTGGGCGCGCTGCAGGTTAGCAGCGGGGATCCGCTGCACTCGCCCTGGTATCTGTATGACCGGACGAACTTCGGCGTTGCGACAGGCTTCATTGCAAATGCCAACCACATGGCCATCCTACTGGTAGTCTGCCTGCCTTTCCTAGCGGCGCTCGTGGCGTCGGCACGCGGCGGCAATGTCCAGCGCTATTCAGCGGTAGCCGCGCTCGTCGCCGGAGCCATCGTAGTCCTCATCATCGGTCTCGTGCTTAACGGCTCGCTCGCAGGTTACGCGCTCGCGCTTCCGGTACTCCTGGCGAGCGCGCTCCTCGTCATCCCTTCGGGAACCGCTGCACGGCGCTGGATTGGCGGCCTCGCCCTCCTGTTGCTCATCGCCGCCTCGGGCGCGTTATGGATGCGACCCGTTGGAGCCAATTTCAGCACGCAGGCCGCAACGTCGGTGACGTCCCGCGAGCAAATGTTCACAACGACGGTCGCCGCGACCAAAGCGTTTCTGCCCTTAGGCTCCGGCGTCGGCTCGTTTCCGCGCATCTATCCCCTGTTCGAAAATCCCGACACGATTGTGCCGACGATCGTGAACCATGCGCACAATGATTATGCCGAGCTCGCTCTTGAGACCGGCATTCCGGGCATGGGGTTGATCCTGCTCTTCCTGATCTGGTGGGGGGCGGCAGTGCTTCGAGCTTGGCGCTTACCAGACCTGGATCATTATGCCCGCGCAGCGTCCATCGCTTCAGCGGCGATCTTGCTTCACAGCGCTGTCGACTACCCGCTCCGTACTGCGGCAATCAGCACGATCTTCGCGATGTGCCTGGCGCTTCTGGTACAGCGTCCGGCGCCGGTGCGGGCCGAAAAAAGCGACCTTCGACCGACCCGGCACTTGGTTTTCAAATAAGAGGTAATTGATGCGCAGTGTGTGGAACGCCATCACGTCGGTCATGACCTCGTGGCACGAGGGCAAGCTTTTCATCGAGCACACCATCACGATCCATCACGACGCGCTGCATGTCATCGTCGGCGTTCTGCTATGGGTCGCCCTCGGTCTGATTTTCCGTCGGCCTTTGTCCTCCTGGTATCCGTGGCTGTGGGTGCTTGCCTTCATCCTCTGGAATGAGACGGTGGATCTATGGACGGAGCAATGGCCCGACCCCGGCCAGCAATATGGGGAGGGCGCAAAGGACGTGCTGCTCACCATGTTCTTGCCGAGCGTGCTGATGTTTGTGGCGAGGTTCCGGCCGAAGCTGTTCACCGCCAAGACGGCCGGTCGCAATAAGCGACGGTGGTGATGGGATCAGTGAGACGATTGAACGTTTCTGACTGACTCGGATTCGCGACTATGGGCCATCCTGTCAAATTCCGCGGCCATTCGGTTGAGCATCTTGACCGTGCTCTGGTTGGCGAACGCATGGGCGAGCCGTCGGCAACTGTTCGCCTGGGCCTTGAGCTGGGCCGGGTCCATAACGGCACATTCCTGTTAGTCACAATGCGAATGTCGAACGCACACGCATCGCCGGTGGTTTCAGCGTGGCTGAGGCAGCTCAGTCTCTGGTGGGCGAAAGTCTGTGTCGAATCTAAGCAGCGCGCGCTGCCTTATGGGCGGGTTTGGCGCGACCGGAATGTCGCCCCTCACAACGTTGGGAGGTCGCTCGTGACGACCATCGAAAAGTGTTCTGACCCTCTAACAGTCAACGGCTCGTGCCATTGCGGCGCGGTGAAGTTCGTCGCCGAGCTGCCGTTTGGCCTGTCCTCGGCGAGACGCTGCACCTGTTCGATCTGTCGGATGCGCGGAGCAATCGCCGTGACCTCGACCCACGAGGGTTTCCGCATCACGCAGGGCGAGGACAAGTTGGCGACTTATCGCTTTAACACGAGAGTCGCTGAGCATCATTTCTGCAGCGTTTGCGGCATCTACACCCACCACAAGCGCCGGTCTGACCCAAACCAGTTGGGGGTCAACGTCGCCTGCATCGAAGGCGTGTCGCCCTTCGATTTCCCCGAGGTTGTAGTCTACGACGGCCAGCGGCACCCGAGCGACAATCCCACGCACACAACTTACACAAAGGGCGTACTGCGCTTCCAGCCGACGTCGAGCCAATAGGGTCGATCAATGGCTTACATCATTTCGATCAGCTTCTGGGCGCGACCGCTCACCAAAAACGAAACCGTGTGGAACCGCACAACGGCCACAAAGGCGTGACCGGCTGTCCATGGTCGCCTGAACAGGCGGGTCTAGGCCCTTGTCTCGAACACCTGTACTGGGCAGCATTGGTACCGTCGTCGACTAGGACTGGAGTGCCGACATGAAGCGGACAGCATTTTTTATCCGAGGCGCGCTCAGTCTGATCGGAGCCTTGCTTCTTTGTACCTGCGCATCTCCAGCAAAGGTACAACCTTCCGCCAGTGATCCACGCGTGCAAGCTGAGATCGACGCCGCGGTAACGAAAGAGCGGAAGGTCTACGGAGGCGAGACGCCGGTTCCTGCCGTGTTGGTCGGCGTCTGGGATGGTTCGGGGAAGAGCTACGTACGAGCGTTCGGTGAGGCCGATCTGGCCACCCATCGCGCGCTAACACCGGAGGATCACTTCCGGATCGGTAGCAACACCAAGACCTTCGTCATCAGTGTCCTGCTGCAGTTGGTGGATGAGGGAAAGCTCAGCCTCGACGATCCGCTCAGCAAGTTTTCACTCGGAGTGAGCGTACCGAATGCCGAACACATCACCGTACGCCAGATGTGCCAGATGCGGAGCGGCCTCTTCGAGGCCTATGACACTCCCGAGGCCAATGCCCTGCAACTCACGCCGGACATGAAATTCAATCCGCTCACCGTCATCGGCTGGGCGGTGAAGCAGCCGCCCTATTTCGCGCCCGGTACGGGCTACCATTACAGCAACACCAACTACTTGCTGCTCGGCCTGATCATCGAAAAGGTTACCGGGAACAGCGTTGGCAGCGAAATTCGCAACCGCCTCCTGGTGCCCTTCTCTCTGACCAACACAAGCTATCCCGACAGTCAGGCGATGCCCGATCCGTGGGCGCACGGCTACGGGCTGAACGCCAAGCGTGAGTGGGAGGACGTCAGCGGCACGATCCCTGTGTCGATGATGGGCGCGGCTGGCGAGATGATCTCCGACATGCACGACATGACGCGATGGGTTAAGCTCTACATCACCGGCAAGACGAACGGCCCGGAGACGCAGCGGGCTAGAATGACCTGTGTTCCGACGGGCGACGGAAATCTGGGATTCGGGCTCGGGATTGGCTGCAGCGCCGGATGGTACGGCTACACGGGCGGACTGCCTGGATACAATACGGCGAATTACTACTTTCCGGAGCGGGACATCACCGTGGTCGCCTGGGTGCCGCTACAGGCCGACAAGCCTTCGCCGGGCGTTGCGAACGCAATATTCCGCGACATCGCACGGATCATGACGCCGGAGCACGTACCGTTTGAAAAATAATGGTCGAATCGATTATCGCCACCAGCGGGACCGATCCGCCCATTGCGAGCCCTTGGCGTTTACTTCCTAGCAGCACCCTGGTGTTACGCCATCGCCACTGGCGAAATATGATGGCAAGTTCGATTCCAACATCTCAGGACGACGGTCCTTATTCCGACCGCCGCGTCTACCCCCGGGTCGAGGTGGCGTTACCGGCGTTTCTTCAAGCCAACGGAGAGCGTCATGCTGTTCAGGTGCTCGACCTGTCTCCCGGCGGTGCGAAGTTGGATACTCCGGTAAGTCTGCAGACCGGAACGGCAGTCATATTGGATTGTGGAACGCTCAACCGCTCAGCGGTCGTTAGGTGGCAAAGCGCCGAGGTCGTGGGTCTTAGCTTCGACAGCGAGCTGGACGCGCGGGAGGTTTCCGCCTTGATCACCCGGTCTAAGGCTCTTGCCGCTTGGAGGAAGAGCCGGGAATAGCCACTTCTGGCGCGGCATCTACCCAATCTGCAAATACCTGCCGCGTCGCTTGCCTATGTACCGCCAGATGTCTGTCTGAGCGGCCGCTCTGCGCCAGCCAGCCGAAACGCCGGTGAATCGGTTTTTCGCCTCGAGCTATCGCCTGATCCACGCACTCAAATGGCGCGTCATCTCACTCTGGAAAAGGGGTCCGCGCGTTTCCGCCATTGGGTAAGCTCGCGGTCAAGCGCTTGATAGACCGCATAATCAAGCGAAATTATCTTTGCGGCCAAACACCGCGCGCTGCTGCCGCATATACGGTTGGGGCTCAAACAGTGGCACGAGAGGCAACTGCGCGTTTTCCGCAACCGCCGTATGCCCGTCGACCTCATTTTCATCCTGAGGCGCAAGCTCGGCGGTTTTCGTCTCCTTCGCTCCTTTTGCACGACGACCACGACCTTTGCCGCGCGTTTTTGCTCGGGATACTTGGGTTGGCGGAGCGCTCTTCGAGGGCTCGACGGGATCCGGTTCCTCGATGCTAGTTTCGGCCATCGACTGACGGTCAGTCGCCATGACCGAAAACCTCGCGTCCTCGTCGGATAACAAGTCATCTTGGCTGCCGACCGCCAGTGCAGCGCCCTGCGAATCAACCGTCGTGGCGGACCTCACCGTCTTCAGATCAAACGCATGCACGAGGCCATAGAGCGCAGCGACGAACGAGACTGACAGCAGCGCCCAAGCGCCCGTCTGAATCCAGGCGCCCACGCAGGACGCCGACACAGCAAATGCGCACAAAATCTCGAAAAGAGTCTTCCTGCGCGAGTGGCGAAAGCTTTGCATAGGCCTTCCTCCCCCAGCCACAAATTACCGGTCCAAAGCCTGACTAAGGGTTAACGGGGAGCGCATGGCCCGTTCCGGTTGTGCGACCCGTGCCCTTGCCTAGCGGTCATGCAGGAATGAAATGCGTCAGCTCTTCTGTTACGCTCCCGTAGCCCGTGGTCTCACAATCGAGAACGAGAAGAGAATGGCCGTCGAACTCAAAATTCTTGCACTCGGTGCGCTGCTACTCGTTGTCCACATCTTCACCGCCACGCGATTCAAGACCGCGCAATACGGCCGCAAGTGGAACGTGGGTGCACGTGACGAGGTACTGCCGCCGCCCACTCCTCTTGCCGGCCGAACAATTCGTGCCCAGGCAAACTTCGAGGAAACCTTCCCAATTGCGATCGTCGCCTTGTTGGGCGTGGTGCTCGCGAACCGAACGAGTGCGACTACAGCGCTCGGTGGCTGGATCTGGCTAGGAGCACGCATCGCCTATTTGCCGCTCTACGCAGCAGGCGTTCCGGTCATCCGCACGATCGTCTTCGTCATCAGCATGGTCGGTCTGGCGATGGTGCTTTGGCCGTTGCTCGTTGGCTGATCTGCGAGCGTCCGCTTTCCATCCGAATCCTGAGTCGACGCCAATTGGACACGATCTCTAACGCTCAGCGGAATAGTCCGATCAGTTCCAGCACGACTAGGGTGCCGAGACCGGCGCGCTGCGCTCCCCACCGGGAGCCAAGCTTATCATGTGGATGTCCGCGTTCCATCCAATGCAGTCATTTCGTAGGCGAGGAATCCACCAGCCCAGTTACGGTCGAGTAGCTGGAAGCGGCCGCGCAGGACGTCCTTGAGTCGCGTCTCTTGGATGCGAACGTGATCTGGCTGAAGCGGCCACGGCCGTCTCGCGAGGCGATGGCGGAGGGTCTGCCTCGCCGTTTGAATTTCTTCTTGGTGCCATCCAATCGGAAAGTCCGGCCTGCGTCCACGGCGTGTCCGAAGCTCCTGAAGCCACAGACGGAAGGTGTCCCACAAGGTCGGCTCCATGTCCTCGAGGATGACGAGCGCCCTCCCACCCGGCTTCAGTACGCGATGTATCTCGCACAAGCATTTGCTGGGGTCGCGTGCGTGATTGAAGCTCCAGAGAGCGAGCGCTCCGTCAAATTCCGCGTCTCCGAAAGGCAGATCCTCGCCAACGCCAGGAACGAAGTGGACGGGGCCTTCACGGAATCTACGGCCAAACTTCTGCCACTCAGCTTTTTGCCAACTGTCGCTTGGGTCCACCACCCAGTAATCGACGTCGGAACGCAGGAAATGGCGTGCGAGGCCGGCGCCCCCACCCACATCGATTACGCGACCACGAAATAGCGACAGACGCTCTGCATAAGGCTGGTAATCCCACATGAGCTGACGCTCTGCGTCGTCGATCCCCTGGCTGAGGAGCTCCGTGTACCAGTGTTCCATTTGAACCAGCCGGTCCTGCCACCTGTCGTTCATCGGCTAGTCTCCGCCGCCTCGTCGCCAAAAGCGTAGCTGAGGCCAAAGCTTTGGAGAAGCACGCTCTTCCAGCAAAGCCGGCGTGGCTCGAGGTCAGTTAGATCGGGCGGCGAAGCGTTCCCGCGAGGGGAGGCGAACGCAGCGAAGTGCTTCTCGACAGTTTGGACCAGAACAGCAGCAGTCCAATCATTAGCAAGCACGACGCCAGATCCAGGCCTCCGTCCGTAAGGTAGAGAGCGGTCAGCCCCCACGAACCATAAGCGTGCCCGTCGATCCATTGCATGTAGATGAGTGGCGTTGCGAGCGCGGCATTGAGAATGGCGAACTGGGTCGAAGCGAGGGCGTTGTTTTTGCCGATGCTCGACAGGATCAGCGCAGTGCCAGCGGCAAGGCCGGCCGACTGCCAGACATTCTGGGCCACGAAGCCAACCGTATAGATTGCTGGTGTGTGCGGCAGCACGAGTAGAGAAAGCGTCGACAACCCGCCGACAATGCCAATGCCGAGGTAAATTGTAAGCAGGCTTGCACGGCGGCCAAGGATGGGCACACTAAGACTGCCGAGGATGCCGGCAGTCGTAACGCCGACACCGCCAATCATCGCGATCAGCCTTTCCGACGCCCGGTAATCGCCGCCCAGGCCGCCCAGGGTGTTGGTCAGCGCGAACGACGTGCAGGGCAGCACAAGCAAAAGGCACAGCCATCGGACTTCGCTGCGGCGGACGAGCTCAACCAGCTCCCTGCCAAAGCGGCCGAAGCTCTCGGTTAGCCGAGAGCGTTCGTCCGCCGGGCCGTTGGTCGACAAGATGATCGCCAGCGGAAAAAAGTTCATTGCAGCCAGAACCGTCGCCGCGAGCAGCAGCGGCGCATGATGGATCAGTTCTATCCCAATCATCGACGCCAGGCCGAAGCCGCCGAAACTTGCCACGGCGAACCAGGCGCCAAGCGACGCATCCTGCTCTTCGGGGAGAACCGACCCAAACCATCCGCCGAGAGCAGAGGTATTGAGGTTGGCCGCGAGCATACCAAGGAACAGGCAAATTCCGAGCAGTCCTGAGTTCGCGAAGCTGAGCACCGCGACGAACGTGAGGATGGTGGCGGCGCTCGACATGGCGATCGCATAAGTTCGCCGGCTGAAATGGACGTCGAGGATCGGCGCAATCAGAAAGAAGACGAGGTTTCCGATCAAGGCCAGTGTGGTGATGTCGGCGATCGTGGTTTCGGGCACACGCCGCGCCGCCAGCACCTCGGGCACGACCATCAACCCCAGTCCGAAGATGAGTCCGACCGGGAGGTTCGTCAGGCCGAGAAGCCAAATTGGAAGTCGACGCCTCATTTCTTGCCTTAGCTCGTAGACCATTCGCGCCTACAGTCGCAGCTTCGCAGCCGATCCCGATGTCGGCAATGGGCGGATAGCAGACTCTAGTCCGGAACGCGGGTTAGCTGTGTGTAGCTGATTCGCCAGCGACTGCCATGCATCACCCACCAGTGCGCGATCCGGAGTTTGCGGCTCTGGTGCTTTCCGTCTTGGGTCCAAGCGAGCCTCATCATCCAGGCGGTCAACGCGGCGGACCCTTGAATCCTGTAGATCGGTTGCTCGATCGCATATGGCTCGATCCGAAACCCGGCTATTCGGAAATCGGCGAGATAGGACGCTTTGTCTTGTACGCTCGCGTCGGAATTCACGAGCACATAGTCGTCCGTCATGAGAGTGGAGAGGGTCGCCACGTCATTTTGGACGGTCGCGTGATTATATTGGTCGAGGGCCCGCGCAAGATCCGAAGGAAGCGTCTCTGCCGCAACGGCTTGCGGCGACAGAGCAAGCGCGGTGAGGCCCAAGAGCAGCTTCATTGCCGCACGTCGACCGCTATCCAATTGTCTTCCCAAGTCGCACCGCCATCGGCCGAATAGGCCTGCTCGAAATTCGCTTCGGACTTCGAGGGCCGGGTGATGACGAAGCGCACCAGGATGGCCCGGCCATTGACGACATCCTGACCGTAAAACGTGCCGCGTCCGCTGGTATCGAAGGCGCCATAGACGGGAGCAGTCAGGCGTCCGTCGCGCAGGTTGGCATAATTGAGGCTCCACTGGCCTCCCTGCGGATTGTAAAGCCGCAGCGATCCGCCTTCGATCTTCCCTTTCGGACCCTCGACTGAAAGCTCGACGAAATTTGCACGGCCGCCGAGGAGGGAGCGGACGATCGAGGTGCCAGCGTACTGCGCCCAATCGGGCGGCTCTCCTGACAAGGGGTTGCGGCGTACACGAACCTTGGTCGTCCAAGTTCCGAACTCCCAATCGAAATCGTGTTGCGAGCGAGCTTCGTTGGCAGCGGCAACGGCGGGTACCGTCGCCGGGGGGCTGAACGCCGCAGAGGCAACCGCTCCCAGCACAATCCAGGTCCGCGGGAGATTCATTGGGCCCGAGTCACGCGAGCGATGAAAGACGTGTGCCAGGATCGTCCGCCGTCGACCGACCTTTGGATTTCGTAGGTATGCAAATTCGGCGAGAGGATCTTCCACGTGCCCCTGATCAACATCGCGCGGCCGTCGACGAATTCCTGCGAGTAAAATTCCAAAGCGCCGTCCCGGTAGCCACCGATGCTCGGCGGCCCCTCCATTCGGCCGGCCGAGCTGTCGGCATAGTTCTGGCTCCACTGACCCGCGACTGGATCGTAAAGGAACAGGTTTGCGCCCTGCCAATGCCCGCTCGGGCCTGATGCTTCGATTTCTTCGAGCACCGCCTTTCCGCTCCATATCGGACGCGCAACCTTCGTGCCGGTCATGTGAGTCACTTCGTTCGGCTTATTGAACGGGTCCTTGATGATGCTGACCTCGGTGCGCCACGAGCCAAGGGAGAAATCCATGTCGTGGGAGCCGTCGCGGACGGTCGAGGCCTGTAACGGGAACAAACTGACTGTCGCAATGATGGCGACGATGAGCAGATTGAGCGGGCGCATTTGCTTTCCTGTGCGAGGTGGCAAGTTCTGGTGGATTATGTTGCCGCCCGCAGCCGCGAGGCAGGGCCAATTTCAAGAAAAGTCTTGGCTTGGCTCCGTAAAGTGGCTCTTTGAGACGATGGATTTCCTATTCGAGCTCAATGTGACGACAGCGCCAAGGGGTTCGCGCGAGGTCACGAGCAACCTCTATCGACAGCTGAAATCGGCGATTCTGGATGGTCGACTTAGGCCCGGCTTGAAACTGCCCTCGACACGCGCCGCAACGCGCGCTTTCAGCGTCTCGCGCAACACCGCACAGGACGCCTACGAACGGCTAGCGCACGACGGGCTCATCCGTTCGAGGCATGGCGCGGGCACATATGTCGTAGAGACACTGCCCAACACAGCGGAACGTCCGAAATTGCGCATCGACGCACGCGACCGTCTGCCGACGCTGGATTTCTGGAGCAGCTCGGAAGCGGCCTCGTGGATGGGGTTCTGGCGGGAGGCGCGCGAGCCCAAGCCGGAGAAGACCGTGGCCGACCTGCGGCCGGCGCTAATCGATCCGAGCATCTTCCCGCACTCTGTTTTCCGCCAGGTGATGGCCCGACAGCTTCGACGGCTGGAGACGAGTCCGCCATCTTCCCGGAGCCCGCAGGGAAACCAAGGAAACTACCAACTCCGTGGAGCGATATCAGAGCATATCGGGCTTACTCGAGCGGTAGCGTGCGGCGCGGATGACGTGTTGGTGACCTCGGGCGCGCAGCAGGCTTTCGACCTCATCGCTCGCACCTTGGTGAAAGCGGGCGAGACCGTCGTTGCCGTCGAGGATCCGGGATATCCTCCCCTACGAGTGCCGTTCGCGGCGGCCGGTGCTCGCATTGTTCCGGTGAGAGTCGATGCTGAAGGTATCGTCGTTGATGAGATTCCAGCCGACGCGGACATCATCTGCGTCTGTCCGTCGCACCAATTTCCGCTTGGAATGTCGATGTCGGGGGAGCGTCGGCGATCCCTGATTCAATTTGCGCGCCGGAATGGAGCAGTGATTGTCGAAGACGATTATGACGGCGAGTTCCGCTACGATGGCAGCCCGCTCGACGCCCTTCGGACTGGAGATTCGGCCGATCGCGTGTACTACGTGGGGTCGTTTTCCAAATGCATGTTTCCTTCGATCCGGCTCGGCTTCATCGTAGCGCCGACGTGGGCGGTGCCCTCTCTAGTGCTCGCAAAGAACTGCGTAGACTGGCATTGCTCCGTTCCACTTCAGCTCGCCGTGGCGAGCTTCATCCTCGACGGTCATCTCGCACGGCATGTTCGCCGCGTCCGCCGCACCTACGGAGACCGACGGAAGTACCTGTTCGGCCTATTGAAGAAACATCTCGCAGGTAAACTAGAAGTCATACCTTCATACTATGGCATGCATATCGCGGCGCTGACGACACACGATGTCGACTGTGAAGCCGTCAGCGTACGGCTCGCCGAGCGCGGAATCATGATTCATTCCCTGGAGCGCTACTTTCTCGGCCCGCAGCGCCGGTCCGGGTTCGTGTTAAGCTACGCCTCGGCCGGACCGGAGGCACTGGAGATCGCTGTTCAGTTTCTGGCGGATGAGATTGCAGCGCAATCGCATCTTCACCGACAGGCGTAGGCAACGGGCCAATTGGTGAGCCCAGCAGGATTCGAACCTGCGACCTACTGATTAAAAGGCGAGGCCACCCATTGCGTACTTTAGCCAGACGGAAGCCTTCGACCCGTTGCGGACATTATGATGTTGGGGCAGCAATAGGCCCGATGAAGCCAATCATCTTTGCCGTAGCTTCAGCGTTCCTGATGCTGCCTCAGCCTGTGCTTGCGAAGAAGCCGATCAAGCTTGAGGACATGGAGTACCTCAGAGCCAGAAAGATCATACTGAGCCACGGTTGGGTACCCGTGTCGGGTGAGTGCGGCGGTCCCGATGTCGATGACCATACCTGTGCCACGTATCCGGAGGTTGGCAACTGTACTGGTGTGAGC
>JBKPON010000242.1:0-4041 GCA_046733135.1 Pseudomonadota bacterium | reverse complement strand
CGCCGGTACGGGCGGCGATGAGGCCGCGTTGTTCGCCGGGGACCTGCTCCGAATGTACCAGCGCTTCGCGGAAACGCAGGGCTGGCGCTTCGAGCTGATCTCCGCCAGTCCGTCGGAACTCGGTGGCTACAAGGAGGTGATCGCCTCGATTAGCGGGGCCGGCGTGTTCGCCAAGCTCAAGTTCGAAAGTGGAGTCCACCGCGTACAGCGCGTGCCCGTCACCGAAAGCGGCGGGCGAATCCATACGTCGGCGGCGACGGTGGCGGTCCTCCCGGAAGCGGAAGATGTCGACGTGCAGATCGATGACCGAGACTTGCGAATTGACGTTTACCGGTCATCCGGCCCGGGTGGTCAATCGGTGAACACCACGGACAGTGCCGTGCGGGTGACCCATTTGCCGACCGGCCTGGTCGTGATCCAGCAGGATGAGAAGTCGCAGCACAAGAACAAGGCCAAAGCGTTGAAGGTCTTGCGCACTCGGCTGTTCGAATTGGAGCGAGAGCGGCTGGCCAGTGAGCGTGCCGGCGCGAGGAAGTCGATGGTCGGTTCCGGCGATCGGTCCGAGCGCATCCGGACCTACAACTTCCCGCAGGGGCGCGTCACCGATCATCGCATCAATCTCACGCTTCACAAACTGGACGGCGTTCTCGAGGGCCCAGGCCTAACCGAGATTATTGATGCGCTGGCCGCGGAGGATGAAGCGGAGCGCCTCGCAGGCCTGGAGGAGTCGTGAAAGCTATTGACCGCGCGCTCGCCGATGCAGCGCGCCAGTTAGAGAAGAGCAGCGACACGGCGCGCCTCGATTCCGAACTATTGATGGCCGAGGCCTTGCATATCGATCGGGACAAGCTGATTCTTTCGCCGCCCGACCGCCAGGTGCCGAAGCGGTTCTGGGAGATGCTCGAGCGGAGAAAAAAGGGGGAACCGGTCGCCTACATCACCGGCCGACGAGCCTTCTGGAACATCGAGTTGCACGTCGGGCCTGGCGTGCTCGTCCCCCGACCGGACTCGGAGGTGCTGATCGCTTCGGCCATCGAGCATTTTGAAGGGACGGCCGGCCCGAAACGAATTCTCGACCTCGGGGCAGGCCCCGGGACACTGCTGTTGGCCGCTCTCGACGTCTGGGGTGGAGCCACGGGCCTCGGGATCGACGTGTCCCGCGGCGCCCTCTCTTATGCGGCGGCCAATGCCCGCCGGCTCGGCTTCGAGGATCGGCTCAAGCTTGTGCAGGGCAATTGGGCGGACGGGCTGGTCGAGACATTCGATCTCATTCTCTGCAATCCGCCCTACGTCCCCGAAGGTGCGGCAGTGGGCGCGGGTGTCCGCGAGTTCGAACCAGATGAAGCCCTGTTTGCCGGCAAGGAGGGGCTCGACTCTTACCCTGCCCTGGCACCGCAGCTTCCCCGCCTGCTCAATCAGGGCGGACTTGCCGCGGTCGAAATTGGCGTCGATCAATCCGAAGCCGTAACGAAATTGCTCGCACGCGATGGACTGCGGGCGACGGTGGCCGACGATCTCACCGGGCATCCCCGCGCGGTACTGCTGACCTGGGCTTGAGAGAAAATTGCTTGGCATTGGGCGCCGGGCGCACTACATCAGGGTCTTGGGCCGGGCCCGCTCCACCACGAAAGCATGAGAGCGCATCCCGTTCCAACCCCCGACGCAATCGGCCGTTCAATTGGCGCTTTGATGCGCAGACCGGAACGAGAGGGTCAGGAGCCGCACCCTAAGGGATTTGGGGAGCAGCCCTGCTTGCCTGAGGCCAAGGGGACTAGCGACTAATGCTAAAGGAAGTAGCATTTTGATCAATAATCGTCAGGGTGGCCGCCGCCGCGGGCGCGGTGGGCAGAGGGGTCAGAACCTCGGCGGACAGCCGGGGAACCGGCAGGACAACCGCCAGCGAGGGAATGCGGCTCAGTTGCTCGAAAAATACAAAAACATGGCGCGCGACGCTCAGCTCGCGGGCGATCGGGTCCAGACAGAATATTATCTCCAGTATGCCGATCATTATTTCCGTGTGCTCAGCGAGAACCGGGCCCGCTTCGAGGATCAGCGTCGACAGCGTGGCGAGGACCTCGAAGAGGATGAGGGTGATGAGGAGCTGGTCGAAGCTTCCGAAGCTTCCAACGAGGAACGCGAGGATCGCCAGGATCGGAGCGAGCGTTTTACCCGCCGCAATCGGCCGCATCGAGGCGACGGCGATGAACGGCCCACGCGCGAGGAAGCTGAGCCACAGGCGATGAACGGTGGTGAGACAATCCCGTTCGATGTGCTGCCGCCGGCCATCGGCCGCGACGAGGAGGAAGCAGTCGAAGTGGCTGAGGAAGAGCCGCGTCGGCCTCGCCGCCGCTCACGCACCCCCCGGACCGCCGAAGGTGACGACGAGATCGCGCCCGCGGCCTAAGCCTCGGCATCGATTGAGCGCGGGCGATGGTTCGCGTCCAACGCGACGAACGTAAATAGACCCTCCGTCACCTTGACCTCGGTCGTGCCGAGGTCACGGTGCGCGATGACTTCAATGCGAACACCCATCGATGTGCGCCCCACGCGCTCAACCTCGGCATAGACCGAGATGAGGTCGCGCAGGTGGATGGGCGCAAGGAATTTCATCGCCTCGATAGCCACCGTCGCGACCGGTCCCTTCGCACGGCGCGACGCGACGATGCCCGCCGCGATGTCCATCTGGCTCAGCACCCAACCGCCGAAGATATGACCGTTCGCGTTGATGTCGGCCGGTCCGGGCATCACCCGCAGGACCGGCACCCGATCAGTTTTCGTCATGCCTGGTCATTCTCCTCGTGGACATGAGGGGTGGCAGCATCGTCGTGGCCGCTCGATGAGCTCAGGAAAGCGAGCGCCATCAGCGCACTCCCCAGCAGAACGGTGAGCCCGATGCCAAGCGCGGTCGCGATGAGCATATGAACGTGAACGGCGGGATCGCCGCGCGCGACCAAGACCACCGAGATTGCCGCGATAATGATCGAAAATAATGCCAGCAGACGAAAGATCCGCCAGAATCGGCGCATCAGCGAATAGCGCGGGCTGGGGGTCGGATCGGGCCTGGGCACGTTTGCCCTTTGACGGCGCGCTTCGGGAGGATCAAGGGAGGAGCGTAGCCGTTGAGGCTTCGAGCATGGAGGCGGGTATGACCATCGCAGCAGTGCTTCGGAGTAAAGGCAGTGCAGTCGAGACGATCGCTGCGGACGCGAGCCTGTTCGACGCGGTACGTAAACTTGGCGAAAGACGAATCGGCGCCTTGCCCGTGATCGAGAACGGCCGAATTGCCGGCATCATGTCCGAACGTGACGTCATCTATTGTTTGCGCGACCACGGTCCCGAGGCCCTCGATTGGCCGGTGCGTCGTGCGATGACCTCGCCGGCGATAACGGTCGATTCGTCTACGCCGATCTTGAACGCACTGGCCCTCATCACCCAGCGGCGAATCCGTCATTTGCCGGTCGTGGAGAACGGGGAACTCAAAGGCCTCGTCTCGATCGGCGACCTGGTGAAACATCGAATGGAGCGGATCGAGGCTGAAGCCGAGGCGATGCGCACCTATATTCAAGGCGCGTGACGTTGATGCACTCCGAACTCTTGAAGCGGCCAGGACCAGTCCTATTTTCAGTTCAAGCGAGGGCCCCGGGAACGGTGTCCCGAGCGGCGCCGATGGCGGACTGCAACAATATTGCAAAAACCCGGTTGACGCGTGGGGGAGCCACACATATATGGCCCTCCAGCAAGCGGACGCGGCCTCTTAACGGGGTCTCGCGTTCGTTTCGTGCCTCTTCTTAGTCGGTATAACCGATGCCCGGAACAATCGAACCGGGGGAGGATGCGCGTCGGCTCTTTGACATTGTCGGTTTTAGATGAAGGGACATGTGGGCGGCGGCCCGGTCTCCCGAAGCCTCTGGGTTCGGGTTGGTCGGTCAAATTTATGCCGTTCCGAGGGTACTCATCAAAGTAAACTTTGATGGAAGGCCCTAATGTCCTCATACGCAAACACACCAGTTTGTATATTTGTGCAGGAACGGCTCCCAGAGA
>JBKPON010000241.1:0-3743 GCA_046733135.1 Pseudomonadota bacterium | reverse complement strand
GGTGAGCGGCGTGTCCCAGGCCCATTTCGCGCGATCCTTCAAAGACGCGTTCGGCGTTCCCCCACATCGCTACCTGCTCGCCCGCCGGATCGAGCGGGCCAAGGCGCTGTTGCGTGACACGGATCTGCCGGTCACCAACATCGCCTTTCAGACGGGCTGGAACAGCCTCGGCACGTTCGGACGTATTTTCCGCGACATCACCGGCGAGAGTCCGAGCGAACTCCGGGCGCGCGAGAAGGCCGCTCGACACCAGCTCGATCAGGTTCCGCATTGCTTCGTCAGAGCGGCCCACCGCCCGGACCTCAGAATCGCAGTTTCGGAGAAGCGGCGGCGGGAAGCGGACGATAATGGGACCGCGTTCAACGAAACGGAGGTCCCATGAGCGAAGGTGTCGGAGTGGTTGGGCTCTATGTCCGCGATCAGGACGAGGCCCTGCAATTTTATGAAAAGCTCGGGTTCGTGGTCCATACGGATGCGCGCAACGGCGACTATCGCTGGTTGACGGTGCAGCACCCTGACCAGCCGTCTCTCCAGCTCGGCCTGTTCAAGCCGCAGCCGCCGACCGTCGATGACGCGACCGCTCAGATACTCGACGAAATCGTCGCAAAGGGGGCGATGCCGCCGCTGGTGTTCGTCGTCGACGACTGCCGCGCGGCCTATGCTCGGCTGCACAAACGCGGCGTCGAATTCACCCAGGAGCCGGTCGATCGTTACGGCAGTATCGACGCGAGCTTCCGCGATCCTTCCGGCAACGGCTGGAAGATGATCGAGGGCCGGTGAGATGTGGGCGAGACACTTCAGCGAAACGCCACGCAGGAGGAAAGATATGGCGACAATTGATACGGACGCATCGCGGCAGATCGATGCGAAAATCCAATCCCTCGGCGACTGGCGCGGCGCAGCTCTCACCCGGGTTCGCCGCCTGATCCGAGAGGCGGACCCGGACGTGATTGAGGAAGTCAAATGGGTGAAGGCGGCCAACCCCATGGGCGTTCCGACCTGGTCTCATGCGGGGATCATCTGCACCGGCGAGACGTATAAGGATAAGGTGAAGCTGACCTTCGCCCGCGGGGCGGCGCTCGCTGACCCTGAAAAACTCTTCAATTCCAGTCTAGATGGCGGAACTCGGCGTGCCATCGACATTCGCGAGGGCGAAAATTTCGATCCGGAGGCGTTCAAGGCCCTCGTGAAGGCCGCGGTCGTCGAGAATAGACTGCGGGCGAAGAAATGATGGGCGCCAAAATCACTCGCTGAACTTGCTCTCGCGCCGCCGGCCGACCAGCAAGCCGGCTTCCAGGCGGGCACATAGCGCTGCATAATAATCGGAGAGGAACCCGTAATCGTCGCCGTCATCGGGGAGGCCCGCTTTCTCACGAATCGTGCGCGCGACGGTGACGATGGCATCCGGTTCCTCGTTGCGAAGCACCTCCTCGAGGGTCTGCAGCTCGTAGATTCCATAGAGGCTCAGTGCGGACTCCGGAAATGTCCGGCGCGCACGGTGCGCCGTGCCGACCAGATCCTCGGACAGCGCGGCCTTGCCAGCCCGAACGACCCACGTTCCCGCAACCAAGTCCCCGACGCGCAGCCGGTCACGGTTGAACAGGGGAAAAAATAAGAAAATTCCGCTCCAAATGAGTGCGAACAGGACGAGGAACGTATCGGCGGTTCCTTCGACGGTCTGCTGCGCAAGGAAGGACAAAGGCAGGAAGATCTCTATTTCGCGCATTGCATTGCGCGCGATCACCGCAGCGCCGGTGAGGCGCGCGCCGTCGCGTGCTACCACCCGCAGGCCGATCAAGCGCTTGCCCGGCGTCGCTCCGCGACTGCCCATTTCAAATAGCGAGAACCAGCCATTGCGCAGCACGAAGAAGCCGATCAGCCACAGGATCATCAGGAATTGACCAGTTCCCGGCACGGCCATGAAGATGAAAGCAAACGTCACCACGACCAGGATCAAATTCATCAGGAGCCAGTCGATGAGGAACGCCCCGGCCCGGCTTCCCGCAGAGCCGAGTTCGAGTTGAAGGTCGACGCCTTCGGGAGTGATGAAGCCGCGTTTCAGGCTGCGCAGACGAAGCGCCTTAGTTGCCATATTCGGCTTTCGTCGAACGCCAGACGTAGAAATAGATCAGCCATCCGGCGAGGACGGCGCTTCCGATCAGCGCGCGCAGACCGTCGTTCAAGATGATCTGCCGCCCGACGCCCTCGAGAAGTCCCGCCACAGCGAGCATGATTATTGTTCCGGCCATGGCGATTGCCGCCGTTCGGCCGGCGCGAACGGCCGCGTCCATGCGCGACAGACGGCCCGGAAAGGCGATCGCCATGCCGATGCGAATTCCGGCTGCGCCCGAAATGCAGATCGCGAATATCTCGGTGGTGCCGTGAATCATCAGCCAGGCAGCGACATTGAGCAGCAGACCCTTCGCCGCGAATACGGCAAGGAGGGCGCCGAGCATCAGTCCGTTGTAGATGATGAGCAACAGCGTCGGCACCGCAAAGGCGAAACCGAGCGCGAAGGAAAAGATCGCGATTTGGCTGTTGTGCGTAAACAAGAAGGTCGCAAACACCGCGAGCCAGGCGTCATGTTCTCCGCTCTTGTCGTACAGCGTCGAGCGCAGGTAATCGGCCGACGCCGACGGATCGCGGCCGCCAGCAAGACCTTCGGGTATCATGCTGTAGAACCAGCTGGGATCGCCGCGGATCAGGAAATAAGCGACCAGGGCGCCACCGACCGTAAGCGCGGCGCAGAAGAGGGTTTCGCGCCAGAGTGCGCGAACCGCCTGCGGCCAGGCGCTGGCGAAGAAGCGCGCGATTTGCCGATGCGGCGGTGTCTGCACTCCATAGATCTGAAAATAAGCGCGTGTGCACAATTGCTCGAGATAGATGATCAGCGAGCGGTCGAGCGAAGTGTCGCGCGCGACAGACAGCGAGGAAAGAGTCGTACGATAGAGTGCCGGTAGATCGAGCAAGTCGTCATCGCTCATCGCCCGGATCGAGCGTTTCTCCATGCGCTTGACGAGATCGTCCAGACGCTCCCACTCCGCGGCATGCGCCTGTCGAAAGCGCGTCGCATTGACCAGCGGTGGGCCAACCACCGGCGCGTTCACAGGAGATTCCTGCGCTTGAGGTCGAGATATCCCTGGACGAGCCGCTCTCCGACACGGTCGTGCTCGCTCTCGATCACGTGCACGCCAAGATGCTGTAGGCCAGTGATGACCACCCGCCTCTCCTTGAGCAGCGCCGCTGCGGTGATCGCTCGAGTCACGTCGTCGGGTTTTCCCGGTTCGCGATTCACGATCGATTCCAGCTCCTCGTCGCGAAGCACAACAACCAGCAGCAGATGCGTTTGGACCAGCCGGCGAAGTGCGCGCGACAGGAAGTCGGCAGAGATTGAATCGGTGAACTCGGTGAACAGGATGATCATCGAGCGGCGCGTGAGCTTGGCGGAAAGCGTCGTCAGCGCAAACG
The DNA here is from genome assembly GCA_046733135.1 of Pseudomonadota bacterium. GTDB lineage: Bacteria > Pseudomonadota > Alphaproteobacteria > Sphingomonadales > Sphingomonadaceae > Sphingomicrobium. The sequence continues at coordinate 275 of JBKPON010000241.1, read as the reverse complement.
TATAATTGGTCTCTTCCCCGTTATAATCAATCTCCGCGGCGATGCGTTCGAGCTCGGCGAAGGCGCGGCCGCCCGAAACGAGGCCACTCGAGAGGCGCGGTCGTGAATCGAAAGCATTGATTGCCACCCGATCGCCGAGCTTGAGGGCGATCCAGGCGGTCAGCAACATCGCCGACACGCAGCGGTCGACGCGCGGTAGGCCCGCGACCGGCTCACACATCTGCCGTCCGCTATCCATGGCGAAGACGATCTGGTTGTTGCGCTCGGTGCGATAT
>JBKPON010000240.1:0-11727 GCA_046733135.1 Pseudomonadota bacterium | reverse complement strand
GCGTTAAATTTCAGCCGAGTGATGCGACCCTTTTCGACAGGCGCGAAACTCTCCGAGCGGCCGTGTTCTTGTGGATGACTCCACGAGCCACGCCGCGAGCGATCTCTGGCTGGACCTGTTTCAAGGCCTCGGCGGCCTCTTTCTTCTTGCCGGCGGCGATTGCCGACTCGACCTGCTTGATGAAGGTGCGAATGCGGCTAATGCGCGAGTGATTGATGGTCTCGCGATTCGCGTTACGGCGGATGCGCTTCTTGGCTTGCGGCGTGTTCGCCATCGAAAATCCTCGTTCGAGCAAATTAAAAACGGCGCAAGACCATAAACGGCCGCGCCGACGCGGGCGTTCCCCTACTCAGAGAGGTGCTCGAGGTCAACCTAGTGTTGGCACCGCGGACAGTAGAAAGTGGAACGACCGCCTTGGACGATTCGTCTGACGGTGCCGCCGCATAAGCAGGGTTGCCCTTCGCGGTCATAGACTGAAAAGTTCTTCGAAAAATAACCGAGCTCTCCCTCCGGGCTGATGAAATCCTTGAGCGTGGAGCCGCCCGCTTCGATCGCCTCGCCAAGGACATCTTGAACAGCATCAACGAGCCGCTTCAGCCGCTCGAGCGATATCGAACCAGACGGTCGGCGAGGGTGAATCCCGGCACGGTAAAGCGCCTCGCAGACGTAAATATTCCCGAGACCGGCGACGATCCGCTGATCGCCGAGCAGAAGTTTGATCGCCGCGGTCCTTCCGCACAGGCGCTTTTGGAGGTCGCGAGCGTTCAGCTCGAACGGTTCCGGCCCGAGGGCTTTGAATGCCGGCCATTCGTCCAGATCATTCGTCGCGACGAGGTCGACAGATCCGAAGCGTCGCGGATCGTTGAGCGCGAGCCGCTTACCTTCCTCTGTCTCGATCAGCAGGTGATCATGCTTCTCCAGATTCGCATGGTCGATCCGCCAGCTGCCCGACATGCCGAGATGGAAGATCATCGTGTCGCCGCGATCGGTGTCGATCAGCCCGTATTTGGCCCGGCGGTGCAGCCCGGTGACCTTTGCGCCGGTCAGGCGCTGCCCGAGATCCTTCGGAAACGACCGGCGCAGGTCCGCGCGGCGCGGCTCCACTCTCGTGATTCGCCGCCCCTGCAGGACCCGGGCCAGTCCGCGAACAGTGGTTTCGACTTCTGGAAGCTCGGGCACGCCCTCGATATGGCGAAGCGGTCCCAAGCCCGCTAGAGGCGCACGCGCCATGACCGACAAGGTGAATTTCGGCGACCAGCTGGTCAGCCCCGAGGAGAAGACCCGGCGTGTCGGCGCGGTCTTCAGCTCCGTCGCCCGGCGGTACGATGTGATGAATGACCTGATGTCGGGCGGCATGCACCGGTTGTGGAAGAACCGATTCGTCGCCCGCGTGAAACCCCGCGCGGGTGAAGAGATCCTCGACATGGCCGGCGGCACTGGCGACGTCGCCTTTCGCATGGCGCGGCGCGGCGCGCGAGTGACGGTTGCCGACATCAATGCGGACATGCTCGAGGTCGGCCAACAACGGGCGGAGCGGGCCGGCCTCGCCGGCCTCCGCTGGGTCATCGAGAATGCTGAATCGCTGAGTTTTTCCAATGCCAGCTTCAACGCCTACACGATCGTGTTCGGCATCCGGAACGTTACCGACATTCCGGCGGCGCTGCGGGAGGCGCACCGGGTCCTCCAGCGCGGCGGGCGCTTTTTCTGCATGGAATTCTCATCCAGCGACTGGCCCGGCTTTTCGACGATTTACGAATCCTATGCCTCCAATCTGATCCCGCGCATCGGCAAGTTCGTTACGAAAGACGAGGAGAGCTACCGCTATCTGGTCGAAAGCATTCGCCGCTTTCCCCGGCCTGAAGCGTTCAAGCGAATGATCGCGGAGGCCGGATTCGTCCGCGCTGCTGCTGAACCGATGCTCGGCGGGCTCGTCACCATTCATTCTGGCTGGAAGATTTGACCACATCGGTCACCCATCTCTGGCGGCTGCTCAAATGGGGGCGGACGCTTGCCCGCCATGGCGCGCTCAAGGGCATTGAGGAGGATCCACTCACGCCTCCTCCGGTGCGCCGCCTGGCGAAATTGGCCAGGTTCGGCGCGCAGGTTCCGCAAGCTCCTCAATATGCGCTGGCGCTACAGGAAATCGGACCGGCGGCAATCAAGCTTGGGCAGGCGCTCTCAACTCGGCCAGACCTGGTCGGCGAAAAGGCAGCCGAAAATCTCTCTCAGCTGCAGGACGACCTTCCGCCGGCTCCTTTCATCGCGATTAAGCGGACGATCGAAACTTCCTTTGGAGTGGCCCTCGACGCTTTGTTCTCCGAGTTCGACGAAGTCCCGATCGGCGCTGCCTCCATCGCCCAGGTGCATCGCGCGGTGACGACCGATGGACGCAAGGTCGCCGTCAAGGTGCTCCGCCCCGGTATCGAGGATGAGTTCGCCAAAGCCATCGACACGTACGAATGGGCAGCGACGCAGGTCGAGCGAATGGGCGGCGAGGCTCAACGCCTCCGACCCCGGCTGGTGGTTGCTTATTTCCGCCAGTGGACCGCGCGCGAACTCGATCTGCAACGCGAGGCCGCATCGGCTTCGGAGTTGCGAGAAAATCTGGTCGCCGAGCCGGGCTATTATGTGCCGCAGATCGACTGGCGACGGACCGCACGACGCGTGCTCACGCTCGAGTGGCTCGACGGCATCAAGCTCAACGACCGCCAGGCGCTGATCGCCGAGGGGCAGGACTGTCACGCGCTCGCGGCGACGCTGGTCCGGGCTTTCCTGCGGCAGGCGGTCGTCGACGGGTTCTTCCACGCCGATCTGCATCACGGAAACCTCTTCGCGCTTCCGGATGGGCGCATCGCCGCGATCGATTTCGGAATCATGGGCCGGATCGATCGCCGCGCCCGGGTCTGGCTTGCCGAAATCCTTTACGGCCTGATCACCGGCAATTACCGACGGGTCGCCGAGATTCACTTCGAGGCGCAATACGTGCCCGCCCACCATAGCGTCGAGGAATTCGCGACTGCGCTTCGCGCCGCGGGCGAACCGATCCGCGGATTACCGGTCAAGGATATTTCGGTTGGCCGGATGCTCGAGAGCCTGTTCTCGATCACCCGGGATTTCGACATGCCGACGCAGCCGCACCTGCTGTTGCTTCAGAAGACGATGGTGATGAATGAGGGAGTCGCCACCGCGCTCGATCCCGACATCAACATGTGGGAGACAGCCGAGCCGTTCCTGAAGGAATGGATCCGTTCGGAACTGGGCCCAGAGGCATATTATGCCGACCGCATCGTCGAGCTGGTGCGCGCGGCGAAGAAAGTCCCCGAGCTCATCCAGCGGCTCGACCAATATTATCCGCCGCGCGGCGGCGCCCCTCCTCCACCACCGCTCCGCGAGATCGCCGTTATCGAACGGGGCGATTGGTGGCCCTATGCGCTGGTCGGCATCGTGGGAGCGGCGGTCGGCGCGCTCATCATGTTTGTGCTAGGCTAGAGTGATGGCGCACGTGCTGCTCATCGTCGGAGGCGGAATCGCGGCGTACAAGTCGCTCGAGCTGGTGCGTCTGCTCCGGAAGGACGGACATCAGGTGACGCCGGTTCTCACTAAAGGCGGCGAGCATTTCGTAACGGCGATGAGCCTCGGCACGCTGGCCGAAGCGCCCGTCTACAGCTCGCTGTGGGAGCTCAAGGACGAGGTCGAGATCGGCCATATCCAGCTATCCCGAGCGGCCGATTTCGTGCTGGTCTGCCCGGCGACCGCCGACCTTCTCGCAAAGATGGCCGCGGGGCTGGCGGACGACCTCGCCACCACGGTCTTGCTCGCGACCGACAAGCCCGTCGTCGTGGCGCCGGCGATGAACGTGCGCATGTGGCTGCACCCTGCAACCGGCCGCAACGTCCAACAGCTGGTCGACGACGGAATCAAGGTGATCGAGCCTTCCGAAGGCGAGATGGCTTGCGGCGAATTCGGTCCGGGCCGGCTGCCGGAGCCTGAGGCCATCATGGAATGGCTCGGCGCCAACGGACTGTTCGGAGCCAAATGACGCTTCAAGGCAAGCATGTGCTCATCACAGCTGGACCGACGCATGAACCCATCGACCCGGTGCGAGTGATCGCCAATCGCTCGTCCGGCCGACAAGGTTTCGCAATCGCCGCCGCGGCCGCAGCGGCCGGAGCTCGCGTGACCCTTGTCGCCGGACCGGTTGCGCTTGCAACGCCCCCCGCCGTCGAGCGCGTCGACGTCGAAACCGCCGAGCAGATGGCGGACGCCGTCATGGCTGCACTTCCGGCCGACGTGGCGATCCTGGTCGCGGCGGTCGCCGATTGGCGTGTCGAGCCCGCGGCGATGAAACTCAAGAAGGGCGAAGGTCCGCCGAAGCTCAAGTTCATCCCCACCCGCGACATCCTCGCGGAATTGAGCGCGAGTCCGCGGCGCCCGCAAATGCTGATCGGGTTTGCCGCCGAAACGGAGCGCGTGATCGAGCAGGCGATCGCCAAGCAGATCGCCAAGCGCGCCGACTGGATCGTCGCCAATGACGTGTCCGGCCACGTGATGGGCGGGCTCCGTAACCGCGTCCACCTGATCACTGGCGACGGGGTCGAGCACTGGCCCGAAGCGAGTAAAGAAGAAGTCGCGCGCCGACTGATCGCCCAAGTGTCGGAGGCTCTTCGATGAATCCTTCCCGCGACATCGACACAAGGTTCGCTTCGGAGTAAATCCCAATCCTCTAAATCGGAGGGCGAGAGATGAAGCGTTACTTTGCTCTGCCTTTGTTCATGGCTTTGATCGCGGCTTCGGCTCCGCCGGTGACCGTACAAGCGGCAACCGGAGACTGGAGCAAGCTGCCGCAGCTGAGCCAGCGGGGCTACGATCACCTCAACACGAAGATGATGGTCCGGCTGCACGAGATCGCCAGCGGCGGCCAATGCCGCTTGCCCGGCTACCTTGGAAACCGGCTCGACCTTAGATTGTCATTCGCAGCCCAATTCGATCCTGACGGAACGCTTCGACATGTGCTCATCCCGAAACTCGATTGCCCTGAAGCCGAAGGAATCGTCGGCGGCGCGCTGCTGGAGATGATGCAGGGCGGCGATTACCGGCCGACGGGCAAGAACCCGGACGGCTGGTATCAAGGCAGCTTCACGTTCGGCTTCGAAGGCTGACCACCTAGGTTGAGCCGCACGCGCGGCATCGCGGTTCGGCGGGGATCGCGATCGTTCGCCAGCCGAGTTTTTCACCGTCGAACAAGTGAACCTTGCCGGCGAGGTCGTCGCCGATTCCGACGATTGCATCGATCGCCAGAAGCGCAGCGAAAGCGCCGACAGTGCCGGTGAGCGCGCCAAGCACGCCAAGGTCGGCGCAATTGTCGCAATCGTCCGTGTCGAAGGCCTCGCCAACGAAGCAGCGGTAGCACGGTCGGGAATGGAACAAGCCGACCTGCCCCTGGAATTGGACGGCCGCCGCGGCGACGAGCGGGATGCCGAGGGAAACGCAGGAATCGCTGACCGCGAGCCGAGTTGCGAAATTGTCGCTTCCGTCGACGACCAAATCGTGCCCCGCCAGCAGCTCCTCCGCATTGCCAGCGCCGATCCGCTCACTAACCGGCTCCACATCTACGAAGCGGTTGAGTTTATTGACGAACCTCGCCGCAAGCTCGGCCTTCGGCTCGCCCACATCATCTTCGCGGAAGAGCGGCTGGCGGTGGAGATTGGCGATCTCCACCACATCATCGTCGATGATCGTGAGGCGTCCGATCCCTGCTCCGGCAAGCGCAGGAAGGACGGCGCTGCCGATCCCGCCCGCGCCGACGAGGGCAACCTTGGCCGCCTTCAGCCTGCGCTGCCCCACTCCACCGACCTGAGGAAGCACGATATGCCGTGCGTACCGCTCCAGCTCCTCGTCGGAGAGATTCACCGGCCGGTCGAGCCGAAGCCTCCGGCTCCTCGACCTGTCTCACTCAGCACCGCGACCTCGCGGAACTCAGCCTTCAGCACCGGCGCCGGAACCAGCTGGGCGACGCGTTCGCCGCGCCGGACCTCGAACGGCTCGGCACCGAGATTGGCGAGGATCACCTTCACCTCGCCACGATAGTCGTGATCGATCGTGCCGGGTGTGTTGAGGCAGGTGATGCCATGCTTCAGCGCGAGACCGGAGCGGGGGCGAACCTGCACTTCATAGCCCTCCGGGATTGCGATCGAGAAACCGGTCGCCACCGCGTGGCGCTGACCCGGGGCAAGCACAAGGTCTTCGGCGGCGACGATGTCGAGACCCGCGGCCCCGTCGGTCGCATAATTTGGCGCGGGCAGGCCTTCACCGTGGGGCAGGCGCTGGAGCAGGATCTCGATCATTTTGCCTTCTTCCGCGATGCTCTGCCGCCGCGCTTCGTCATCGGGCCTTTGGCGGTCTTCTGGTCAATCAGCCGGACGGCTTCTTCCAAAGTAACACCCTTGGGATCCGCTCCCTTGGGAAGCGTCGCATGCGTTGCTCCGTCGCTCACATAAGGGCCATAGCGGCCCTCCATCACTTTCACATCCTTGCCGCTCACGGGATGAACGCCGAGAACGGCGATCGGCTCGCGCGATGCAGAGCCCTTGCGGCCCGCGCCGGAAGCAGCATCCGCTAGCTTTGAGACGGCGGCGTTCATCCCCGTTTCGAAGACTTCGGCGGTCGAGCCTAACTTCGCATATTTGCCGTCGTGCAAGAGATAGGGTCCGTATTTTCCAATCGACGCGATGATCGGCTTTCCCGTCTCCGGATGCGGTCCGATCTCGCGTGGGAGAGATAGCAGCCGTTCGGCGACTTCGGTCGTCACATCCTCAAGCGGCACGTCCTTCGGGACCGAAGCGCGTTTGTCGCCGCGCTCCACGTAAGGTCCGAAACGTCCGGACTTGAGCAGGATGTCGTTGCCCAGATCGGTCGGCCCTTCGCTCTGTGCCTGATCCCCGCCCTGTCCGAACTTCTGCGTATATTTGCAGTCGGGATAATTGGAGCAGGCGACGAAGGCGCCAAAACGCCCGCCACGGAGCGATAGCCGTCCGTTGCCGCATTGGGGGCAGATGCGCGGATCACTGCCATCGGCACGCGGGGGATAGAGCCAGGGTGCGAGGAACTCATCGAGCGCTTCGGTGATCTCCGAAGGCTTTTGATCCATGACCTCGCCCGCCTTTGGCTGGAAATCACGCCAGAAGGCGTCGAGCAATTTCTGCCAGTCGAGGCGGCCGCCGGAAACGTCGTCCAGCTCTTCTTCGAGCTCGGCGGTATAATCGTAGCTGACGTAGCGATCGAAGAAGCGCTCGAGGAATGCGGTTACGAGGCGACCGCTTTCCTCGGGCACGAACCTGCCCTTGTCGACGCGGACATATTCGCGGTCCTTCAGCGTCTGAAGCGTCGAAGCGTAGGTCGACGGACGCCCGATACCCAACTCCTCGAGCCGTTTGACCAGGCTCGCTTCCGAGTAGCGCGGCGGTGGCTGGGTGAAACTTTGCGTGGCATCGACTCCGGTCTTTGCCGGAACGTCGCCCTGGCGAAGCGGTGGCATCCGCGCGCCTTCCTCATCCTGCGGATCGTCACGGCCTTCGTCGTAAAGCGCCATGAAACCGGGGAAGAGCACGACCTGTCCCGTGGCGCGGAGCACCGCCCTCCCCGCTCCGTCCGTCAATTCGACGGTCGTACGCTCGAGTCGAGCCGAGGCCATCTGGCTGGCCAACGCACGATTGTAGACCAGTTCGTACAGACGCGCGTGATCACCGGACCCTGCGCTCCGGCGATCGAAATCGGTCGGCCGGATCGCCTCGTGAGCTTCCTGCGCATTTTTGATCTTGCTTTGATATTGGCGCGGCTTGTCCGGAACGTAACCGGAGTCATAGCGGTTCGCGATTGCCCGGCGAGCCGCGCTGATCGCTTCGGGTGCCATGTCGATCCCGTCGGTTCGCATGTAGGTGATGAGGCCCTGCTCATAGAGCGCCTGGGCGACCCTCATCGTGTGGCTTGCGGCGAAACCGAGCTTGCGCGACGCTTCCTGTTGCAGCGTCGAGGTGGTGAAGGGCGGCGGCGGGTTCTTCGCGAAGGGCTTGGTCTCGACTGAGGAGACCGTGAACCGGCCCCCTTCGACAACGGCCTTGGCCGCGTCGGCGTCGCCGCGATTGCCGATCGTGAGCCGCTCGATCTTGTTCCCGTCGAGCTGCACGAGGCGGCCTATGAATTGTTGGCCGTCGGATTCGAACGTTGCGCTGACCGACCAATATTCCTGGGGTTTAAAGATTTCGATCTCACGTTCGCGGTCGACGATCAGGCGAAGCGCGACGGACTGCACCCGGCCAGCCGATTTCGCACCTGGCAGCTTGCGCCACAGAATCGGCGAGAGCGTGAACCCAACGAGATAATCCAAGGCGCGCCGTGCCTTGTAAGCATCGATCAGATCCTCATCGAGGCCGCGGGGCCTTTTCATCGCCTCGCTCACCGCCGAATTGGTGATCGCATTGAACGTGACGCGCTGCACCTGTGGCGGGAGCGCCTTCTTCTGTCGAAGCACCTCCTGAACGTGCCAACTGATCGCCTCGCCCTCGCGATCCGGGTCGGTGGCGAGGATCAGCGTATCCGCTTTCTTTGCTTCATCGGCGATGGCGCGCAGCTGTTTCGAGCGGTCCGGTGACACCTGCCACTGCATGTCGAACCCGTGGTCAGGATCGACCGATCCATCCTTGGGTGGAAGGTCGCGCACGTGGCCGAAGGAAGCAAGGACGCGGTGCCCGCTGCCGAGATATTTCTCGATGGTTTTCGCCTTCGCGGGCGATTCGACGACGACCAGCTTCACAATTTCCCCTCACGCATACGCGTAAAGGTGGGGTCGCTAGAATCTCCGCGTCAAGCGCCGCTGCTTGACGTTACCAAACGTTCTGGCTCTACGACCTTCGAGGGATTGGGGGGTCACGCATGCTGACGCTGGTTGTCGCGATTGCCATCGAAGGGCTCCTGCGTCCGCCCCTTCCCGGTTTTGTCGTCGGTTACAATGTCGCTCGGGACGGCAATTCTATCGCTGAGCAGGTGCCCCAGGGCGAGACCGTCGAAAAATGGACGCGGATGGTCACGACTCAGCGCTTCGCCGGCGTTGCCCGGCGGACAGACAGCAACGGCTTCCTCCAGCTGATGCTCGATCGTCTGCAGCAAGCCTGTCCGGGCGCAAAGGTGATCTATCGCCGCACGAGCGGCAAGACCTCGCAGATGCGGGTCGATTGTCCCTTGAATCCGTCAACAGGCCTGCCGGAGATCTTCATCGCCAAGGCCATACCGGGGGCAGCCGATATGCACGTTGCACAAGTGGCGTTCCGGCGCGCTCCGACGCCCGACGACGTCTCGTGGGCCGACCGCTATCTTGCGGGAGTAAAGCTTAAACCCTGAGGCTAACCCTGCCACCGGCGTGGCGGTCCAGACGTCCGCCGAGATCCAGCTCGAGCAGGGCCATTTGCACCGCGCCGGAACTCGCGCCGGAGAGACGAATGATCTCGTCAACGGGCACCAGAGACGGGCCGAGGAGGTGCTCGACGAGTTGCAGCGCGTCCTCATCACCGTTCATTGGCGCGGGCTCGACAGGCTCGTACGACGCGGAGACGGAGCGGACCCTGGGGGCGATTGGCCCAAGCGCCTCCAACACGTCCGCGGCATTCTGTATCAGCGTCGCGCCGTCGCGGATCAGCTGGTTACAGCCTTGAGCACGCGGGTCTAGCGGCGAGCCGGGGACCGCCATCACCTCCCTTCCCGTCTCAGCGGCCAGCCTCGCGGTGATGAGCGAGCCCGACCTCGGGGCGGCTTCGACCACGACGGTTCCCGCGCTCATCCCGGCGATGATCCGATTGCGATAAGGGAAATGGCGGGCTCTCGGTTCGGTGCCCGGCGGCATTTCCGCAAGCACGAGTCCCCGTTCGTAGAGCGTCTTCTGCCGCGCCTCGTTCTCCGGTGGATAGAAGATCTCGATCCCACCGGCGATCACTGCGACTGTCCCGCTATCCAGAGCGCCGTCGTGCGCCGCGCTGTCGATGCCTCGGGCAAGCCCAGAAACGACCGCTAACCCCTCCCGGCCCAGATCATGCGCCAGACCCCGAGCGAACCGGCAGGCCGCCGCGGAGGCATTGCGGGCGCCGACCATCGCGACAGACTGTCGGCCGAGCAGGTTCAGGTCCCCCTTCGCCACGAGCAGCGGAGGCGCGTCCTCGAGCTCCGCGAGAAACCGCGGGTAGAGCCCCTGCCCCAGCGCCAGATATCTGGCTCCCAGCTTCTCTACCCTCGCAATCTCCCGCTCGGCCTCGTCGCGGCCGAACAATCGCGGTGGAGCGCCGCCCCCGCGCCGGGCGAGATCGGGCACGGCCGCTAGTGCCTCCGAGGCGCTGCCGAAGCGCGCCAGCAACTGTCGGAAGGTCACTGGACCAATACCAGAACTGCGCACCAGGCGCAGGCGGTCGACGAGGTCTTCGATCAAACTTTGGTCCTCCCAATGCGTGGCTCGGTCCCGGCCTTCAGGCGATGGATGTTTTCGCGATGCTTCCAAAGAACAAGCACCGAGAAACCGAGCAGCATTGGGAGGAGAGCTTCATCTTTGACGATTGCGGCGGTGATCGGCGCACTGACCGCAGCCGCCATTCCAGCCACTGACGAGATTCGGATCGTCAGAAGCAGCAGCAACCACAGAGCCGCGTAAACCGCCGCCGCGATCGGCAGCAGCGGGACGAGGATACCAAAGAGCGTTGCGGAACCCTTGCCGCCGCGGAACTTCAGCCAGACGGGATAGAGATGGCCAATCAGCGCTCCTGCCGCTGCGGCCGGGCCCGTCTCGGCTCCGAGGAACCGCTGCGCGATCAGAATTGCCGCCGTGGCTTTGAGGCAATCGAGAATGGCGGTCAGCCCGGCAAGCCATCTGCTTCCGGTCCTCAGCACATTGGTCGCGCCGATATTCCCGGAGCCGATGCTACGGATGTCGCCCTTCCCGGCAAGGCGCGTCAGGATGAGGCCGAAAGGAATCGACCCAAGCAGATAGCCGAGCGCCAAAGCGAAGAGCGTCTCGCGAGACATGCGGGGGTGGTAGCAAATCACGCAGTCCAAGCAATCGGCCGCCTTGGCGTCGCGCAAATCGATTGCTTCGCTGCTGTGCTCCTCGCAATGACAAGATGAATGGACCCTAATTCGCCGATTCTGTTTTTCGATTCCGGCGTCGGCGGCCTATCGGTGCTCGGCCCGACGCGCGCGCTATTGCCCAATGCGCCGATCGTCTACGCCGCTGACAGCGCCGGCTTCCCATACGGCAAGCGAAGCGATGCGGAGCTTGCGAGCAGAGTGCCGGCGCTGCTCGGGCGGCTGGTCGAGCGATATCATCCGCGCCTCGCGGTAATCGCTTGCAATACTGCCTCGACGATCGCCCTCGAGCATGTGCGATCCGCGCTCGACCTGCCTGTCGTCGGCACGGTTCCGGCGATCAAGCCGGCGGCCGCGACGTCGCAGACCCGGGTGATCGGCGTACTCGGCACCGAGGCGACGGTGCGCCAGGCCTATGTCGACGACCTGGCGGCGAAGTTCGCGGCGGATTGCACCCTCATTCGCCACGGCTCGCCCGAGCTGGTGGAGCTTGCCGAAGCCAAGCTTGCCGGCGAAGAGATTTCAGTCGCGGCAGTCAGGAATGCGGCACAACCGATGTTCGACCAGGCGGACGGTGAACGGATTGACACGGTCGTCCTCGCTTGCACC
>JBKPON010000239.1:0-4641 GCA_046733135.1 Pseudomonadota bacterium | reverse complement strand
CTCCCTTTCCGCCCAGTTCGAGCATTCGATCGGAATCACCGACGACGGCTGCGAAATTTTTACGAAAAGTCCCACGGGCTTGGACAGGCCGCCCTATTAAGATCCGTCCTCTGGGAGGGAGCTCGCTTCGAGCATCCACTTCGCCATTGCATCGAGCGCTTCCGCTTCAGCTTCGGTAGATGTCCGTCCACTCTTCACGGGGACCTTGAGGGAATGGTCGCCATGACTGACCAAATGGAGCGCAGCCCGAGCGCCGAGGTCGGCGACCATCGGTCTCAGAAGGGCCATTTCCGCCAGTGCATCGCGGTCCCCAGACACGAACAGCATCGGAATGTGCACGCGCCCTAGATGATCGGCGCGCTCGATAGCCGGCTTGCCTGCAGGATGGAGTGGGAAGCCGAGGAATGCCAAACCGCGCACTCGAGGAAGCGCCGATTCTGCCTGAGCCTGGGAAGTCATCCGCCCGCCGAATGAACGACCACCGGCGAAGAGGGGTAAGTCCGGCGCGAGCAATGCCGCCTGCGCCACCGCGGCCCGAACCGCTGCATGTGCAGTCCTGGGCGGGTCGGGTCGTCCGCTCCCCTTCTCCATGTACGGGAATTGGTAACGCAAGGTGGCAATTCCGCGCTCCGCGAGCTTTTCTGCATTCGAGGCCATGCTCGGATGGTTCATCCCGACCGCGGCGCCATGGGCGAAGACGTAAAGCGCCTTGGCGCCTTGGGGACGCAGGAATAGGCCGGAAACGCATTCGTCGCCGATCGGAATGGAGATACGTTGCGCCTCCATTGCGTCAGGCAGCCGCGACTTTCTCCACGGCGTCCCACCGCGCGGTCAGCTCGCGGGCATTCTCGACGTCAGGCGGGAAATCGACCTCGCCCCACTCCTCCCCCTGGATGTCCAGCGTCCAAACGTCAGCACTCTGTGCGATCTGATGGATGACCCGTAGGTACCAGATGGTCGTGCCCTCGGTCGTCCGCATCGCCCGCTCGATCTCCTCGCGGAACCGCTCCGCGCCACCCGAACGAAACGCCAGCAGCCCGATCGACTCGGCATTCACGCCTTCCGAAATGCGCTTGCCGATCGCCTTCAAACGCCCGTCCTCCTCGACTACCTTCATGTCGTCGTCGTCGTAGCCGTCCTTACGATCGATCGTGACGCAGATCCCGGCCTGTGGATTGGCAACCACCCGCTCCATCAAGGTGCGCGAGACGAGCGTATCTCCGTTCCACACGAGACAGTCGCCGACCAGCTCGTCACGCGCCATGTAGAGCGAGCCCGTATTGTCGGCGACCTTGTAGAAGGGGTTGTAGATGGTGCGCACGGCCGGACCCTCGCTGCGGCGGTCGATCGTTTGGCTCACCAGCTCATCGTGGAAGCCGGTAACGACAACGGCTTCGTGGACGCCGTTGGCCTCTAGCGTGTCTAGCTGGCGATCGAGCAGAGTGCGCCCGTTGAAGTCGATCAGGCACTTGGGCCGGTCATCGACCAGATGGCCAAGGCGTGACCCCTGACCCGCGGAAAGGATGATGGCTTTCATGACGTCGGCGCCCCTGCCTTCCAAATGCGGCGGCGATTGGGCATTAGCGAAATCGCCGTACGCATTAACGGGGCGCCCAAGTGAAGAAGATTGAGGCGATCATCAAGCCGTTCAAACTCGACGATGTGAAAGACGCGCTGCACGACGTCGGTGTGTCGGGGATCACGGTGGTCGAGGTGAAGGGCTTCGGCCGGCAGAAAGGCCACACCGAGCTTTACCGCGGCGCCGAATATGTCATCGACTTCCTGCCCAAGGTGAAGGTCGAGGTCGTCGTCGAAGATTCGCAGGTCGAGAATGTGATCGAAGCGATCGAGAATGCTGCCCGCACCGGCCGCATTGGCGACGGCAAGATCTTCGTCCTCGACGTGGAGCAGGCGATCCGCATTCGCACCGGCGACCGGGGCGCGGATGCGATCTGACGAACCCCGGTTCACCGCGGACTTGATCCGGCGCCTGCCTTCCTTCTACCGGCAAGAAGGCGGATGCCGGCTCAGGGCCGGCATGACGAATGGAGTCCGATAGACCCAGGATGACCGACATCCGCTCCAATGAAATGCTCGCGTCCATGTCGCCTGACGAGTTGCGCTCGGCCATGCGCAGCCTAGGCTATCGCACGCAGAACGACCTTGCCCAGGCGATCGGCGTTTCTCGCTCGGCGGTGAGCCTGTGGCTCGAGGGCAAGGTCGGCGTTCCGCGACCGGTCGCCATGCTCCTTCGGATGCTCGTCAACGCCCAACGCCGGATCTACTGAGGCGCCTGCCGACTCGCGCGTGCCTGTTGCCGTTCCGCGGAGGTCACGACCCCGTCTCTATTGGTGTCTTGCCTGTCGAACCGGGCGAGCGCCAACGCCTCGAATTGCGGTTCGGTTATCGATTCGGCCGTGCCGAAGATTTTGTTGAGCACTCGCTCGCCATGTGCGCCGCCATGTCCGCCACTCATCTGGGACCGCGCCTTCTCCGCTTCGTCGCGGGTAATAACGCCGTCGTGGTTAAGGTCGAAGCGGTCGAACATCGAAACGGCGAACTGCTGCGCCTGCTGGCGGCTGATCTCACGCGACTGCTTGGTGTCTGGGGCCTGCGCGCCGGCCGCGCTCGACAGAATCGTCGCGCCGAACGCGACTAAGAATACTAGCTTTTTCATAGGTTTCGGTCCTTCGAAAGGCCATGTGCGTGGCTGGACCCCTGTCGCTCGGCCTATTGCGTGCCCGCCGGTGAACCGCCGATTTACATCGCTTGCGTCGGAGCGCCGCTCCTTCCAAGGACGGAGGCCATGCTTCCCCTGGACGATCAGCAGCAGGCGGCACGCGACTGGTTCGAATCGCTACGCGACCGCGTCTGTGCGGCCTTCGAGGAGGTCGAGCGGGAAGCCGGAAGCGAGGCCGCCTTCGTTTACACGCCATGGGAACGCATTGACGGCGGCGAGGCCGGCGGCGGCGGCGTGCGCGGGCAGATGACGGGCAAGGTCTTCGAGAAGGTCGGAGTGAACGTGTCGACTGTCGGAGGCGAATTTTCTTCCGACTTCGCGGCCAGCATTCGGGGGGCGGAGGAGGATCCCCGCTTTTTCGCGACCGGTATCAGCCTCGTCGCGCACATGGCCAACCCGCATGTACCGGCGGTACATATGAATACGCGGTTCCTGACGACCACCAAGCGCTGGTTCGGCGGTGGCGCGGACCTCAATCCGGCGATCCCATATGAGGAGGACACCGAAGCCTTTCACGCGCGCCTCCGTGCCGCCTGCGCCGCGCACGATCCGACTTTCTATCCGCGCTTCTCGAACTGGGCGGACGAATATTTTTGGCTTCCCCATCGCGGCGTCGCGCGCGGCGTCGGCGGGATCTTCTACGATCACCTCGAAGGCCATTTCGACGCGCATTTCGCCTTCACCCGCGACATCGGTGAAGCCTTCTTGGACATCTTTCCCAAGATTGTGAGGAAGCGGATGGACACGCCTTTCGACGATGACGACAGAGATCGTTTGCTGACCTTCCGCGGCCGCTACGTCGAGTTCAACCTACTCTATGACCGTGGTACTTTGTTCGGGCTCAAGACCGGTGGGAATACTGACGCCATCCTCATGAGCTTGCCACCGCTGGCACGCTGGAAATGAGCTATGGAGCGATTCCGGCTGGCGAGCTCGCCGCGGTCGTGACCTATCTCGAAATGTCTTCGCGTCCGGCCACCGAAGTTCCCGACTCTCCTCTGACGGTGCGCCGGATCGCAGCACCCGAACCTCGGCCATATCGAGATCTCTTCCGCTTGGTCGGCTCGCCCTGGCTTTGGTTCTCGCGGCTGATCATGGATGACGAGAAGCTCGCGGCAATCATCCAGCACCCCGACGTTGAGCTTTATTCGGTCGTGGACGGGGACGAACGCGAAGTCGGCATGCTGGAACTCGATTTCCGTGAGCAGCGGGAATGCGAGCTCGCCTTCATTGGCCTGGTCCCGGAACTCGCCGGCAGAGGCCACGGCCGCTGGCTCCTGGCCGAAGCGGTCCGCCGCGCCTGGCGAGACGGCATCCGCCGAGTGCATGTCCACACCTGCTCGCTCGACCATCCGGCCGCCCTCTCCGCTTACTGCCGCGCGGGCTTTTTGCCGTATAGGCGGGCGGTCGAGCGCTTCCCCGATCCGCGGCTGATCGGCATCCTGCCACGGGACTGCGCCCCCCAGATCCCGCTGATCGGCAGCTAGCGAAACATCTCCGCCTGGCCGTGACCGGATAGTTGGACGTAGATCCGGGCCAACATCGTCATCAGCAGCACCGTGAATGCCGCTGCCACAAGCTGGCCAACGATCGCCACCAGCAATGCCCCGATGGTTAGCGGCTCGAGCGAACCAAAGAGCAACTTGGCGAGGAGGCCCATCACCGAGTCGATGGCTATCAGCACCACACCCCCAGCGATTACGAAGAGCAGAAAGAAACCGAACAGCCGCCACCAATTGCCCGCGGTCAGCTTCCAGGAGCGCTTGATGATCGCGACCGGTCCGTCTCGCTCCACGCTTGCGACCGGCGCGGACATCAGCATTCGGATGGCGAAGAAGACCATCACTGGTACGGCCACGAGGACGACGAGGGCGGCGGCTGGGGATAGGCGAGGACTGCCG
>JBKPON010000238.1:0-5931 GCA_046733135.1 Pseudomonadota bacterium | reverse complement strand
GGTAACCGGTGCACTCGGGCTTGGCGGACGGTACGAGCATAGAGATCGGCATGTACGAACGGCGCGGTTTCGTCGTTCGAGCCGTAGAACAGGTGAATGGGAACGTTTGCCGGCAGCCGCGCACCAAGATCGGGTTTCTCCTTTATCTCATCGCTCGGCCAGCCGCCCACGCCCACGAACGGTGCGCTGACGAGGATAATCGCCGCCAACGCTCGTTGGGGTGGCTGCTCGGCGAGCGCGTTGATCAGGATCGTTCCACCGATTGAATGCCCGACGACCATCGCGCGGTCATCCAACGCCGCCATCTCGCTTCGGATTGCGTCGGCCCAATTGCCGTAGTTCGGGTTGTCCTCTTGTGGCATTCGCGGGTAGCGGATCTCGTATCCGTCGCCGAGCTCGCGACCTAGACTCTCGACGAGCTTGCTGTCCCACTCTTCGTGGACGCCCGCGCCACCGCCCTGGATGAAGAGTATTTGCTGCATGGTCGCCGCAACGCGCAGTGGATTTTGGGCGTTCCGCGCTGCTCCCGTGCGAAACGGGTGGAAAGCGGAGATTAGCAAGCGCGTGCCACGCGATGAGGACGTTAGTGGCGAGGATCATGCAGCTTCAAGCAGCAGCCCGGCGGCGGTGAAGCCGGGGCCGAACGCCAACATCATTGTGCGTTCCGGCAAGCCGCGCTCGATTAGGCGTTCGAGCACGAATAACACCGTCGGAGCACTCATGTTGCCGAAGTCGCGAAGAACCTCACGCTCGATGTTGAGCTCGCCTTGGTTAAGCTCAAGCGCGGTCTCGATCGCGTCGATCACCTTTACGCCGCCCGGGTGGCAGCAGAAGCGGTCAATATCCTCCCGGGCGAGTCCGAGGTTTGCGCACATCTCGTCCACCGCTTCGGCGAGCTCGGACCCGATAAACGGCGGGATCGCACGGTCGAAAACAACGGAAAGGCCCGAATCTTCGACCTCCCAGCCCATGATCCGCTGCGTGTTAGGCCACAGCTTCTCGGCCGAACCGGGGATCCGCGCCAAGCAATGCACCCCGCTCGTGACCACTGCTGCTGCGGCGCCGTCACCGAACAGGGCTGTTGCGACTACCGCGCCCGGATCGTCGCTATCGAGGCGGATCGAGATCGAGCAGGTCTCGATTGTAACGAACAACCAATTGGTGCCCGGATCGGCCGTTGCGAGCCTCGCCGCAAGGGAGAGGCCACTAACTCCACCGGCGCAGCCCAGGCCGAATACGGGAACGCGTCGCACATCGCCGCGAAGACGGATGCGAGGGCCGACGCGCGCTTCGAGGCTGGGCGTCGCGATTCCCGTTGTCGAAACAGTGACCACGCCGTCGATCTCGGCCGGAGTAAGGCCCGCCCTCTCAATCGCGGTGGTTGCAGCCTCGATGAACAGATTTTCAGACGCTTCCACATAAACGGTGTTGCGGTCATGCCAGCCGTGGTCATGCATGTACCAATCCTGCGGAGCGACGATGTGGCGCTTGGCGATGCCCGCATTGTCGAAGACGCCAGCCAGCCTGTCGAACAGCTCCGTCCTGCCGCCGAACGCCTCGCGCGCTCGGGCCTTCGCTTCGTGCTGATCGATGATCTGCGGCGGAACCGCGGTGGCGAGCGAGAGAAGACTGCAGGGTTGCATGCGTAAGAACCGATTTCCCTTCAGCACAGACAACTCAATGAACTGCGCAGGTCCAGGCTGGCTTGGCACGCATCTTCAGGCTGGCCCGCCGGGGGCTCGAGCGGGCCAGTCTCTAACAGCTGCAGCTCACTCGCCGTCCGGCCTGTCCGGACCCCGGAAGCAGGCGATGTCGTATTGAGAGACGGACGCAGTGTTCTTGTCGTTGATGCCTGGTTGTTCGCCGGCATAGTGCGACCCTGAGACACTGTCAGCCTGGAATGGAGAACCTGGTCCGGGCTCGCGGCCCGATTGGCTGGGCGCAGTAGCACCTTCGTCGGTGCACTCGACGCCTGGTTGTCCGGTTTCATGGCTGGGTGAAAGGCTGCCGGACGCTGGTTGCGCCAAACCCACGGCGGGCGACAGGAAAATCGTCGTAGCGGCAAAGAGGGTGATAGTGCGTCTCATGTTAAGAGCTCCTTGGCTGCCTCGCTCATCGTCGAACACGCATTCCCGCTGCGTCGCGATCCGCGGCCCCCGTGATCGCTCGCGCAACGACGATTAGTGGTTCGAGGATGAGAAATGGTTCAATGGCGCCTCCCTTCAGAGGGCGCAGCTGATCCCCAGGACCGCGGCATTTGTCCTGCGCGCGTATACATCCCCATATCGGCGTACGCTTCCGCGGCCGGTCCACGAAGCATGTGCTGATACCCGGCCGAACTGCCAGGTCATGCCGATCTTCCAATCGTAGACTGGCCTCCGCTCGCTGCGCAGCGGGACCAACAAACCAACGTGCCCGCTGAGACGCAGCTTCCGGGCGAGGTCGAGGCTGTCCTCCAACTCGCCGTAAACCGTCGAGCTGTCGGTTTCAAAATAATGCGGTGAGACAAACAGGCGGGCCGACAAACTCTTCCAGGCCACTCCTCCGTACATCTCCGTGTAGGCGCGCCCGGAAACTGCGCTCGAATAATGCGAATAACGCGAGTGGACGATTCCGGCGTCGATCGTGATGCCGGAGGAGAGCCGCCTCGCATAGCCGCCGTTCAGCTTTAGCGCCAGCGGGCGGACTCCCTGGGAGCTTGCAACGGCCGTTCCGGAGGCAGCCAGATACGCCCCGTTTGGAGCGTCGTAGGAAAGATCGAGCAGCGCGACCGGACGATCGTCACTGACCGAAAAACCCCGAAACCGTGCGTCGCTGAAGATAGAAACCGTAGCCCCGACTTCCGCTGACGCAGGGGCTGGTACACAAGCGCAAAAAGCGGCAACCGCGGCTGCAACGATACCCGAACGGCAGGAGCTAGCGAGCGGGCCGAGCCCTCGCGACGCGGAGACCCCCGCACGAGCAGTCACAGCCGCTCGCCACTCGCACCAAGGTTGCGCAAGCGTCGATCGCCCCGCCTCCTTGGCGCTCCGCGATCAAGGTCAGATTCGGGGATCTCCGCCGTTGCCAAACCAACGCGGCCAGACCGCTGACATGAGCCGCGGCATAAGAGCTGCCATTGACCAGGAACCATCGTCCTCCGGGCTGCGTGGTGGGGACGTCGCGCCCCGGGGCAGTGTAAACCTGGCCACCAAAGAATGCATCCGACACGGCGATCACGCCAGGAACAGACGCCGGGAACCCGCCGTGGGCGCGTTTCTGGTCGAATGCAGCGACGACCGCCGAGCCGCCAGCCAGGGCCGCCTTCAAGAGCTCGCGCAGCAGCCGGTCCTCGGGACCGCTGAGGCTGAGGTTGATCACATCGGCTTTCTGCTGAACGGCGAAATAGATTGCCTTGGCGAGGCTGAAGCTGTCGCACAGCGTCGCGCCGGTCAATCGTGTCTGCCAGCAAGCGCGAAGTGCCAGTAGTCGCGCGCCTGGTGCGACGCCGGCAATTCCAAGACCATTGTCAGCTTTGGCGGCAATGACACCGGCTACGCCGGTTCCGTGCCGTTCGGCCGCGGCTGATTGGCCGACAACGAAATTGCGCTTGAGCAGCAACTGACCGGCAAGGTCCGGATGCGCGCCATCGATGGCGCTGTCGATCACCGCAATCTTGATGCCACGTCCGGTCGCGATCCGGTGCAGCTCTGCGAGCCGCCATTGTCGGGCGACGGGTTCCGCGGGGAAGAAGGGGTCGTTGTGTGATGATGGAGGAGTTTCCTGTGCCCCGTAAAGTTGGACAGGCTCGGTCCAGGCGACCTCAGCATCGTGGGCGACTTGATCGGCCGCTTCGCTGATCGAGCGCCCGTCCGGCACAACCATGACGAAGCAGTCCATCCCCAATATGGGCATCGGCCACTCGTCGATCAGGGTCAGCCCGTGCCTGCCAGCGATGCGCCGCGCCAATCGTTTGCGCGAGCTGCGTGCGAGCTGGTCGCCATAGCCGCCACCATAATCGCCGTTCGGGCGATAATGGTCGGGCGGGTGACGGACCATCACAAGGATCTGCCGATTTAGATTCGCCGGCTCTTTCGCCGCGGTAGCGGCCGAGCAGAATGCGGTGAGTACCGTCGCGCAAAGTGTCAGCAGCCGACGGAAGCCGGATAGTTTCACGGGGAGGCTCCATCAATCGGTTCGGCCATCTGTACATCCTCGTCAGACTGCAGTTTTGCCAGCGACGCAGCGCGCCGGTCTTGAGGGACATTGATCAGATAGGCATCGGCAGCCGTGGGACCGCCGACCAGGGAAGCCTCACTGGCTCTCAGCGCATCGCGTATGTCTTCCTCAGTCGCGTCGGGCCTGAAGATCACGAGGACGTTGGCGGTCCGCGGTGCGTCGGGCGCGCCCAATGCCCGATACGGGGGACCCGGACGGTTCAGCGAGAGCAGGGTGGCGCCGGCGATGATCGCGAATGCCAGTTGCGCGGCAACCAATGCTGCCACTGCGGGGCGGCTCAGAACAATCCAAAAGCCTTTCAGGCTCCGCCTAAATCTGAAGCGCGGGGTCCGTTGCTGTTCAATCGCCGCGCGCAATTGTGCCCAGCTCGTGTCGATCTCGGGCGTGAGCGAACGGAACTCCTCGACGAGCAATCGCTCCGACTTCAGCTCCCGCTGACAGCTATCGCAAACTGAAAGATGGGATTCGACAAGCGCCCGGTCCGTGGAATTGAGCTGGCCGGTTGCATACCAAGGAAGCAGCTCCTCAGCTTCCCCATGAGCACTTTCAGGACGTATCGCGTTCGCCATGGAACTTTCCTAGAGCCAATCCGCCAGACTGCCAGACATCGCGTCCCTGAGCCGGCGGCGGGCGTGAAACATCCGGGTCTTCACCGTATCGACCGGGCAACTCATAATCTCGGCGATTTCGCGATAGCCCATGTCGTGAAAGTAGGTGAGGTCGACCACTGCGCGATGGTCGGACGAGAGCCTCTCCATCGCATTCATGAGAGCATCGTGCAGGCGGTGATGGTCAACGTGCTGGTCAGGCCCCGGTTCGGTGCTGACCCGAGTGTATCGATCGTCATCCTCGACCGGCTCGGGCCAGCGCGACCTGGCCTTCAGCGCCTTGCGATAAGCAATGGCAAAGATCCAGGTCGAGGGCTTACTTGCTCCCCGGAACTTGTAGGCCGTTTGCCAGACCACCATCATCGTGTCGTTCAGCACCTCTTCGACCAGTTGCGGGCGCCTCAGGAGGTTGATCAGGAACCGGGCTAACCGCGGCTGATAGAGTCGGTAGAGCTGTTCAAACGCAGCCAAGTCTCGTGCGGTGACGCGACCAATCAACTCCCTTTCCTCGGGCCCGCTCGGCCGCGCCGCACTAGGCGGGGCGCGACTCGCCGTCACTTCCACGCTCACTTCTTGGGCCCTCACGCTTTCCATGGGTGCCTGGATCCGCCGGAAAGGTTCATTGGGCTGGCCTATTGCTGTTGGCGCCAGCCCGATTGTTGCCAGAATTAAACCAAAGTCCGGTGAGGCGGAACCTATGCCCGGACCGCGCCCACCATGACCGGCCTTTTGAGGAGAATCGCATGCACAAGTATCTGATTTGCGCATTGTTGCTCGGAACTTCTGCTGCACTCCCTGGCGAAGGATCTGTTGTGACTGTCCAGCTCTCCAACTTCAGCTTCGCACCCAATTCGATTGAGCTACGAGCCGGCGCGCCGACCACACTGCACTTGCAAAATTCGTCGCACGGCGGACACAATTTCTCGGCTCCCCAATTCTTCGCCGCCGCAAGGATCGATCCCCGGTCCGCGGCGTACGTTCGCAACGGCGCCGTGGAGGTGCCGGGAGGTGGGGCAGTGAACGTCACTCTCGTCCCAGCCGCCGGCAGTTACCCGCTGAAATGCACTCATACGCTCCATTCCTCGTTCGGAATGAAGGGTACAAT
>JBKPON010000237.1:0-7507 GCA_046733135.1 Pseudomonadota bacterium | reverse complement strand
CCGCCCAAGCCGACCGCCTGACCGATTATCTAAGATGGCTAGGCGGAATCGTCGCTGTGGGCGCAGTGTTCCTGGGTGTGATCGCAGTTGCAGCCCTGCGCCAGAATGCCGTCGCTCGACGCCAGGCGGAGTCGGAAGCGGAGCGCGCTGAAGTGCTTGAACAGGCGGTTCGTCAACGCACACAAGAGCTGTGGGAGGCGAACCAGGCCCTGAAGGCCGAGGCCGAGGAACGCCAGGCGGCGGAGGCCCAGCTGCGCCAAGTCCAGAAAATGGAGGCGGTCGGCCAGCTGACCGGCGGCATCGCTCACGATTTCAACAACATGCTGGCGGTGGTCGTGGGTGGGATCGACCTCGCCCAGCGCAGGCTAAATGGTCCCCGGCGTGAAGTGCTGCTTCACCTGCAGAATGCGATGGAGGGTGCAACGCGCGCAGCTGCGCTTACTCGCCGCCTCCTCTCTTTCGCCCGCTCCGAGCCACTGCTCCCGGAGCGCGTCGACAGCGAGGACCTCATCTCCGGTATGTCTGACCTGCTTGATCGCACGCTCGGCGAACGCATCAAGGTCGAAGTGGGCCTCGCACCCGACACCTGGCCGATCTACGTCGACCCGCACCAGCTCGAGAATGCAATCGTCAACCTGGCGGTAAACGCGCGCGATGCCATGGACGGCCAGGGCATGATGCGGGTCACGACGGAAAATCTGAAGCTCGCCGCCAATCAGGTCGGCGACATCCGTGCCGGCGACTATGTAAAGATCAGCGTCAACGACACGGGTTGCGGAATGCCGCCCGAAGTAAAGGAGCGGGCGTTCGAGCCCTTCTTCACCACCAAGCCGGTGGGTAAGGGTACCGGCCTCGGCCTCAGCCAGATTTTCGGCTTCGCCCACCAGTCCGGCGGCGAGGTCGGCATCGAAAGCGAAGTAGGTGTCGGGACGACGGTGTCGATCTATCTGCCCCGTACCGAGGTCGCGGCGCCTGTGCGAATCCACCCTGCGGCGCAGCAACGGGCTGAATCGGACGTGCACGTCCCGGGGGCGCGCATTCTGCTTGTGGAGGATGACCCCCGCGTTCGAACAGCGACCGTGGATGCTTTGGAGGATCTCGACTACGAACCCGCTGCCTGCTCAAGCGGCGCGGAAGCGATCGATCTGTTCAAGACCCACGAGTTCGATCTCGTGATTAGCGACGTCATCATGCCCGAGATGACGGGCCCCGAGCTCATCCGTCATTTGAAAGCCACGCAGCCGCAGGATTTCGCGGTGCTGTTCGTCACCGGCTATGTCGGAGAAGGCGAAAGCGACGATCTGCGCGGCTACGAGCTCCTTCGCAAGCCGTTCACCGTCGGCGCGCTCGCCAGCGCGGTCTCCTCCGCTCTTGCCCGGACTACCGAACCGCCCCAGACCTCAGCAGGAGCGGCAAGAGGCTGATCCCCGCCAGCAGCGGGTGCCGCTGTTGCCACGGCTTGAGCTGAATGTTCGTTCCGGCGTGGCGGTTGATCTTCCAGGCAATATACTCCGCACCGCCAGCAAAGGTCGCGCTGGCCTTCACAAGCCGGATGACGGATAGTGCTTTTCCCTTCCACTGCATCCAGCGCCAGCGCCGCAGCATCGCTGATCGAGAAGCGATGTATGGCATTTCGCCGCCCGGACCGACCCCCATTTGCGTTGCTACAGCAGCAAGAACCGGCAGCGTGAAAGCTCGATAGCGATCAGGCCACGCTTCCACGATATTGGCGGCGCGTCCACGGCGTTCGGCTCGAAGCTCCGCCCCGTAAGTCAAGTCAAAGCCCTTCTGCCAGATTCCCAGCGGGTCCGACTTGTCGGGCAACACAGGCAGAGTGAATTGGAAAAGCGTCGGTGCAGCCATTGCGACCGTTGCTATCGCCCTCTTCTTGGCAGATTCATCAGCAACCCACGCGAGCCGGGAAGGCTGCGCAAAACGCGCCCAGACTGAGACACTGCGCGCCTTGACACTGCACTCCCGTTCGAAGTCGGCCTCGCTCAGCACCGCATATTTCGCCGCAAGCCCGTCCTGTTCGAAATAGAAGACATTAGGCGGGATCGCCCTGTTGGCTAGTGCCAGCCAACTCCTGCCATATGCCGCTCGATAGTCCGACACGATCAGGTAGAAATCGAGCATGCGCCCCTCGAGCTCACGCTCCCGCAGGCATGACCCGTAGAACAGCACGGCCCGGCTTGCCGCTCCTTGCTTAGCCGCGATCCCTTCCGCCATGGCCATCACTCGCGGATCGACGGGCAGGCTGAGTTCCTCGGCGACGAGCGCGCGCAGGTCGGTCATGTCGTGATGATTAGGCGGCCAACCTGACGAAGGATAGCGGCTGCGCCAGCCGCAGATGGATCGGACTGCCCCTTTCCGCACGGAAAGTTTCGCCATCGAGGATCAAATTCGAGCTCTCACCCTCGATCGTAATCTCGTCGGCTTCCCTCAAATGCACCCCGCGCAGGACCGTTTGGCCGAGTTTCCCGGCGATGCTTGCAGCAAGACCCCGAAGCAACGACATCGGCTGCTCCTCCACCGCGAGCAGCTTCAGCGCTCGGCGACCCTCGCTACCGACGTCGCTAGAGAGCAGCAATTTGTCGAGCGTTGTGACGGCCAGCAGCGAAAAGCAGCCGTTCAAAGTCATGCCCTCGTCGGGAACGGAGACACTAAGCGGACTCGGATCAGGTGGAAGGAAGCTTGCCTTCAGCCTCAGGAACATCTTCATCAGCAACGCGCCCGCGGTAATCACATGCGCGAGCCCGTTCGGAAGGCCCAGCGGATAGATCTTATCACGGCAATACAGCATTGTATCAGCAAGTCCCGCGCCGCCGAGGAACATGCCGATCACCGGTGCACCTTGTTGGTCGCCGCGGCGCAACGCGATCAACTCGCGCGCCACGGTGTAGGGCGCGAGGTCGCCCTGAGCGAGCGCAATCAGCTTCTCCAGCGCCTCCACCGGATCCCCGCGCGCACCGAGATCGATCGCGATCAGGTTTGTTTTACCGCTCGGCAGTACGGCCACCGGCGGCGGCGCGCCCTCGAAATAGCCCCCATTGTGAATTTCGGTCAGCGCCGCCTGAACCGTTCCGTCCCCGCCGTTGATCACAAGCAACTTGGGTCGCACGCGGGCGATGATCTTCATCGCCTCACCGATCTGGGAGGCGTGCTCGACTTCATAGTGGAAGACGTCGGGGTGGTCGGCGCAATATTCGCGGATGCGCGGCAACTGCGCGAGGTTGCCGGTTGATTTCGGGTTGGACAGCAGGGCGACGCGCGGCCGCGGCCTGCTGCAATGCTCCTCGGCCCCAGGACACATTTCACCTGTCGTGGCGCTTGCCTCGATCGGGTGAAGCGATTTCAACATGAATTCATTGGACCGATTGCTATAGGGACGTCCGGAACGGACGCGCCTGCGCGCAGATGCACCCGTCCCGCGATACTATCTGGGTCGCGTTTGCGGCCAAATCATGGTGCTGAGACGACCAAATTTGCCCAATCTAGGCCTTATTGACCGTTATCTCGCCCGCGCCATCGCGGTTCCGCTCGTCGGCTCGCTATTGCTGGCGGCAATGCTGCTTGTGCTCGATAAAATGCTCCGCCTTTTCCAGTACGTCGTGGACGCGGGCGGGCCGGTCAGTGTGGTGTGGCGCATGCTCGCAAACCTACTTCCCGAATATCTTGCGCTCGGCATTCCGATCGGCCTGATGCTCGGAATCCTGCTCGCCTTCCGCAAGCTCGCTTTGTCGTCGGAGCTGGACGCGCTCCGCGGCATTGGCATTGGATACGGCCGATTGTTGCGAGTACCTTACCTTTATGCAGTGCCGCTGATGATCCTCAATCTTGGCATCGTCGGCTATCTGGAGCCCTCTTCCCACTACCGCTACGAAGGCCTCCGCTTCGACCTGAAATCCGGCGCGCTTGGTGCGGCGATAAAGGTTGGGGAGTTCAACAACCTCGGACACCGCATCACGCTCAGGATCGAGCGCAGCGAGAAGAAGGGCACGCAACTCCACGGCATTTTCGTCCAGATGGACGACAATAAGGGAATGACGGTCGCGGCCACTGCCGAGCAGGGGCGCTTTCTGTCCACCGACGATCCCGACACCATCCTGTTCCGACTGACCAAGGGTCGACTTATTCAGGATTCGCCTAAGTTTGCCGCGCCTCGCACGCTCGCGTTCGACAGCTACGACCTGCCGGTCAGCCTCCCCGTAATCGACCAGTTTCGCCGTCGCGGCGGCAGCGAGTCGGACGAGCTCTATCTCCACGAGCTGTGGCGTGTCGGCTACGGCGGCGGGGCCGCGGACCTTCACCAGAAGCTAGAGGCTCAGTCGAAGCTTAACTTCCGACTTGTCGAAGTCGCCATGATGTTGATGCTTCCGCTGCTCGCCGTTGCGCTCGCCGTGCCGCCCAAGCGCAGCTCATCCTCGCTCGGCATCTTTCTCGGCATCTTGATCATCGTCGCCTATCACAAGATCAACCAATATGCCGAGCAATCAGGGACCAACGGGCAGATCAACCCGGTGTTGGGGCTCTGGATACCGCTGGTACTGCTCTCGGGATTGATCATCTGGATGTATCATGTGCTCGCGCACCGGCCAGGCGGCCAACCGATTGGGGCGCTCGAATGGTTCGCGGCGAAAACCGTGCAGCGCGCCAAGGCCCTTCTGCCGAAGTTCGGTGAAGCATGATCAACCTCTCCTTCTTCCCCTCGCGGCGGCTCGCCTTCTATATGCTGCGCCTATTTTTCACCCGCACGTTCGCAGTGTTGTTCGCGCTGGTGCTCGTCCTGATGACGCTCGACTTGCTCGGCGAGGCGGGCAAGATCCTCTCCGTTCCCGGCAATGGCGATGCCGAACTATGGCGATACGTCGGCCTCAGGGTCCCCTTGCTAATCTCCCGCTTCCTCCCCTTCTCGGTGCTGCTCGGTACCTTGATCGCTTTCGTCGGCCTCAACCAACATAGCGAAGTCGTGGCAATGAAGGCGGCGGGGATGTCCGCGCACCAGATCCTCGCGCCGCTGATCGTCGGGAGCATTGGCATTGGCGCCGCCTTGTTCGCCTTCAATGAAACGGTCGTTGTCAACTCCGCACGCGTCGTGAACGCCTGGTCGGACAACGACTACAGGCCGATCCCGCCCGAAAGCGGGCTCATCAGCAATGTCTGGGTTCTGAGCGGCGACGACCTGATCCGCGCCGGCCTGGTGATCCGCCGCGGAACGCAGTTACAGCGCGTAACGATCTACGACCGCGATCACGGCGTGCTGCAAAGGGTCGTCCGCGCGGACCGCGCCGTCCCACGCCCAGCGTCCGGCGATTGGTTGCTTCAGAACGTCCGCATCTACGACGCCAACCAAAATGTCACTCGCCGAGTGCCGCAGATCGAGGGAATGCGCGGAGTGACCCCGGCCCAAATCACCATCGCCAAGGTCGATCCCGATGAGCTCGGTTACTGGACGCTGCGGGATCGCATCGCGGAGCTCGACGCGGCCGGCAAATCAACCGGCGAGGCGCGTGCGGGACTGGCGCATAAGCTTTCCGGCCCATTGTCGACCGTACTGATGCCGCTGCTTGCCGCCGTCGCCGCCTTCGGCCTTGCCCGATCCGGCCAGGTGCTGCTGCGGGCCGTTATCGGAATGGCGCTCGGCTTTGCTTACTTCGTCGCCGACAACTTCAGCCTGGCGATGGGGAATGCGGGCGCCTACCCGCCGATCATCGCCGCCTGGGCGCCGTTCCTCCTTTTCCTGCTCATCGGCGAAACAGTGCTGATCCGCACCGAAGAATGATCATGCCGTCGGCGCGGCCACTGCGGCCATTTCCTCCTTCGGGAACGGCCTGAACGTCAGCGCGATGAGGACGGAGCCGACCCCCAGCCCGAACGAGACGATGAATAGCCAGCTGTAGGTCGCATAGGTGTCGTAGATCATCCCCCCGACGACCGGCCCCGTGGCCATTCCGAGCCCGCCCGCCATCGTTGTTCCGCCGATCACCATGCCCATCATCTTGAGCGGGAAGTTCTCGCGGGCGATCACCGCGTAGAGCGGCATGACTCCAGCGTAAATGAAGCCGAACATGGCCGCTACCGCATAGAAAGCGCCGATCTCGCGGACGAACAGATAGCCGAGCGTACCGAGCGCCTGCACCATAAGCCCGAACACCAGCACTCGCTTGGCTCCGAGCTTGTCGCCGGCGATGCCGAACGCAACCCGTCCGCCGAGCCCGGCGAGACCTTCGACACTGTAAATCGTGACGGCGGCCATCAGCGGAATCCCGCAGCTCACGGCATAGCTGACGGTATGGAAGATCGGTCCCGAGTGGGTCGCGCAGCAGAAGAAATTAGTCAGCACGAGGATGATGAACTGGGGCGATCGCAGCGCTTCGCTGATCGAAATTTCGGATTGGGCTTGGCCGGGCGCCGCTTCGCCGCTCACCAGCCCAGGTGGACGACGGATGAGGAAGGACACCGGGATCATCACGACCGCCGCGATCCCGGCGATGATCAGCATCGACGTTCGCCAATCGTAATGCGTGACGAGCCAGGCGGCGAGCGGCGACATGGTCATTGGCGCCATCCCGATGCCCGCCGAAACCAGCGATACGGCGAGACTGCGATGGGTGTCGAACCAGCCGGTCACCGCCGCCATCAAGGGCGCGAATATCGCGGCCACGCTCCCTCCGACCGCCAGTCCGAAGGTCAATTGAAAAGCAAAAAGCGACTTCGCCTGGCTCGCGAGCGCGACGCTTGCCGCAATGGCGACTGAGCCGATCAGAACGACGATTTGTGGCCCGACGCGATCGGACAGGCTGCCCCAAGCGAAGCTCGCCAAAGCCATGGCGACGAAGCCGATCGTCATTGCGGTGGACACGCCGGTCATCGACCATCCGGTCGCCCCCGCGATTGGCCGGAGGAACACCGGGAGGGAGAACATCGCGCCGATCGCGATGCATCCGAGCAGCCCGCCCGCAGCGACGATGACCCAGCGGTATCTGGAAACGCTCATTGCGGACGGCTCCCTTATGGTTCTCGATCAGATCGGCGATCGGCGTCTGGAATGGTCCTGATTGCGGGCCTAGGCCGCCGGGATCCGTTGGCCATATTGCTCTCGCAGCTCGCTCCAGTTCGCCCAGAAGGGAGGTGGCGCCTCCCCGGCCGTCTTGGCGATGAGCACGTCGAGGTGCGCGTGCCAGCCGGCGGCGACCTTGAGCATGATTTCGCGGCTGGGCAGCCGGCGATGAGTCAAGGTGAGCAGCACTTCGTCACCGCGCTCTTCAAGGTCGATGGTCACGTCGCCGCTGCTACCGAATTCGAAACCCAGGCGGTGCGGCGGACGGAGTTCGGTGATCCGGCTGTCCATCCGATGCTCCTCATCGAAACCTTCGGGCCGCTGGCCGGCGTTCTCCAGCTCCTCGTTTCGCCAGACGAGCTCGAACGGCGCCCCAACGCGCATCTCCATCACGCCCGAGGCTAGCCATGAACGGCGGAGGTCGCTGTCGGTCAGATAGGCCCAAAC
>JBKPON010000236.1:0-8494 GCA_046733135.1 Pseudomonadota bacterium | reverse complement strand
GTTGAACCCCTGCGGAGGCAGGGGTCCAGACGTGCTACAAAACAGCACTTACGCGCTGAACTGGACTCCTGCCTTCGCAGGAGCACGAAGGAGGGGGCAATGAAGCTGGTCGCCGCAATTGCAACAGGAGCCCTGATGATGAGCACGGCCGCAGAAACCCAACCCCATCCCACAGTCGAGCATTACGGCCGTCCTGTCCTCAACGCGCAGCCTCTACCCTTCTCCGACGCGGTGCGGGTCGGTGACGTGCTCTACCTGTCCGGTCAGCTCGGCATCGGCACCGACGGCAAGTTACCCGATGGAATTGAGGCGCAAACCAAACAAGCGCTGGACAATGTCGGAGCGATCTTAAAGCGCGCGGGCCTCAGTTACGAAGATGTGTTCCACTGCACCGCAATGCTGAGCGACATGGCCAACTGGCCGGCGATGAACAAAGTTTATGTGACCTATTTTCCGGAAGGGAAAAGGCCGGCCCGAAGCGCCTTTGGCGCGAACGGCCTCGCGCTCGGAGCTCTCATCGAGCTCGAATGCCAGGCCTATGCGGGGAAGAAGTAGCTTTAGATCAGCTCCACGGCGATCGCGGTCGCTTCACCGCCGCCGATGCACAGGCTCGCTACGCCGCGCTTCAGGCCGCGGTCCTGCAAGGCCGCGATCAACGTCGTCGTAATCCGCGCGCCGCTTGCTCCGATCGGGTGACCGAGCGCGGTCGCTCCGCCGTTCACGTTGATCTTCTCGCGCGGGATGCCGATGTCGCGCATCGCAATCATCGCGACGCAGGCGAAGGCCTCATTGACTTCGAACAGGTCGACGTCGTCGACGGTCCAGCCGGCCTTCTCCAATACCTTTTGGATGGCCGGCACGGGCGCCGAGGTGAACTTCTCCGGTTCTTGGGCGTGGGCGGCGTGAGCAACTACGCGCGCGATTGGCTTCTTTCCAAGCTTGTCGGCGACACTCTGGCGCGTCAGCACCAGTGCCGCTGCGCCGTCGCTGATCGACGAAGAGGTTGCTGCAGTGATCGTGCCGTCCTTGGCGAAGGCGGCCCTGAGCTGCGGGATCTTTTCCGGATTGCCCTTGCCCGGCTGCTCATCGACGTCCACGGTAACCTCGCCCTTGCGGGTGACGACGGTGACCGGGACGACCTCCTTGTCGAACTTGCCGGACTTGATCGCCTCGTTGGCGCGGCGGAGACTCTCGATCGCATATTCGTCCTGCGCTTCGCGCGTGAACTGATATTCGCGCGCCGCATCCTCGGCGAAGGTGCCCATCGCGCGGCCCGCATCGTATGCGTCCTCCAGCCCGTCGAGCATCATGTGATCATAGACGGTATCGTGGCCGATCCGCGCTCCGGACCGATGTTTCTTCAGCAGGAAGGGAGCGTTCGTCATGCTTTCCATCCCGCCGGCGACGATCACGTCCGCCGAGCCCGCGGCTAGCATGTCGTGAGCGAAGATCGCCGCCTGCATCCCTGATCCGCAGACCTTGTTGACAGTGACCGCTTCGGCCGAACGGGGAAGTCCAGCGCCGATCGCCGCCTGACGCGCCGGGGCCTGACCGAGGCCGGCGGGAAGCACGTTACCCATGAACACCTTGTCGACCTGCTCGCCGTCGATTCCTGCGCGTTCGACCGCAGCCTTGACTGCGGTCGCGCCAAGCTCGGTGGCGCTGACGCCCGAAAGCGCGCCCTGGAAGCTGCCCATCGGGGTGCGGGCATAGGACAGGATGACGATCGGGTCGGGGGAAGTGGTCATGAAAGGTGCCTCTCAAGCCGCTCGTCCTGAATAGCCACCGAGCGAAGTCGAAGTGGCGTAACGAAGGGTCTTGCTTCGATACGGGCCTTCGCCAAGCTCAGTCCTTACCCAGCATGAGCGGATCGTTGATGTTGTGCGGTGCACATAAGGACTAACCCAGCCTTGTTCAAACGGCAAAACGGGTGCTAGCGCCGGTCGCGAACGGGAGACCCACGATGTCCGATACCGGCCTCGATTTCGGCCTAGGCGAAATGGCCGACACCATCCGCGAGACGACGCAGCGCTTTGCCGCCGACAAAATCGCACCGATCGCCGCAGAGATCGACGAGAAGGACGAATTCCCGCGTCATCTGTGGCCGCAAATGGGTGAGCTCGGCCTTCACGGAATCACCGTCGAGGAGGAGTGGGGCGGCCTCGGGCTCGGCTATCTCGAACATGTCGTCGCCCAGGAGGAGGTTGCTCGGGCTTCGGGCTCGGTGGGCCTCAGTTACGGCGCGCACTCGAACCTCTGCGTCAACCAGATCCGCCGCTGGGGAAATGACGAGCAGAAGCGCCGCTATTTGCCCAAGCTGATCAGCGGCGAGCATGTCGGCGCCTTGGCAATGAGCGAGTCCGGCGCGGGCAGCGACGTCGTCGGGATGAAGCTCAAGGCCGAGCGGAGCGGCAACGGCTATCGCCTCAACGGTACCAAATTCTGGATCACCAATGGATCGGAAGCCGAAACGCTCGTCGTTTACGCCAAGACGGGCGAGGGCAGCCGCGGGATCACGGCCTTCATCATCGAAAGTGCCATGGACGGCTTCTCGGTCGGGCAGAAGGTGGACAAGCTCGGCATTCGCGGCTCGCCCACGGCAGAATTGGTGTTCGACGACTGCTTCGTTCCCCCCGAGAATATCCTCGGCGAGGAGAATGAGGGCGTCGCGGTCCTGATGAGCGGCCTCGATTACGAGCGAACCATCCTCGCCGGCATGCAGATCGGGATCATGCAGGCGTGCCTGGACGTGGTTATACCCTACGTCCGCGACCGCAAGCAGTTCGGGAAACCGATCGGCACTTTCCAACTTATGCAAGCCAAGATCGCCGACATGTACGTGGCGCTAAATTCGGCGCGGGCCTACGTCTATCAGGTGGCGAAGGCTTGTGACGCAGGAAATACCACGCGACACGACGCGGCTGGCGCGATCCTGCTCGCGTCCGAGAATGCGGTGAAGGTCGCCAACGAAGCGGTCCAGGCGCTGGGCGGTGCGGGTTACACGAAGGATTGGCCGGTCGAGCGCTATTACAGGGACGCCAAGTTGCTCGACATCGGCGCCGGCACCAACGAGGTGCGCCGCATGCTGATCGGCCGCGAACTGATCGGCGTTTAACTCGCTGAACTCGACTAATAGCCCGTCATTCTGACTACCCCCCAGATTACGAGGGCAGCTCCCGCGGCGCGCCCGAGCCAATCGCCGAGCGGCATGAGCTTCTCGACGGTGACGATCGCGGTCAGTCCGACGATCCACCATAGGTTCATTACTCCGCCCACGAACAGCAGGGCCATGAGCATCCAGCAGCAGCCGACACAATCAGCACCGTGAAGCACCCCGAGACGCACCGCACCGGTCCATCCGGAACGCCAGTGCCGGCTCAGGAACTGCGCCGGCGTGCGGCAACGGCGGAGGCAGGCCTCCTTGAGGGGCGAGAGCTGGTAGATTCCCGCAGCGACCAGCGTCACGCCTTCAGCATAGCGGTCGTGGAGTCTCATCGAGGGGCCGGTCGCGAGAAGCTGCGCGCCCGCCGCGATGACGGAGAACAGCAGCCAGACCGCGAGATAGCCGGCGAGGAACACCCAGGTCTGGGCGATTGCCCCGTCTCCACCTCGGATATCGCGGACTCGGGCATAGAGCAGGATCGCGGGCACCGCCGACGGCAGCATCATCGCGATCATCATCAGCCACCACATGAGAATGAGCGCTGGTAAAGGCGGCTGATGCATCGCGGATATGCCGCCGGTCTTTCCTGCACCGACTGCGACGTACCACCAGCCGACCAGCGCCAGAAGTGCAACGCCGCCAACGACGATTGCGCGATCGTGGCGCAGGATCCGGCTGGTCAGGTCAGGAGCGGACGACACCGTGGCTGGACAGGTGCAGGTTGGCGAACTGGCCATAGCTGTTGTGGAACTCGACTTGCACCGGGCCCGATGTGCGGCTCGACGCGCTGCCGATTTCGGCGATCGTATATTCAAAGCCGTCCGGCAGGACGATCTCGGCCCGCGATTCCATTCCTGTGACCGGATTGCGGATCGGCTCTCCGAAAGTGTCGATGTAATTCTCGACCCAGATGCGGCCCTGGCGGCCGTCGACGTCAATGTGGAGGTCGATATCCGTGAACACCGGCTCATGCATCTTCGTCACGGTCGATGCGTAGACCGCGAACATCGTCGCGAAGGGATCCGTGTCCTGCCCGCTCATGATCCTGAGCAATGCGTCTCGCTGTCGGTCGTCGGCACGCTTGTCGACGAAGGCGATCGCTTCACCATTGCCCTCATGGATGGGGCCCGGCCACTTGAAGATGGCAGCGAGATTCAGCCCGTCGAGCGGGGTGTCGCCGTGCCTCCCCTCCTCAATGCGAATGCCGGCGACGGCGTGGCAATGACCCTTGTCCGGGAGGGCGTTGAACTGGCAATTGCAACCATATTCGCAATTGCAGTTTACAAGCTCGCGGCCCTTGAACTCCCAATAGGTCATCACCGCCTCCTTAGAGGGAAGGCGTTTGCTTAGCAGAGACGCATCATCCAGCGAAGCGGGACTAGCCCCAGACCTTCACCCGTTGGTTTGGGGTCAAATAGAGCTTCTGCCCGGGCTCAACTTTGAACGCGGGATACCATGCGTCGATATTGCGGACGGTCAGCGCACGGAAATTACCCGGTGCGTGCCCGTCGGTCGCAATGCGCTGGCGGAGCGTCTCAGGCCGCATCTTGGTCGCCCAGGACTGCGCAAAAGCGATGAAGAAACGCTGGTCGCCGGTCAGGCCGTCGATGACCGGAGCCGGCTTGCCCTTCAGCGAAGCCTTGTACGCATCATAGGCTGCCGCAAGACCGGCTACGTCTGCGATATTCTCGCCGAGCGTCAACTTGCCGTTGACGTGAAGACCCGGCAGCGCCTCGTAAGCGTCATATTGTTTCGCCAGCGCTTCCCCTGCCTGTTGGAACTTCGCGAAATCCTGCGGCGTCCACCAGTTGCGCAGCCGTCCGGTCGAGTCGAATAGCGCGCCATTGTTGTCGAAGCTGTGGCTAATCTCGTGGCCGATAGTCGCTCCGATACCGCCATAGTTGAACGCAGGATCGGCTTTAGGATCGAAGAAGGGCCGTTGAAGGATCGCCGCCGGGAAATTGAGCGCGTTCTGGACCGGAAGGTTGACCGCATTCACCAACTGCGCCGGCATCCACCATTCACCGCGGTCCATGGACTTGCCGATCTTGGCGATTTGGTGGCGATATTCCCACAGGCCGACATTCTTCTGGTTCGCGTAGGCGTTGTCCGACGTGATCGTCAGCCCCGAATAGTCGCGCCAGGTGTCTGGGTAGCCGACGCCGACGACGATCGTTTCGACCTTCTTCAGCGCTTCCGCTTTCGTCGAGGGAGCCATCCAGTCGATGGCCTTCACCCGCGTGGCGAAGGCGGCTTTGATCCCATCGACCATCTTCTGGATTTCGGCCTTGGCCGACGCCGGAAAATATTTGTCGACATAGGCCTTGCCCACCGCATCCTGGAGTGCGCCGCTGGTGGCGTTGAGCGCGAGCTGATCGCGTGGGCGCTCCTGCGGCGTGCCGGCGAGCGCGGTTCCGTTGAACGCGAAGCTCGCCTCGCGGAAACCCTTGGGAAGGACGTTGGCTTGCTGGTTCAGGGTGTGGAAGGTGAGCCAATCCTTCCACGACTGGAGCGGCTCGGAGCCGACAAGAGCCGCGAGCTTGGGGATCGCGCCCGAGTGATAGGCTTCGAACTTCTGTACCGACCCGAGCTGCGCCGCGTTCAGCAGCGCTCCCCAATCGATGCCTGGCGCTCTCTTCTCGAGATCCGCCCGCGACCAGACTTGCGCGCCCTTGGCGAAATCCTCGCTTTCCTCGCGGGTGGCATGCGCGCGAGCGATTTTCGTCTCTAAATCCATGATTCGTTTGGCGGACCCCTGCGGGTCCGAGTAACCGGCGAGTTGAAGGATCTGCGCGACATAGGCGCGGTATTTGGTCCGCAACTCCGCCATCTTCGGATCGGCGGAGAGATAATATTCGCGCTCCGGAAGTCCGATCCCGCCCTGCATGAGGTACGGCAGCTGCTCGCCCGGCGTCGTCAGGCCCTGCGTCACGAAAATGCCGAAAAGATTTTCGGTATAGAAATTGGTCGCGTTGAGCGGGTCGGTGTCGGCGCGGAGCGTCCCGCCTATCGCGGCGCTCAGCTGGCGGTTGTCCGCGATGCGGTCGATGGCGTCGAGGTCGGCCTTGGCCGGTGCAAGTCCGGCGCGATCGATTGCGTCGGTGTTGACGTAAGCGTTGTAGTAATTAGCGATCAGCGCGTCATTTCCGCTTGCCGGATTGGCCTTGAGGATTGCGTCGAAGAGTTCGCGGGTGTTCTTCTCGCGCTGCAGATCGGCGATGTAAAAGCCGCCAATGTTCGACCGATCAGCCGGAATGGGTGTGTTTTTGACCCAACTGCCATCCGCATAGCTGAAGAAATCGTCGCCCGGGCGGACTGCCTTGTCCATCCAGGCGAGGTCGATGCCGATGTCGGTGCCCGCCTTCTGCTCCTGGACTCCATTGTCGTGTCGCGCGCTGCATGCGCCTAGGACGAGCGCGGACGCGACAATTAGAAGCAGCTGCTGTTTCATGGTCATCTCTCTCCCAGGGGCGTGACGTTGGCTGAAACCGCTGCTTTGCAATGGCTGCAAGCACCGGCTAGGCGAGCGGCACGCCTGTTCGACCAACGGATGGCTGGAGGGGATGAGCGCGCCGCGGATTGAAAGCAAAATCGCGACGGACGGCGAAGAGTTCCGCGCCCGCGCCGCGCACAATCGTGCGCTCGCGGAAAAGCTGCGCGCGGATGTCGCCGAAGCAGCGATGGGGGGACCCGAGAAGCACCGCCAGCGCCATGTCGAGCGCGGCAAGCTCCTTCCGCGCGACCGGGTGGAGCGACTGCTCGACCCTGGCTCGCCCTTCCTCGAGATCGGTCAACTCGCCGCATGCGACATGTACGACAGCGAGGTTCCAGGCGCCGGGATCATCGCCGGAATCGGGCGCGTCTGCGGCCGCCAGGTGATGATCGTCTGCAATGATGCGACGGTGAAAGGCGGCACTTACTATCCGGTCACGGTCAAGAAACACCTGCGCGCGCAGGAGATTGCCGAGCAAAACCGCCTGCCCTGCGTCTATCTCGTCGACAGCGGCGGCGCGAACCTTCCGCACCAGGCCGAAGTCTTCCCCGACCGTGATCATTTCGGACGGATCTTCTTCAACCAGGCGCAGATGAGCTCGAAGGGCATTGCCCAGATCGCCTGCGTGATGGGGAGCTGCACCGCCGGCGGCGCCTACGTTCCGGCCATGAGCGACGAGAGCGTGATCGTTCGCGAGCAGGGCACGATCTTCCTCGGCGGCCCGCCCTTGGTGAAGGCGGCGACGGGCGAGGAGATCAGCGCCGAGGACCTCGGCGGCGGCGATTTGCACGCGAAGAAGAGCGGCGTGGTCGACCATCTTGCCGAGAACGACGAACATGCGCTGACCATCGTCCGCGACATCGTCTCTACGCTGCAGCCCGGACAGGGAGCGGACCTCGAGCTGCGCGAAGCGCGGCCGCCCGATTTCGAAGCCGAGGAATTATACGGCATCATCCCCGATGACGTGCGCGCGCCCTATGACGTGCACGAAGTGATTGCCCGTATCGTCGACGCGTCGGAATTCCACGAATTCAAGCCCTTGTTCGGTTCGACGCTGGTGTGCGGCTTCGCCCACATCTGGGGAATCCCCGTCGCCATCCTCGCGAACAACGGGGTGCTGTTCAGCGAAAGCGCGGTCAAGGGCGCGCACTTCATCGAGCTCGCCTGTCAACGCCGCACGCCTCTGCTGTTTCTGCAGAACATCTCGGGCTTCATGGTGGGCGGGAAGTATGAAGCCGAAGGCATCGCCAAACATGGCGCCAAGCTGGTGACCGCCGTGGCGACCGCGAGCGTGCCCAAGATCACGGTGTTGATCGGCGGAAGCTTCGGCGCCGGCAATTACGGAATGGCCGGCCGCGCTTACTCGCCGCGCTTCCTGTTCACCTGGCCCAACAGCCGCATCAGCGTGATGGGCGGCGAACAAGCCGCGAGCGTGCTCGCGACCGTCCACCGCGACGCAGATAAATGGACGCCCGAGCAGGCCGAAGCCTTCAAGCAGCCGATCCGCGACGATTACGAAGCGCAGGGCAATCCCTGGCACGCCACGGCACGGCTGTGGGACGACGGAATCATCGACCCGGCGCAGACCCGCGACGTGCTGGGATTGGCGTTTGCGGCGACGCTGAATGCACCGATCCCCGATCGGCCGCAGTTCGGCGTGTTCAGGATGTGATTTCGGTGAGCGAATCGTCAGAACTCCACCGGCAGTTGTTTCTTCGGCAGGCGTGGCGGCTCGTTATTCCCGAAGACAATTTCGCCTGGATGGATGCGCAGGTTGCGGGTGCCCGACGACAACCCAACGCGCCTTTCTCCGGGACTGGTGCCGCCCTCGGCAAATT
>JBKPON010000235.1:0-4473 GCA_046733135.1 Pseudomonadota bacterium | reverse complement strand
GGCCAATCGTCGGCAGCTTTTGCGAGATCCCGGTTGGGCCGAAAGAGCACCGGCGCCTGATCCCGATCATCACCGACGAATATCCCGACCCCAATTTCGGATCGGGCGCGGTGAAGATCACCGGCGGGCATGACCTCAATGACTATGGCGTCGCGCAGCGCAACGGACTGCCGATGTACCGGCTGATGGACGAGCGCGCCCACATGCGCACCGACGGCCCGTCCTACGAGCAATCATCGGATCGGGCGAAGGCGATCGCCCACGGCGAACCGGCCAGCGCTGCCGAGGTCGACGCGCTCAACCTCGTGCCCGAAGCCTATCGTGGGCTCGACCGCTACGAAGCGCGCAAAGCTGTGGTCGCCGACATCCATTCCGAAGGCCTGATGATCAAGGTCGAGGACAAGAAGATCATGCAGCCGTTCGGCGACCGGTCGAACGTGGTGATCGAGCCGATGCTGACCGACCAATGGTATGTCGACGCCGCGACCCTGGCGAAACCGGCGATCGAGGCGACGCGCAGCGGCGAAATCCGCGTCGTTCCCGAGACGTGGAAAAAGACCTGGTACAATTGGCTCGAGAACATTCAGCCGTGGTGCGTGTCGCGGCAGCTATGGTGGGGTCACCGGATTCCTGCATGGTACGCGGAGGACGGCACGATTTTCGTCGCCGAGAGCGAGGAGGAAGCGCGCAAGGAAGCGGGCGATCAGCCGCTGCGCCAGGATGAAGACGTGCTCGACACTTGGTTTTCCTCAGCGCTGTGGCCGTTTGCCACGCTCGGTTGGCCCGAGGAAACAGGAGACCTCAAGCGCCATTACCCCAACGACGTCCTCATCAGCGGCTTCGACATCCTGTTCTTCTGGGACGCGCGGATGGCGATGCAGGGCATCGAGTTCATGGGCGAGGCGCCGTGGAAGACGCTCTATCTCCACGGCCTGGTCCGCGACGCGCAGGGCCAGAAGATGTCCAAGTCGAAGGGCAATACCGTCGATCCGCTCGGCCTCATCGACAAGTACGGCGCCGATGCGCTGCGATTCACGCTGGCGGCGATGGAAAGCCAGGGCCGCGACATCAAGCTCGATGAGAAGCGCGTCGAGGGTTATCGCAATTTTGCGACCAAGCTCTGGAACGCCGCGCGCTTCCTGCAGATGAACGGCGTCGGAGCAAGCGACAGTATTGCCGCACCCGAAGCGGAATTGCCGGTCAACCGTTGGATCATCGGCGAGGTGGTGGAAACCGTCGCGAAGCTCGACCGCGCGTTCGACGAGCTGCGCTACGACGAAATGGCCGACGCCATCTATCACTTCGTCTGGGGCACTTTCTGCGACTGGTACGTCGAGCTGGTGAAGGGCGCGTTCGATGACGAGACGAAGCGCGTCGCCGCCTGGGCATTCGACCAAATTCTCGTGATGCTTCACCCCCTCATGCCGTTCATCACCGAAGAACTTTGGCACGCAATGCCTGTCCTGAGCGACGCCGCAGGCGGCGTCGAAGGGGGTGAGCGGCCGTACGATCTGATCGTGGCGAAGTGGCCTGAACCGCAGGCGCAAATAGATATCTATTCAAGGAACGAAATCGCATGGCTGATCGACTTCGTGTCAGAAGCGCGGGCGATGCGAGCGGAACTCAATGTGCCGTGGAGCGCCACCCTCGAACCGATCGCCGTTGGAGGTTCTGTCGACCAGCTCAACGGGCAGATTGCCACGCTTGCGCGGCTCGCCAAGCTTGGCCCCGCGAGGACCGCCGATACGCCGCCGCCGGGGTCGGCACAGATCGTCGTGCAGGGCCAGACCTATGCCTTCCCGCTGGCCGAGCATATCGACCTTGACGCCGAGAAAGCGCGCCTGTCGAAGGCTGCCGCCGCGGCCGAGAAAGAGCGCGACTCACTGAAGTCGAGATTGGACAACCCAAATTTCATCGAGCGCGCTAAGCCCGAGGCAGTGGAGAAGGCGCGCTTCGACCACGAAGCCAAGGCAGCTGAAGCCGAACGGCTGCGCGCGGCGTTGGAGCGGCTGGGGTAACGTCATCCCGGCCTTGAGCCGGGATCCGCCTTCCTTTGAACGGCGGTTAGAAAGGCAGATGCCGGATCAAGTCCGGCATGACGAAGGAGAGCGAATGCCAGACGCAGGAGCGGCGAAACGTGGCGACCTGACTCAGGGCAGCATCGGACCGACCCTGCTCAAGTTCGCGCTGCCGACGCTTGCGAGCTCCATACTCCAGTCGCTGAACGGCACGGTCAACGCGATCTGGGTCGGCCGCTTCCTCGGCGAAGGCGCGCTTGCGGCAACCTCGAACGCCAACATGGTCATGTTCCTTCTGACTGCCTTCGTGTTTGGCTTCGGAATGGCCACCACGATCCTGATCGGCCAGTCTTGGGGCCGCAAGGACGTGGACGGCGCCCGGCGGGTGTTCGGCACCGGGGCAGGTGCATTCCTCCTTGCCACCATAGCGATCGCAATCGTCGGCTACTTTCTGTCAGGATCGATCCTCAAGCTGCTCGGCACGCCTGGCGATGCCGCGCCACTCGCGCTCGCTTATCTCCAAGTGATCTTCCTCGCGATGCCCGCGCTTTTGCTCCTCACACTGCTGATGATGGCATTGCGCGGCGCCGGGGACAGCATAACCCCGCTCTGGTTCATGATCGTTGCGGTCGTGCTCGACGGGGGGTTGAACCCGGTGTTCATCCTCGGGCTCGGTCCAGCGCCGCGGCTCGGCATTGCCGGATCGGCGACCGCGACGTTGATCGCCAACTACAGCGCGCTGCTGGGGCTACTTGCCTACATCTACGTCAAGGATTTGCCGCTGCGCCTGCGCGGCCGCGAACTGCGCTACCTCCTGCCCGACGCGGCGATCCTCAGGACCATGTTCATCAAGGGCCTGCCGATGGGAATCCAGATGATCGTCATTTCGGTCTCCGCGCTCGCGCTCGTCGGGCTCGTGAATCGCCAGGGTGTCGACACAACCGCCGCCTTCGGTGTCGCTCTACAGTTGTGGACCTACATCCAAATGCCGGCGATGGCGTTGGGAGCGGCGGTCAGTGCGATGGTTGCGCAGAATATCGGGGCCGGCAAGTGGGATCGCGTCAATGCGATCACGCGCGTCGGAGTCGTGCAGGTGCTTCTGATCACTGGCGGCCTGGTCGTACTGATGACCCTCGCCGATCGTGCCGTGCTGGCCCTGTTCATGGGCGGCGATAGCCCGGCCCTGCCCATCGCGCGGCACATTCATCTGGTCGCGACGTGGAATTTCGTGCTGTTCGGGGTGATGATGGTGTTGTTCGCGACCGTGCGGGCCAATGGCGCGGTGTGGGCGCCGCTGATCATCCTTGCCATCGGTCTGGTGCCAGTGCGTTTCGGCTATATCTTCGCGACCGATGGGTGGCTCGGTGCCGATGCGATCTGGACGAGCTTCCCAGTCACCTCGCTCATCAATGTCGCGCTCGCCGCCGGCTACTATCTCCGCGGAAGCTGGAGGAAGGCGCGCATGACCATCGATCAGCTTCCGAGCGAAG
This sequence comes from Pseudomonadota bacterium, assembly GCA_046733135.1. Lineage (GTDB taxonomy): Bacteria > Pseudomonadota > Alphaproteobacteria > Sphingomonadales > Sphingomonadaceae > Sphingomicrobium. The sequence goes on along the minus strand of JBKPON010000235.1, from coordinate 965 downwards.
ACGAGTGCATCGAGGAGGCCGAGGCCACGCGCGAGCCAGGCGGTGCGCTGAACCCCGCTGGGTAACGCCTACCCCTCGTCATCCCCGCGAAGGCGGGGACCCAGCAATGGAGAAGAGAAAAACTAGGTTCCCGCTTGCGCGGGAATGGCGATAGAGGAGCACCCATGACCTCCTTCCCCTATCTCCGCATGCGCCGTGGCCGCTCCTCGCCGTGGATGCGGAACATGCTCGCCGAGCACCGGCTGCATCCGAGCGATTTCATCTGGCCCGTGTTCGTCTGCGAGGGCAGGGATTGCGAAGAGCCCATCCGGTCGCTTCCCGGAGTGAGCCGCTGGAGCGTCGACCATTTGCCTCGGCGCGTCCGTCTCGCGGCTGAGCTCGGAATTCCTTGCGTCGCCTTGTTCCCCAACACGCCCGAGGAGTTGCGCACGGAGGATGCGCGCGAGGCGCTCAATCCGGCCAATCTCATTTGCCGCGCGGTCAAGGCCATCAAGGACGCGGTGCCGGAGGTGGGCGTGCTCACCGACGTCGCGCTCGATCCTTATACTGCGCACGGTCATGATGGGCTGGTCGACGAGGCGGGCAACGTCGTCAACGACGATACGGTGAAGCTGTTGGTCGATCAGGCGCTGGTTCAAGCTGAGGCCGGGGCTGATATCGTCGCTCCGTCGGACATGATGGACGGCCGCGTCGCCGCGATCCGGCAAGCGCTGGAGGAAGCCGGGCACCAGAATGTCGCGATCATGGCTTATGCGGCCAAATATGCGTCGGCCTTCTACGGGCCGTTCCGGGAGGCTGTGGGATCGCTCGGGCGCCTGAAAGGCGACAAGCGGGGCTACCAGATGGACCCGGCCAATATCGACGAAGCGCTCCGCGAGGTCGAACTCGACCTCGACGAAGGCGCGGACATGGTGATGGTCAAGCCGGGCCTGCCGTACCTCGACGTGATTGCGCGGGTGAAGGAT
>JBKPON010000234.1:0-1454 GCA_046733135.1 Pseudomonadota bacterium | reverse complement strand
GTTCTGGCCGAAGAATACGCCGATCTTCCTCGCAGTGCCGATTTCGCTAATCGAGTTCGTCAGCTTCCTCGTCCGACCGTTCAGCCTCGGCCTTCGTCCCTTCATCGCAATGTTCGCTGGGCACATTCTGCCCGACGTGTTCGGCAACTTCATTGTGCAGGGTTTCAACGCCGGCGGGGGCGGGATCGCCATCTCGATCCTGTGCTTCCTGTTCGTGGCCTTCATCAATGCGCTGGAACTGTTGGTGGGAGCGATCCAGGCGTATGTTTTCGCGCTTTTGACGTCACTTTACATCAGCGACGCGGTCAACCTTCACTAACCCTCAAGCTTTCTTCAAGGAGTTCAATCATGGATCTCGCTTCTGCAAAGGTCATCGGCGCCGGTCTCGCGGCGATTGGCGTAGGCGCGGCCGCCGCCGGCGTCGGCAACGTCTTCGGCTCGTTCCTCGAGAGCGCGCTACGCAACCCCGCGGCCGCCGACGGCCAGCAGGGTCGGTTGTTCATCGGCTTCGCCGCCGCCGAGCTCCTCGGCCTGATGGCGTTCGCCGTCGCGATGATCATCCTGTACGCGATCTAATTCGCTGATTGGCCGGCCGAGCCGGCTTCAGGACGGGTGCAATGCCTCAGTTAAACCAACTCTCAGATGTCGCTCTCTCGCAGTTCCTGTGGCTGGCGATCGGGCTCGGCTTTATCTTCTTCGTGATTGCTCGCGGGATGGTGCCGAAGATCCAGGCGACAGTCGATGCGCGCGAGAAGAAAATCGCCGGGGACCTTGAAGCCGCGCAAGCGGCGAGGGTGGCCGCCGACGAAACGGAAGCCGCGTGGCGCGCAAGCATGGACTCGGCGCGAGCCGATGCCGCGAGGGTCGCCCAGGAGGCCAAGCAAAAGAGCGCTCTTGAGACCGAGGCTAAGGTCAAGAAGGCGGCCGACAAGATCGACCTAAAGGTCGAATCAGCAGAAGCGAAGATCCGCGACGCTGTCGCGGCCGCGCGCGTAGAGATTGAGGCGGTCGCAGTCGAGGCGACGCAAGCAATGGTCGATCGCCTGACCGGCATTAAAGTCGACTCTAAGGACGCCGCCGTGGCAGTGAAGGCCGAGCTCCATGTCTGAAGCGCAGACTACCGCGACTGTCGGCCACCCGGCCGAGACGGAGCACGAGCCGACGTTCCTCGGCTTCGATCCGGGCGGCTGGATCGCCTTGGCGATGATCTTCGTGCTTGGGATCTTCGCGTGGAAGAAAGTGCATCATGCGATCGCCAGGGCGCTCGATGACAAGATCGCGCTCATCCGCGAGCAGCTCGCCGAGGCTGAGGCGCTGCGGAAGGAAGCCGAGTCGCTGAAGACTGAGTATGAGAAAAAGGCCAAGTCGGTCGATAAGGACCGCAAGGCGCTGATCGAGCGGGCTAAGCATGAGGCCGACGAAATCGTCGCAAAGGCCAAGGTGGACGCCGAGAC
>JBKPON010000233.1:0-1269 GCA_046733135.1 Pseudomonadota bacterium | reverse complement strand
CATGGCTCACGGCTATCTTGGAGACGGCTACGGCTCCCATGGCGAGATCGATTCTGACCGTGGCGACGATCGCGAACGCGGCTGGCGGGAGCGCAACTGGCGAGGCCGCGACGATGATTGGCGCGACCGCGGCATGATGTTCTCAGGACCCGACCGCGACAGGTCGGACGAGGATCGCGAGCGCAGCTCGCGGCGCGAATCCTTCGGCCGCTTCGGCGACTTTTCGGAAGGACGACGCAGCTTCAGCGCAAATCCCGACGAACATTATCGCAGCTGGCGCGATCGGCACATGAGCGAGCTGGACCGCGACTATGCGGATTATTGCCGCGAGCGCGAACAAGAGTTCCACCGCGATTTCGATGACTGGAGGAACCAACGCCGTGGCAATCAGCAACCGCTTCAGACCGGGATGACGCAGACAGGGATGTCGCACGACCCGACCGGGGAGCTGCAGCTGACGAATGTGACAGCCCCGGAGGACGCCGAATCCGATCCGATGGCGGACGCAACCCTCGGAACGACATCTGGAGGCAGGAAACGGCGGTAAGCGTCGCGATCGTGCCCGCCTGTCAGTGACGGGCGGGCATGGTCAGCCTTCGATGACGACCTTCGTGCCGATCTTCGTCAGCCCGTAGAGCTTCTCGGCAAACTTGTTCGGCAAGTGGATGCAACCGTGGCTCTCGGGCCGCCCAGGCGTCCCGCCACCGTGCAGGGCGATGCCATATTCGTCGATCCGCTCCATCCACGGCATCGGCGCATTGTCGTATTTCTTGGAACGATAGAACGGCCGCTTCTCGAGGATCTTCCACTCGCCCAAGGGTGTGATGTACCCCTGTCGTGCCGTTGAAATCGTGGCCGCCCCGATGAGCTTGTCGTCGCGGTAGACATAGGCCATCTGCGTCAGCCGATCGATGACGACGCGCGTTTCGCCGTCGGTAGGAATCGAACTTACCCACATATATTCGCCCGGCTTCAGCCCCAGTCGGCCGAAGGTCGCGACCAGGTCCTTGTGTGCCTGGGGCGCATTGCCGAGCGTCCAAAGGTACGGAACGTCCGAAACCGGCTTCGGCGGCGGCGATGCCACGGCGACCTTCGCCGGCGGAGTGGTCGAGCAGCCTGCGAGCAGCGCGGCAGCAGCTGCCGCCATCGTCCATTTCTTCATCGAAGCCCCAGAACGCCCGAGATGAATTGCTGTTGCAATGAACAGCGCAAAGGCCGGGCAGGAGTCAATCCCGTGGTAAACGAACGGTTTACGTTAACTTACCCGCG
>JBKPON010000232.1:0-3876 GCA_046733135.1 Pseudomonadota bacterium | reverse complement strand
ATTTCGGGGCGGGTGAAGCGCGTCGCTTATGTTCCAGGCAAGTTCGTCAACGCCGATCTCGACAAGGCGAGCGAAGACAATGAGCGGCAATATGTGCTGATCGAAGGCGCCGACGGGCTTCGGGTCGGCTTCACGCAAATCGCCGGACTCGTCGCCCGGCGCATTCTTGCCTTCGTCAGGGAAGGAGACTCGGTCGAAGCTGGGCAGCGGATCGGTCTCATCCGTTTCGGCAGCCGGGTGGACGTCTTCCTCCCGGATTCGGCGGCGCCGCGCGTGATCCTGGGCCAACGCGCGATCGCGGGCGAAACGATTCTGGGCATTGTCGGGCTCGACATTCCGGCGGCGGGCTCCAGCCAGTGATCGACGACGAGGAACCGCGCGGAATCTCCTTCCGCGCGATGATCCCCAATACGATCACCGTCTTCGCCTTGTGCCTCGGCCTGACCGGGGTCAGCCTGGCGATCGGCGGCGAATGGGAGAAGGCGTTGGCTTCGATCGTGCTCGCCGGCGTGCTCGACGGGGTCGATGGACGCATCGCACGGCTGCTCCGGGCGCAAAGCCGGTTCGGGGCCGAGCTGGATTCCCTCAGCGACAATATTTCTTTCGGCACTGCGCCGGCGCTGATCCTGTTCCTCTGGTCGCTCCAGATGGCGCCGCGGTTCGGTTGGATCGCTGCGCTCGCGCTGGCCGTCTGCTGCGCCTTGCGGCTCGCCCGCTTCAATGCTCGAATCGACGCCGCGGAGCAACCCCACAAATCCGCCGGGTTCAACACCGGGGTACCCGCGCCCGCCGGAGCCGGCCTCGCCTTCGTTCCGATCTATCTCTGGCTGATCACCGCCAATGACTTTTTCCGCCACTGGGAGCTGGTGATGGCGTGGACCTTGTTCATCGCGCTGCTGATGATCTCGAGCCTGCCGACGTACAGCTGGGCGAGCATCCGCATTCGACGGGATTGGCGTCTGTTCGCTCTCGCCGGAATTGCCTTGTTCGGAGCGGCGCTGATCCGCGCGCCATGGCAGACCTTGCTCGCGCTCGCCGCCTTCTATCTTGCGATGATCCCGTTCAGCCTGGCGAGCTACGCCCGAGTCAAGCGGCGTCGCGCCACTGCCGCGCGGAGTGCCTGACAAATGGGCGGGCCGCGCGGATGTCGAGGCGCATCGTCCTCACCGCGGCTTTTGGCTGACCCTTCGCGCCCTTGAGGGCGGCGGCGATCCTCGCGCCGCTTTCCTCAAGAACTTGCGCACCCAGAACCGCAAGGAGCCACAAAGTGGCGAGAAAGGGCAGGGTGCCTAGAGCCGCAATCATCACGTCCAGCCTCCTTCGAGGTCGAACAATGTTCCCTGTTTGTTCTCGCTTGTCAACCCTGGCCCTAGGCGAGGTGCCAACCCCTTGAAAGGAGGGGCGGGTTCGGCTAGGGCGCGCGCCTCAACCCGCATGGGAAGCAACATACACCGGTCGGTCGGGGCCTTTGGCCACGACCGCTAGCGCTTCCCAGAGGCAGAACCGGAAGGAGAACAAGAATGGCGACGACCGTCGTCACCATGCAGCAATTGCTCGAGGCTGGAGCGCATTTCGGCCACCAAACCCACCGCTGGAACCCCAAGATGAAACCGTACATCTTCGGCGACCGCAACGGTGTGCACATCATCGACTTGTCGCAGACCGTGCCGCTCTTCGCGCGAGCGCTCGACTTCGTCCAGCAGACCGTCGCCCGCGGAGGTAAAGTGCTGTTCGTCGGCACCAAGCGCCAGGCGCAGGAAGCGATCGCCGGGGCTGCTCAAGCCAGCAGCCAGCATTTCGTCAACCACCGCTGGCTTGGCGGCATGCTTACGAACTGGAAGACCATCTCCAACTCGATCAAGCGCCTCAAGAGCCTTGAAGAGCAGCTCGGGGGCGACACCGCCGGCCTGACCAAGAAGGAAGTGCTCCAGCTGACCCGCGAGCGTGACAAGCTGGAGAAGAGTCTGGGCGGAATTCGCGACATGGGCGGCCTTCCGGACGTGATGTTCGTCGTCGACACCAACAAGGAAGAACTGGCGATCAAGGAAGCCAATGTGCTCGGCATTCCGGTCGTCGCTATCCTCGATTCGAATAGCGATCCGAGCGGCATCGCCTTCCCGGTCCCCGGTAACGACGACGCCAGCCGCGCCATCCGGCTCTACACCGACTCGATCGCTCAGGCGGTGAATGAAGGTCGCACTGGTGAGGCCGTCGCAAAGGGCGAAGACATTGGCGAGATGGCCGAGCCACCCGCGGAAGCGGCGCTGGAAGCTTAACGAGAAGATACCCCATCTTCCGTTCGGGCTGAGCGTGCTTCGATACGGCATTTCGACTTCGCTCAATGCCTACTCAGCATGAGCGGGTATTGCTTTAGAACACCGCTCATCCTGAGTAGCGGCTGAGCCTGTCGAAGGCGCGTATCGAAGGATTGGCTCGGGGCGAACGGTTTAGTGCAAAAGGAAATGACACATGGCTGAGATCACGGCCGCGACTGTGAAGGAACTGCGCGAGCGCACCGGCGCCGGAATGATGGACTGCAAGAAGGCGCTCGCCGAGACGGGTGGCGAAATGGAGGCCGCGATCGATTGGCTGCGCGCCAAGGGGCTCTCCGCCGCCGCCAAGAAGGCGGGCAGGACCGCGGCCGAAGGCCTCGTCGGTGTTGCCGTTGAAGGCCATCGCGGAGCGATTGTCGAAGTCAATTCGGAGACGGATTTCGTCGCCAAGAACGAGCTGTTCCAAGAATTTGTGCGCAATGTCGCGAAGCTCGCGCTGGAGCATGGCACGGACGTCGAGGCGCTCGGCGCCGTCAAATATCCAGGCGGCGGCACGGTCGCCGAGAGGCTGACCGAGAACATCGCCAAGATTGGCGAGAATCAGTCGCTCCGCCGGGCAGCGGTGCTTGAGGTGAACGAGGGCGCAGTCGTGTCCTACGTCCATAATGCCGTGACTCCGGGCCTCGGCAAGATCGGCGTCCTGGTCGCGCTCGAGAGTTCGGCTCCGGCGGAGACTCTGCAGATGCTGGGCAAGCAGATCGCGATGCACGTCGCGGCCGCACACCCGCTGGCGCTGTCAGCCGAGGATCTTCCGGCCGACCTCGTCGAGCGCGAGCGCGCAATCGCGATGGAAAAGGCGAAGGAAAGCGGCAAGCCGCAGAACATCATCGAGAAGATGGTCGAGGGTGGCCTAGCCAAGTTCCGCAAGGAGCATGCACTGCTTACCCAGCTCTTCGTCATCGACAACAAGACCCCGGTCGCCGAGGTCGTCGCCTCCGCCTCCAGGGACGCTGGTACCGGCATTGAGCTCAAGGGCTTCGCCCGCTTCCAGCTCGGCGAAGGTATCGAGAAGAAGCAGGACGATTTCGCCGCGGAGGTTGCGGCCGCGGCCGGCGTAAAAAAGGACGAACCGGTCGCCTGAACGAGTAAGGGAAGGGCGGGCCTCGGTCCCGCCCTTCTCATGTGAGCTTGGCCGCCTCTTTCTTGCAGTCGTATTTCAGGTCGGCGTCGGCGCAGAAGTCGGGCCAGTGGCCGCTCTTCTGCCAGTAATCCACCAGTCCCACCCGCTTCGCGAGGGTCATCAAGCGCGGGTCGCGTCGAATCGACGCCATCCAGGGCCGGAACAATATGGACCGGTCCCCCACGACAGCGCCGTCACTCCCGACGTCGTGGAGTAATTGGTAGAATTCATTCGGCCGGTTCACCTCGCCCAGGCCCTGGAGCGCAAACAACATCCGGCCACGGTTCTCGGGCCTTCGCATGAAAGCCATGTAACTTGCGATGGTGGCATCATCGGGATGATGTCGGGCGTTCGCGTAGATCTCAAAGCCAGGCCCGATATTTCCCATGTCGCGGCTCATTTTCTCGAAGTCATCGCTGTACC
>JBKPON010000231.1:0-14031 GCA_046733135.1 Pseudomonadota bacterium | reverse complement strand
ACCGCACTCTCGAACAGCTCGCGTTGGGCGAAGGCAAGGTCGAGACCGTCCAGTTGCATCAGATGCACACGGTCGTAAGCACGGACCATCACCGCCGCCTGCGGAAATGCCTCCAGGACGGCCTTGATCGCCTCCCGAGTCATTTCGCCGCCTTCATTGTTGTTGCAGAAGGCAATGACCTTGGCCGTCTCGGCGCCCGCGGTTCGCAGCAGGTCGATCCTGAGACCGTCGCCGTAATAGACTTTCGTCCCGAACTCCTCGGCGGTTTCGATCATGCTCGGTTTCTTGTCGATCAGGGTGACGCCGATGCTCTTGGCCTGCATCATTTGCGCGACCGTCTGCCCAAAGCGGCCATAGCCGACCACGATCGCGCTCGTTTCGGGCGACCGTTCAGGACCATCGAGCCCGTCGGAACGCTCCTCCCGCGCCTCCAGCCAGTCGGTCACCCGCATCAGGAAGGGCGTCGTCGCCATGGACAGGGTCACGATTGCGCTGAACAGCGACGCCGTCTCCGCAGTCACGAGTCGGGCGGATGTGGCCATTGCGAACAGGACGAAGCCGAACTCCCCGGCCTGGCTGAGAAGCAGGCCGAGCCGGACGCTGCGTAGCCAGCTATTGCGGAAGGCGCGCGAAAGCAGGGCGATCAGGACCGCCTTGGTTACGACCACTGCCGCCGCAATGCCGATGACGAACAGCGGGCGGTTGGCGACCAGGCGAAGATCGAGCAGCATTCCGACCGAAAGGAAGAACAGGCCGAGGAGGATCGAGCGGAACGGCTCGACGTCGCTTTCGAGCTCGTGACGGTAGGGCGATTCGGCGAGCATCACCCCGGCAACGAATGCGCCGAGCGGCACCGACAGGTGGAGCGAGTGCATGACGGCGGCGGCGCCAATCACCGTAAACAGGCCGGCGACGATGAACAGCTCGCGCTCCGCGAGCCGTCCGACGAGTCGGAATAGTGGGTTGAGGATGAGCCGCCCAACAGCCACCAAGGCGACCACTGCGGTAAGTGTAAAGAGCGCGAGCTTCCAGCCCGTCGGAGCGCTCGGGTCGGGATTCACCCGCGCGAGAGCGGCGATGATCGTGATCATCGGCACGATGGCCAGGTCCTGAAACAGCAGGATGGAAAAGGCGCGCTCGCCCTGCGGCGTGTTCAGCTCATTGTCCGAACGCAGCATCGGCAGCACCTGCGCGGTCGATGACAGGCCGAGCGGAAGACCGATCGCAATAGCGGCGGCCGGCGAAATGCCGAGCGCCGCGTAGAGCAACAGGCTGATCGCTAGGCCGCACAGCACGACCTGCGCCAAACCGAGGCCGAAAATATCATTGCGCAGCCGCCAGAGCCGGCTCGGCTGAAGCTCCAGGCCGACGATAAAGAGCAGGAATGCGATACCGATTTCGCTGACGCTCTGCAGCTGGCCTGGATCGCGGATCAGCCGCATGACCTGCGGGCCGATCAGCGCTCCTCCGACGATGTACCCGAGGGTGGCTCCCAACCCGAGCCGGCGGAAGATCGTCACGAAAACCAGTGCCGCGGCAAGCATGATCGCGCCGCTTTCGAGGATGGCGGTCGTGGCCTGTGCCGCCTCGGCGGGCGTGGTCACCGCGCCGCCTCGATCGCCGCAAGCAGCGCTCGGAACGGAAGGAGCATCGCAGCGTGCCGCGATGTGCGCGACCGCGCCGGCGCCAGGGCCGCTAGGCCGGGCCAGTCGGGCGTTTCTGATGAACCGCCAAACCATTGGGTGAGCTGCATCAGCGCCTTTTCGACCTCCTCTCGGCCGTGGCCGCTCGCGCCCCGTTCAAGCAGAGCCGCCGAGGCCTGGCCGAAAGCGCAGGCGTGGACCTGCTGCGAGACCGCTGCGACCCGTCCCTGGTCATCTAGCTCGACAGCCGTAAGGACGCGGCTGCCGCAAGTTGGTGATCGCAGCTCGGCCCGCCCGTCCTCACGCGCGAGCTCCCGTGGTTCGGCGAGCGAAGCGGCGAGGCGCAAAATCTCCTTCGTGTAGAGCGTGCTTCGAGACGCCATTTCGACTTCGCTCAATGGCTCCTCGGCATGGCCGGACTTCATTTCCCGCACATCCTGGGACCCTTGTCCATGGCCGGACTTCATTTCCCGCTCGTCCTGAGGAGGGACTGAGTAGCCGCGCAGCGGCATATCGAAGGCCCGTCTCGAAGGATCATTCTCTTCGCCAAGTAGTGCCGCCCGGCCCATCCTCCAAGACGATGCCCTCATCCTTGAGCTTATCGCGGATTCGGTCGGCGGTGGCGAAGTCGCGATTTCTCTTGGCATCCGCACGCTCCGCGATTCGCGCTTCGATCGCGCTGGAGTCAGCGTTTCCCTGGAACCAATCTTCGGAACTGCTTTGAAGCAGCCCAAGCAATGCGGCGCTGGCCTTAATCGTTGCCGGGTCTTCCAGCGCGATCAAACGGGTGAGAGCCCTCGGCGTGTTCAGATCGTCCGATAGCGCCTCGACCACTTCTTGATCGATCTCGCCTGCTTCCGCGTCTCCGGCGGTGCGGTACAGCCGATCTAGGTTCGTCTTCGCCTGCGCAACGACTTCCTCCGTCCAGCTCAGCGGCTGGCGGTAATGCGCTGACAACAACGCCAGTCGCAACGTTTCGCCTTTGTGTCCCTGCGCGAGCAGCTCCGCCGGAGTGATGATGTTGCCGAGCGACTTGGACATTTTTTCCGTGCCCATGTCGACGAAGCCGTTGTGCACCCAGAAGCGCGCAAGCGGCAGGCCGGCATGCGCACACCGGCTCTGCGCAATCTCATTCTCATGGTGCGGGAAGATGAGGTCGAGCCCGCCGCCATGGATGTCGATCGTCTCCCCGAGGTGACGCTCGATCATCGCCGAGCATTCCGTGTGCCAGCCGGGGCGGCCCCGGCCCCAGGGGGAATCCCAGCCGATCACCCCCTCATCGCTCGGCTTCCACAGAATGAAGTCGGCCGGATCGCGCTTATAGGGGGCGACCTCGACCCGGGCGCCGGCGATCATCGCCTCGCGGTCGCGTTTGCTGAGCACTCCATAATCTGCGTCGCTGGGGACGGAAAAGAGCACATGTCCCTGGGCCTCATAAGCGTTGCCATGCTCGATGAGCTTCGCGATCATCGCGATCATCACGTCAATTTCCTGCGTTGCATGCGGCGCGATGTTCGGTGGCTGGACGCCCAGGGCGCCCATGTCCTCGAGGTAGAAACGCTCGTAGCGTTCGGTGATCACCGCAGGCTCGACTCCCTCCGCCTCGGCGGCGGCCAGGATCTTGTCGTCGACGTCGGTGACGTTGCGCGCATAGACAAGGCTCTTCTCGCCATATTCGTGGCGGATCAGTCGAGCGAGCGTATCGAATACGACCGCCGGCCGCGCATTGCCGATGTGCGCTCGGCCGTAGACCGTCGGTCCGCACACATACATGGTGATGCGCTGCGGGTTCAGCGGAACAAACTCCCGCTTCTCGCGCGTCATCGTATCGTACAGCCTCACGAGACGCTCCCTATCCTCCCCTGCTTTTGCAGGGGAGGGGGACCGCCGAAGGCGGTGGAGGGGCATCTCCTCCCCTGCTTTTGCAGGGGAGGGGGACCAGCGGAGCTGGTGGAGGGGCACTCTTCATTCCTCGCGCTCGCTGAGCCCATGCCGCCGAGTTTCGACCCAGTCGACAATCGCCCGGCCGCTCGCGTTCAACAGCGGATAGGTCCGCGACTTGGTCATCCATTCGGGTCGGTCTGCCTGCGGGCCGTAGACCATGTCGGTCGCGAGATTGGCGAGGAGGAAGAACAGGGTCGCACCGAGCAGTCCCTTCAACATCCCGAACCCGCCGCCAAGCACGCGATCGAACGGGCCGAGGATCGGCGAACGGCGGGTGCGGCCGCCAACCTGACGGGCGACCAGCTTGACCAGCACGAACGTCGGCACGAACAGGATCGCGAAGGCGATTACCGCGGCCGAAGCGGGGCTGCTTCCCCACAGACCCGTGATGCCGTGCCACAGCTGCGTGTGGAACAGCTTCAACATCGCAATCGCGACCACCCAGGCAAGAAGCGAAATCACCTCATGCACGAACCCGCGCACGAACCCCACGGCGGCGCCGCCGATCAGCAGCAGGAAGACGAAGATGTCGAGGGCGGTCATTGCCGTTCGGCTAGCGGGTTATCCTCGGCATTGCGAGAGTTGGCATCAGCCTATTGCGACACCGGCACCCGGCGATAGTGTTGCGGTCATGCTGAATCGACTGAGGAAGTTCCGCCGGAACGCAGCCGCCGATCGCGCGCTGGACGGGCCCGCGCGTCAGATCCGCCAGACTCCTCATGACGCCAGCCCGGTGATCTATGATTTCGGGATGAACAATGGCGACGACGTCGAATATTATCTGCTCAAGTGCAACCGGGTGGTGGCCGTCGAAGCGAACGCAAGCTTGTGCGAGCTGGCTAGTCAGCGGTTCGCCGATGAAATTCAATCCGGGCGGTTGACCATTCTCAACGTGGCTTTGTCGGACCAGGAATCCGCCGAACCGCTCACCTTCTACATTCACAAGACAAACCATGTCCTCAGCCAGCTCCCCGAACCCGACGAGAGCGTCAGGGGCGAATATGAGCCGGTGCTGGTCCAATGCCGGACGCCGTCGAGCATCGTCGCTGAATTCGGGCAGCCGCTCTACATCAAGATCGACATCGAACATTACGACCTTCCCGTTCTGAGAGAACTGTTCGCTGCGGGCATTTTCCCGCCGCAGATATCCGCCGAATCGCACTCCGCCGGAGTGTTCGCCTGCCTGGTCGACAACGGCTACGTAAAGTTCGCGTTGGTCGACGGCCGGTCGGTCCCGCAAGTCTACGGCAACGCGATTATCTATTCTCTCCGCGGGGTCAGGCGCTTTTCTTTCAAAGAACATTCTGCCGGACCGTTCGGCGATGACATTCGCTCCTCCTGGGAGGATGCCGACAATTTTCTATATACGCTCGCCGAGGCCAAACTCGGCTGGAAAGACATTCACGCCAAACGGAGGTAGCGAGAGTTCGGTTCTATCGACCCAGCAGTTGATCGACCAACTCGCGCAGGTTGGCCAATTCGACGAGGCGCAACCCTTCGCCGCCTTTGCTGCCGTTCGGCACCCACGCTGTTTCGAATCCGAGTTTGGCCGACTCCTTCAGCCGAAGTCCGGCGTGGGCGACGGGGCGAATCTCGCCCGACAACGCAATCTCGCCAAGCACCACGCATTCGCCCGGCACGGGCCGTTCCGACAGGGCCGACACCAGCGCCGCTGCGACCGCAAGGTCCGCCGCAGGGTCGTTCAGCCGATATCCGCCGGCGACATTCAGATAGACTTCCGCGGTTGCAAAACTGAGGCCGGAGCGCGCTTCCAGCACCGCGAGGATCATCGCGAGACGCCCGCTGTCCCAGCCGACCGCCGCTCGGCGGGGTGTCGCGCCGGACGCGAGTCGTACCGTAAGCGCTTGTATTTCCACGAGAACAGGGCGCGAACCTTCGATCGCCGGGAAGACGCTCGTACCACTCACCGCTTCGCCCCGGTGGGTCAGGAATAAGGCCGAGGGATTGGGAACTTCGGTGAGACCCTGCCCCTCCATCGCGAACACACCAATTTCGTCGGTGCCGCCGAAGCGGTTCTTCATCGCTCGGAGAATGCGGTATTGATGGCTGCGCTCGCCCTCGAAGCTCAGCACCGTGTCGACCATATGCTCGAGCACTCGCGGGCCGGCGATGGTCCCGTCCTTCGTCACGTGCCCGACGAGCACCACGGCGGTCCCCTGTTCCTTGGCGAAGCGCACCAGCTCCTGCGCCGAAGCGCGAACCTGGCTGACGGTGCCCGGCGCGCCCTCCATCAGGTCGGAATGCATCGTCTGGATGGAATCGACTATGAGCAGAGCCGGCGGATCACCGTCGCCGACCGTCGTCAGAATGTCGCGAACCGACGTCGCGGCCGCAAGCTGTACCGGCGCTCCTCCAAGACCCAGCCGCACGGCACGAAGGCGCACCTGCTCGGCCGATTCCTCACCTGAGACATAGACGATTTTTTGTCCCCCGCTGGCGAGCTGCGCGGCGACCTGCAAGAGCAATGTCGACTTGCCGATGCCCGGATCACCCCCGATCAGCATCGCCGATCCAGGGACGATCCCGCCGCCGATCGCGCGGTCGAATTCTGAGATCCCGGTCGGCAACCGCTCGGGTAACGCCGCCGGGTGATCGAGGCTCACCAGCGGGATCAGGCGCCCGCCGCCCTGCAGGTTGTGCTTTGCGGCGAAGATGCTGGAAACCTCGGCAGTTTCCTGCACGAGCGTGTTCCATTCCGCGCAGTCGGCACACTGCCCTTGCCAGCGATGCGACACCGATCCGCAAGCCTGGCAAACATATCGCGCTTTGACCTTAGCCATGCACTCAGCTTACCGGAACGAAGCGAGAACGCAACGCTGGTCTTTGGGTCAGAAAACCGCTTCCGCCTTGCCCCCCATCATCTGTTGGCGGACCAGCGGGATCGGCGGGCCGCCGTAGCTTAAGAATTGGTCGTGGAAGGCCTTCCAGGCTTTCTGCCCGCCGCGGTGCGCCGCCCAATCATCGCGCAGCTTGCGGATCATGAGCTTGCCCATCGTATAGTTCAGATAGGCCGGGTCGTAGGTTCCGCGCGCAGCTTGCTGCCGGGCGTTGCCCTCATCCTGATAACATTGGTTGCGGAACAGGTCGACGCTCTGCTGCTGGGTCATTGACCCAGTGTGCATGCCGATCGCGGAAAGGAAGCGGCAATCGCGCAGGAGAGCGTTCGACAGCTGGCCGATCAAGGCTTCGTCATTCCCTTTCTCGAGCCCGGATACGCGCATCATCTCCTCGCTGTAATGAGCCCACCCCTCAGCGAAGGCATATCCGACGAAAACTCGTCCGAAGAGGAACTTCGAGCGGTTGGCGTGCAGGAAGTTCAAGAAGTGACCCGGCCACACCTCGTGCACCGACGTGTAGAGCAGGTCATCTTTGCCCGGGATGAAGGCGTCCTGCACGGCCTTCGACCAGGTCGGGTCCGGCGGAGCGATGTAATAGACCGACGGCAACCCTTTCTCATAGGGGCCGGGGATGTTGATGTAGGCCGCATTCTGCCGGTTGTAGGGTGGTGCTTCCTCGACCTTGGCCTCCTCCGGTCCGGGAATCGAGACGATATCGTGAGCGATGAGAAATTGTTTGAGTGTTGGCAGCTGCCGTCGTGCTTCCGCGACGGGGCCGCCGGCTGGCTTGTCCGCATTCATCTTCAGCATGCACGCTTGGATCGTCTGCCTTGGAGCGTAGCGTCCGCAAGCCTCACCAAGCAGCTTCCGGTTGGCGGCCAGGTCCGACCGCCCCATCCGCTCCAGGTCGTCGACCGGGGTGGTCACCATCTCCGTGTCGGCAAGCATCCTTTGGAATTTCTCGCGTCCTAAGGCAAAGTTGGGCTTAGAGGCGGCGCGCTGGCCTTCGACCCACTGCACGGTCTGCTGCATCGCTTTGACGGCGTTGTCCGTCGCCGCCTTCAGCGCCTGCTGGTCCTGAGGCGTTCCGACGCCTTTCCATGCCGCCATTCCGTCGCCCGGATAATATTCGACGAAGCCGGAAAAGGCGTTCTTGCCGTAATCGACGAAGCTAGTCGCCATCGGTGTCTGAATGTTCGCCCGCATCTGCTCGAGCGCGCCGGGAACGTTTTGGAGGAACTTCGTGTAGGCCTTGAGCCGCACCTCCTTGGATGCGTAGGGTACGGTCACATAGACGGAGGGATCGACGGAACCGAGATAGGCGGCCGGATTGTGGTGAAGCTGGTCGGCGCCCGTCGGGTCAATCCAGAATAACTGTCCTTTCGCGACGGCGATGAGGTAGTCGCGTTCGAACCGCTGTTCCGGGGTGAGCTTGTCGTCCGCGAAACCCTGCGCGTCCGTGATCACCTTTTTCAGGCGTTCGACTTCTTTGTCGATCGCCGGCCCTGAAAAGTCTCCGATCTGGCCGTCGAATTCGTGGCGACCCTGCTGCACGGCGAAGCCTGGATTGGCGCGGAAGGTTGCCTGGATGAACCCGTTGACGAAACCTGGCCAATCGCCCGCTTGCACTTCCGACTGCGCCGTCCCGTTCTCTGAAGTGTTGGATGCCCGGCAGCCCGAAAGAGCCACTGCAATAACGGCCGCAGACGCAATGAGTAACGCGCGCATTCTTCTCTCCTCCTGCGCCCAAACGGGGGGTCGGTAGGGCAAGGCCAGTCTTTGGACCAGCCGTGAATGTGACTAATCGACCGGCGAACCTACGTGTTCGACCAAGCTCCGCCGGATATTCGCGCGAGGCGAAGCATTGGGCTCGCTGTATTGCCGACGTTCGCCTGTTATGGCGCGTTCCATGAGCGAAGTCGTCATAGCACCCATCGGTGTCCTGCTGCTCGTCGCATGCCTTATCGCGATGCTCTGCCGCAAGATTGGTCTGCCTTACATCGTGGGACTAGTCGTCGCCGGTTTTCTGATCGCTTTACTCCCCAACGGACCCGACCTTCCCCTTTCGCGCTCGCTGATCTTCAATATTTTCTTGCCGCCTCTGGTGTTCGAAGCCGCGCTCCAGCTCGAATGGCGGCGTTTCAGGGCTGAGCTTCCGTTGACCCTGACCCTTGCGCTGCTGGGCGTCACCGCCGCTGCCATCGTCGTCGCGGCTGGAATGCACTGGATCATCGGTTGGAGTTGGCTCGGCGCAGCGCTTTTCGGAGTGCTCATTGCGGCTACCGATCCGGTCTCGGTGATCGCCTCATTTCGCGAAATGAAAGCGGAAGAAAGGCTGAGCATGGTCGTGGAATCAGAGAGTCTGTTGAACGACGGAGTGGCCGCGGTGGGCTTTGCCGTTCTTTCCGCGATCGCCGCCGGCGCCTCGCCGGGGGCGGCAAGCGTCGCACCGGCTTTCGCCTGGGCGATGGTGGGAGGCGTCCTCATTGGTCTCGTAATCAGTGGGATCGCGCTGCTCATCGCCGGCCGGACAGAAGATCATCTGGTCGAGATCACGCTGACGACGATCGCCGCTTATTCATCATTCCTGATCGCGGAGCATTTTCATGCGTCCGGAGTCATTGCCGCTCTTGCGGCTGGCCTGATGGTCGGGAACCTCGGTTCAATGGGCGCGATTTCGGACATTGGACGTCCGTATGTCCTTTCATTCTGGGAATATGCCGCATTCCTGGCCAATTCATTGATATTCATCCTGATCGGCATGAATGCCGAAAACCAGCCACTTGCCGATCTCGGATCATTCGCGGCCGCAATCGCGGTGATGCTCGTTCTCGTCGGCCGAATGGTCGCCATCTATCCACTCGCCGCGCTATTCGCACGCACACGCTGGCGATTGCCGTCCAAGTACCAGCACATTTTATTCTGGGGCGGGCTTCGAGGCGCGCTAGCCCTAGCGCTTGCGCTTGCCGTCCCGACGACGGTGCCCGAGCGCAGCGCAATCATCGTCACTGCGTTCGTTGTTGTCGCCTTCTCCATTCTTGTCCAAGGGCTGACCATGCCCTGGCTGATCAGGCGGTTCGATCTTTCCCTCAAAGGACCGGCGGAGCCGGTTGCCGCTCGCGCGCCGCCCAGCTAGGCGGCGCGGGTGAGCCTGCTTCCCGAACCGCTCCGAATTCCCGCATTCCGCGTCTTTTGGCTGGCCCGGCTGAGCACCACCATTGGTCAGATGGCGATGGTCATCGTCATCGGCTGGCAGGTCTACGACATTGCCCGCGAGACGATGGGGCTCAAGGAAGCCGCGCTCCGTCTCGGAATCATCGGGCTCGTCCAGTTCGTGCCGTTGTTCCTACTGACCTTGGTGACCGGCTGGGCGGCCGATCGGGTCGATCGCCGCTGGATCGCCCGAGCGTCTGTCGCTCTCGAGTTCGTCTGCGCCGCGGCCCTTGCACTGTTCGCATGGAAGGACATGACGACGCTCGAAATCCTCTACGTGGTCGCAGCTCTCCTCGGAGTCGCGCGGGCCTTCGCCGGACCGGCCCTTGGCGCACTTGCCCCAAACCTCGTCCCCCGCAGCATACTCCCGAAAGCGATCGCTCTCTCGTCAATCGCCTGGCAGACGGGTGCGATCATCGGTCCTGCTATTGGTGGCTATCTTTACGCTTATTCCCCGTTTGCGCCGTACGCGGGAAGCGCCATCCTGTTCGCCATTTCCTTCCTCAGCCTGCTCGCCATCGGGCATGTTCCGCGGCCGGAGATCGTGCGAGGTCCAAGTCCATGGGCCCAGATGGTCGAGGGCCTGCGCTATGTCCGCCGGAATAGGCTCGTCCTTGGAGCCATCAGCCTCGATCTGTTTGCTGTATTGCTCGGCGGGGCGACGGCGATGCTCCCCGTATTCGCCCGTGACGTGCTCCATGCCGGACCCGAGGGCCTTGGGCATTTGCGCGCGGCGCCCGCAGTCGGAGCGACCCTCACCGCCGCCTTCTTTTCCATCCGTCCCCTCAAGCAGAACGTCGGGGTGAAGATGCTCGCCGCGGTCGGCGTGTTCGGCGCGGCAACGGTTATCTTCGGCTTTTCGAGGTCGATGCCCTTGTCCCTCTTCTGTCTCGC
Organism: Pseudomonadota bacterium; assembly: GCA_046733135.1. Taxonomy (GTDB): domain Bacteria; phylum Pseudomonadota; class Alphaproteobacteria; order Sphingomonadales; family Sphingomonadaceae; genus Sphingomicrobium. Next base: position 3,479 of record JBKPON010000231.1, on the reverse strand, counting down.
GATCCTGGGAGCCGCCGACATGTTCTCGGTCTATGTTCGCCAGTCGCTGATCCAACTCTACACGCCCGACGCGATGCGCGGTCGGGTCGGCGCGGTGTCACAGCTCTTCATCTCCGCATCGAACGAGCTCGGCGAAGCGGAATCGGGCTTCCTCGGCGCCCTTATCGGCCCGGTCGCCTCCGTCATTGCCGGTGGCTTTGGAGCACTTGGGGTGGTGGTGCTCTGGGCCTGGTGGTTCCCTGAGTTGCGGCTTGCAAGAAGCTTCGCAGCTCCCGATCTGTCCGCCTCCACGACGAAGGAAATCGCCTCATGAAAGCCGCGAACATCCTCGAGACCATTGGCAATACGCCTCATGTCCGAATCCATCGCCTGTTCGGCGATCGCGCGGAGGTGTGGATCAAGCAAGAGCGCGCCAATCCTGGCGGTTCGATCAAGGATCGCATCGCTTTGTCGATGGTCGAGGACGCGGAGCGCTCGGGCAAATTGAAGCCGGGTGGAGTGATCGTCGAACCAACCTCGGGCAACACGGGCATCGGCCTCGCCATGGTCGCGGCGGTGAAGGGTTATCGCCTTATCCTCGTCATGCCTGACAGCATGAGCATCGAGCGGCGGCGGTTGATGCTCGCTTATGGGGCGGAATTTGAACTGACCCCGCGCGAAAAAGGCATGAAAGGCTCGATCGCGCGAGCGCAAGAGATCATCGATTCCACTCCGAACTCGTGGATGCCGCAACAGTTCGAGAATCCGGCGAACCTCGAAGTCCACCGCCGCACCACCGCCCAGGAGATTTTGCGGGATTTCGCCGACGCTCCACCCGACGCGCTGATCACCGGCGTCGGTACCGGCGGCCATATCACCGGCTGCGCCGAAGTGCTGAAGAAGGAATGGCCAAAGCTCAAGGTCTTCGCGGTCGAACCGACTCTGTCGCCGGTGCTATCCGGAGGAGAACCGGGCCCGCACCCGATCCAGGGCATTGGCGCCGGCTTCATCCCTGCAATTATGGACGTGTCGCTGCTCGACGGCGTGATTCAGGTCGATCCGAACGACGCGAAGGAGATGGCCCGTCGAGCGGCACAAGAAGAAGGCATGCTCGTCGGCATTTCGTCCGGAGCGACTCTGGCGGCAATCGATCAGAAGCTTCCCGAGCTCGGCGATCATCCGCGCGTGCTCGGGTTCAATTACGATACTGGCGAGCGTTACTTGTCGGTCCCAGACTTTCTACCCGACCAATCTTAAGGCGCCGGTAACCCAACTCCTTTGCCGCTCCGTTAACTGGAGCCGGTTAAATCGATTCGTGCAGGCGCGATGGCGCGGCTGCTCGTGTGGATGGGTCAATGCGTCGGAATCTGTTCGGTAAATCACCAGAGGCGGAGCACCTGGCCCCGCCTCGCTCTTCCGCGTCCGAGGCGTTGTTCTTCGACGTGCGCGAACATGATTCCAGCGCCGACCTAACGCTTGCGGAGCGTCGGGCCGCCGCATTCGTCTTTGCCCCCTGGCTGCTTCTCAGCGCCCATCTGATCCTGGGCCTCACACTGCTTTTGCAGGATCGCCCGCCAGCCAGCTGGGCAACGCTGGCGTCGGTGATCGTGCCGCTGTCGCTATCGCTTTGCACGGACCTTACGGCGGGAACGATCATGCTGTGGTGGCGGAGACTCCAGCTCGCCCCCCACACCGTGGGGCGCCTGATGTGCCTCTACATTGCGGTGTCGGGTGCCTTGTGGATGTTGGCGAGCGCGGCGTGCGGAGCGCTTCATCTGGCCGATCCGACATTCGTCACGGTCGCCATGTGCACCGGCTTCTTCGTGCGATCGATCGTGGCGACTGCTTCACCGCCCCTCGCAGTGATAAATGCCCTCGTGGCGGGGGCCAGCACGTTCATGTTTGCCCCCAACAGCCTAGCCACCTTCGCGATCCAGGCGGTAGCGATCATGATGATCGTCTACAGCATAGGGGTCACCTGCAAGACGATCGCCGGCGGCCGGCGGCGGCTTGCCGTCGAATGGCAAGCCAAAAAGGCGCTCAACTTCGTTGACGAGTTCGAGAATAGCGGCCGCGGCTGGTTCTGGGAGACGGATTCGCTCGGCACCCTCTCCTATGTGTCGCGCCAACTGGCCGACGATTTCCAATGCGAGCCGGAAGCGTTGCTCGGCCGGCGGTTCACCGATCTGCTGTCCGTCGACACCCATGGATCGGCGACTGCGGAGGAGCGCAAAACGCTCGGCTTCCACCTCTCGGCCCGCTTTCCCTTTTCGGACGTGGTCGTTCGCCCGGCTAGCGACGAGGACGTCCACTGGTCGCTGTCGGGCAACCCGATCTTCGATGACCTCGGCCGCTTCCTCGGCTTCCGCGGGATTGGCACCGATCTCACGGAACAGCGCCGATCCGAGCAGGAGATCTCACGTCTCGCTCGATTCGACTCGCTTACCGGCCTTCCTAACCGCGCAATGATGCGCCAGACGCTCGAAGAAGCGTTGCGGAATGCCGCGGTGCGGCAAAAGGGTTGCGCGCTGTTCCTGATCGATCTCGACCGGTTCAAGAACGTCAACGACACCCTTGGCCATCCGATCGGTGATGCGCTCCTCCGGCAAGTCGCGGATCGGCTGAAGTCCGTTATGGGCAACCATGGTCAAGTGGGCCGTCTGGGCGGTGACGAATTCCAGGCCGTCATGCCGGGCACCGTCGATATCGGCCTTCTGGAATCGCTTGCGCGAACATTGATTGAACAGGTCTCGCGACCCTATGTGATCGAAGGGCACAAGGTGACGATCGGCGCGTCCGTCGGAATTGCCATTGGCGACCCGGGACGCGCAAGTGCCGACGCGCTGGTCCGCAACGCCGACCTTGCTCTCTACGCGGCCAAGGGCGCCGGCCGGGGCAAGCACAGCCTCTACGAGCCCTCCATGCACAGCGAAGCCGCGGAGCGGCAGATGCTCGAGAACGACCTCCGCCAGGCGATCGAGCGCGCCGAGATGTGGGTTGCCTATCAACCTATCGTTCACGCGGCTGGAGAAGAGATTTCGGGTTTTGAAGCTCTGGTCCGCTGGCAGCATCCGACGCGCGGCGCCATCTCACCCGACAAGTTCATCCCACTCGCCGAAGAGGCGGGCCTGATCGGCAAGATCGGTGAGTGGGTGCTCGAAACCTCCATCGCCGAAGCCGCGCGCTGGCCGGATGCCGTGCGGGTCGCAGTCAACCTGTCGCCGATCCAGTTCAACGATCCGGCGATCGTCAATCTCGTGGAGGCACTGCTGAAACGCCACGGCGTGCGCGCCGATCGTCTCGAGCTGGAGATCACCGAGGGCGTGTTCATTGCCGACGGCGATTCCACCGATGAGACGTTTGCGAAGTTGAAGAAGGTCGGCGTGCGGTTAGCACTCGACGATTTCGGCACCGGCTACAGTTCCCTTGGCTATTTGAAGAAGGCGCCGTTCGACAAGATCAAGATCGACCAAAGCTTCGTCCGCGGCGCGGCTTCGGCC
>JBKPON010000230.1:0-10929 GCA_046733135.1 Pseudomonadota bacterium | reverse complement strand
CGACCTGACGCGAGGGGCGATCCTAGGGAGCTTCGGGATCATCTCGCGCACCTTCCGGGCGTTTGGCGAGAACTTCAACGTCACGCTCGATGCGCTCGAGCGCAAAGGCGCGATCACGACGCTCGCCGAACCGACGCTGGTAGCTTTATCCGGTGAAACGGCCAGCTTCCTCGCCGGCGGCGAATTCCCGATTCCCGTCGCACAGAGCGGTACCGGCACTAGCAACTCCACCGCCATTACGGTCGAGTTCAAGCCGTTCGGCGTCAGCCTCGCCTTCACACCTACTGTCCTTGCCGACGGCGTGATCAACATGGTCGTTCAGCCGGAAGTGAGCTCCATCGACCCGACCTCGTCGGTCGTCATCAACAATCTGACGATCCCAGGCCTCCAAACGCGGCGCGCGAAGACCGTGATCGAAATACGAGACGGCGAGTCGTTCGCGATGGCGGGGCTCATCCGCAAGGATTTCCAGGACACCATTCGCCAGGTGCCGCTCCTCGGATCGTTGCCAATCATCGGCACTCTGTTCCGGTCGACCGGCTTCCAGAACGAACAAACGGAACTGGTGATCATCGTCACTCCGCGGTTGGTGCAGCCGGTTCGTGCGGGCGCGCTCAAGGTCGCGACAGATCGCGTCGGGCCGCCAAATGAAGCTAATCTGTTCCTGAATGGGCAGACCGACACGGGCGTCCCTCCGGCGGCGACGCCGTTCGTCACGCCGACTCCGCCGTTGCCGCCGCCGCCACCACCGGTCGTGCCACCTACCGGTGGAATGTCGGAGAAGAAGCCGATCGGATTTGAAAAGGACTATGGCCATGTCCTCTAGGAAATTGCTGTTCCTCGCGCTTGGCGCGGTCGCGTTCACCCTTACGGCCTGCAACACGTGGAACAGGCACATCGGTGACGAGGACCCGTACTTCGGCGAAGCGGCGAAGTATAATGCGGCGGTCCAGACCATCAATCCGGAGCCCGTCTATGCCGAAGGCTCGGCGCAGCCCGGCGACAATGGCGACAAGATGGCGCAGGCGGTCAAGCGCTATCGCACGGATAAGGTCAATGAGCGCCACACCAAGGAATCCCGTGTTCGGTCCACCAGCGGATTGGGCACCACGCAAGGACCAGAGTGAGGACGGCTGCTAATGCTGCGTTCGCTGCTAAGACTGATCAAGCGGAATGACGGCGCGGTTGCGCCCACCATTGCGCTGTCGCTCGCCGGCTTAATCGCGGTTGGCGGAGTTGCGTTCGACTATGCGCGCCTGGCCTCGCTGGACACGGAGCTCCAGAGCGCGGCGGACCAGGCGGCGCTAGCGGCGGCGACACAGCTGGATGGCCAGGACGGAGCGCAGGACAGAGCAAAGGCGGCGGCGCGCAGCCTCATCACCAATCTTACGTATTTTGCTAATGACGGCCGTGGGACGGCTGTCGACGTCCCGCTGATCGGTATTAAGTTTTACAGCGACTATGATCCGGAGACCGGCGCGAAAACCGGTGAGACTACGGACGACGCCGATTCCAATTATGTCGAGGTCAAGGTCGAAGCCCGCACGGCCAATTACGCTCTGACTCCGATCGCGGCCGCGTTGCGAAGCAATGCCCAAGCGTCCGCATTCGCGACGCTTGATTCAGCCTACTGCAACCTGCCGCCCTTCATGATGTGCGCGCCAGCCAATTTTAATCCGGACGACCATATCGGCGCGGGCCTGCATCTCGTCATCGGCCAACCAAACACGCCCGGAAATTTCGGTTTCCTGCAGACAGGTTTCGGCACGGGCGCCGAAAATCTTGCTAAGGCGATCGGCTGGAATGGCTCGGCCGGCGGATGCGTCGCTGCCCGCGGAGCGATCACCGAACCCGGGGACAAGCAGTCAGTCAGGGCGGCCGTCAACACCCGGTTCGATATGACCGAAAGTGGGCAAACTTGTCCGGACGGCGGCACCTGCTCGCCATCGACAAACTCGCGGAAAGACCTTGTCCACGGCACGTCTTGTACTTCGAGTGGGAATCAGGGGTGGAGCGAAACCGAAACTCCGTACCGCGGTCACACAGACGGAACGGCCCTGACTCAAGCTCAAGCCACGAATGTCCCGAATATGGGGCATCCGCCTGACATGTGTCATCTCGCCTCGCCGAATACCTGCGGAATTGTTGGGAACGGTAGTTGGGATCGGGATGCATTTTTCTGGGTAAATTATCGGTGGGACCACGCCACCTGGATGACCAACACGGGGCTGTCAGCGAATGCCACGAGGTACCAGGTCTATCAGTGGGAAGCTGACCATCCCACGCCGGACGCAAGTCACGGGATTGGGCGTCAGCAGGGGCCCTTCCAAGTCGCCAATGGAAACGGCAAGGGGTCGACAACGAAGTTCACCGACAGTCAGCCTGTTTGCAGGCCACCTGGAGTCGCACCTGGCAATCTCGACACGGACCGTCGCGTCGCAGCCGTTGCGGTTGTCAATTGCAGTGGCAATGATCCGAATGGCCGGGACAGTGTGACCCCCCTGGGCTGGATCGATGTCTTTCTCGTCGAACCGTCTTTCCGCCGGCCCGGTCGGACCAACGGAGATGAGATATACGGCGAAATCATCCGCTCCAGACCGCTCCCAGGAGTTAACCAGCAGATTGGCAACGTTCTTCGTCGCGACGTGCCGCGGCTGATCGAGTAGCGGTAATGACCACCGCGCACACCTCACTCATCCGCGACAATCGCGCCACGGCTTCAGTCGAAATGGCGCTGTCATTGCCGATCCTGATCGCGCTGCTGTTCGGTGCGTTCGAGCTTGGCAATTACTTCATGACCGAGCACATCGTGGTGAAGGCGGTGCGCGACGGTGCGCGCTACGCGGCGCGGCGCCCGTATACTGACTATCCCGGCTGCACGCCTTCAGCATCGGTGATAACCGACACGCAGAACGTGACGCGCACCGGCCAGGTCGCTTCCGACGGAACACCGCGTTTCGCTTCGTGGAGCGATCCCGATAGCATTACTGTCAGCGCGGACTGCGACACCACCGGGTCCTACGCTGACGCCGGGGTTTTTGTGAACGCCCCTGACGGGGCACCGGTCGTGACGGTTTCCGCCACCGTTCCGTACACACCCTTGTTCGCTCAATTGGGCATCGCCAGAGCGACGCTCCACCTCAACGCTCAATCCGAAGCTGCGGTGACCGGTGTATGAAGCTGCTCGCGCACCTCGCAAGGGACCGCCGCGCAGCAGTTGGCGCCGAGTTCGCGCTCGTCACACCGATGCTCATCTTGTTCCTTCTCGGAATCGTAGACGTTGGTCGAATGATGTGGACATGGAATCGCGCCGAGAAGGCAGCGCAAATGGGCGTCCGCTTTGCCGCCGTAACGGATATGGCCGACACGGGGCTCGCCGATCACGATTACTTCGACGACGGAGTGCCACGGGGAAATCCCATTCCCGATGCTTCGTTTGGAGCTGCGACGTGCACGTCAACCGGCTGCGTATGCACGACTGAGCCGTGCCCGGGTCTCGGAACAACCTCGACTGATGCGTTCGACAATACGGTCGCTCGGATGCGAGCAATCATGCCGGAGATTCAGCCGGCAAACGTGACGATCGTCTATAGCAACTCCGGCCTCGGCTATGCCGGCGATCCCTACGGCCCTGACGTCAATCCACTGATCACGATCAGATTATCGGACATGAGCTTCCGGCCCGCCTTGGGGTACGTGTTCGGCATCACCATCCCGCTGCCTTCGTTCGCCTCGACTCTGACGATGGAAGACGGGCGCTGGGCCATTTCGAATTGAGGTAGGGAGTGAGCGTCATCAACCCCAATGAGACCGCGAAGAGCTGGAAAACGAGCAAGCGCGATCATGCCGTGCATCTCTTCCTCCACGGACTCGAAGGCGACGCAGGCGCAATGGTGGGCTCGCGCATCGCCGGGTTTCCGCTTGCACTAAGTATCGTTGCGGCCGGGGACGCAATCGACACCGATTCCCTCGCCGCTGCGGCTGCTGTGGTCATTCAGGTGGACGCAGACAATCCCGCATCGGTGAAGCGTTTCGAGCAGCTTGCTTCCGCGTGCGACCTGCCGCTGATCGCAGCGGCTTATGAGCCGCCGCTTGCGCTCGTTCGGTCGCTGGTCCGGGCCGGCGCCCACGATGTGATTCCACTGCCGCTTACGTCGGATGAGCTGGAGATCGCGCTCGCGTCGCTGCGGGACACGCTCTCCAAACGCGAGAGCCTCACCGAGGTCGGGAAAGGCAAGCTAGTCAGCATCATCAAGAGCGTCGGCGGGGTGGGCGCGACCGCTTTGCTCGGCCAGCTCGCCATCCGGTTCGCCGAAAACGAGGGTGCGAACCGCGGCGAGACCTGTCTTATCGACTTGGACGTGCAATTTGGCGACGCTGCTTTCCAGCTCGGCCTGCAGCCGAAGCTGTCGCTGTTCGATCTGCTCGAGGCGGGCACGCGCCTGGACGGCGCATTGCTTCGCGCGACAACAACGCCGCATCCGAGTGGTCTGAAAGTCATTTCCGCGCCATTCGAAATGATGCCACTCGAGGCAGTATCCAGCGAGCATGTGCTGCAGATCGTCGATCTCGCGACGCGCGAGTTCGGCACCGTATTCGTCGACTTGCCGACAAACTGGACGAACTGGTCGCTTTCGCTCGTCGCGCGGTCGGACCTCGTCCTGCTCGTCACGGAGCTAACGGTGGCTGGTCTTGCTCGCGCCAGACGTCAGCTGGACCTGCTGGATTCGCAGGACCTCGAAAGTGTGGACGTACGCGTGATCGTCAATCGCTACGACAAAGCCCTCGCGCGCAACATTCGATCGACCGATGTGAAGCAGGCACTCGGCCGAGACGCCGCGTTCAACATAGCCAACGATTTCGCCCTCATGCGAGCCGCAATCGATCGCGGGGTGCCCCTGAGCGAGATCAAGCGGAAAAGTGCGCTGGGCAGGGATCTCGACGCATTGGATGCCGGCATTGCAGCCGCATTTGGATTGGAGCGATAGTCATGTGGCAGATCCGGAAATCGGCAGCGGTCGATATCGACACGGCAGAGGAGCGACAGCGCGCCCTCGACGAACACCGCCTGGTGACGATCGGCGATGCCGGAGCCTTCGGCAAGCGCGACAAGCGCACAGAGCTCAAGGTCGAACTTCACCAGCGGCTAATCGATCTCATCAACCTTCAGGCGCTCGAGACCATGTCACGCGAGCAGATCGAAGCCGAGGTCGGGGACATCATTGCCGAGGAACTTGCCAAGCAGAACCATGCGCTCAATCATTCCGAGCGCAAGCAGTTGGTCGGGGACATTCTCGACGAGCTCCTTGGGCTCGGGCCGCTCGAACCGCTACTGAAGGATCCGACGATCACGGACATCCTCGTGAACGGTCACCGTCGAGTGTTCATTGAGCGGTACGGCGTGCTCGAGGCCAGCCAGGTGCGGTTCAAGGACGAAAAGCACCTGCTTCGCATCATTCAGAAGATCGTTTCCGCGGTCGGGCGGCGGATCGACGAATCCTCACCAATGGTCGATGCTCGTCTCGCCGACGGAAGTCGCGTGAACGCCGTCGTGCCACCGCTTGCGCTTGATGGGTCCCTCCTGTCGATCCGCAAGTTTGCGCGGGTCCCGATCAGCATGGAGCGACTGATCGAGATCGGGAGTATTCCGCCCCAGGTGGCTGAGGTCTTGCAAGCGGTCGTTGGCTCCCGCCGGAACGTGCTGATCTCGGGCGGTACAGGGTCCGGAAAAACGACACTGCTCAACGCAATGTCCGCATTCGTCGACGATCGAGAGCGGATCGTCACGATCGAGGACTCGGCGGAATTGCAGCTCCAGCAGGAGCATGTCGTTCGTCTCGAAACGCGTCCGCCGAATATCGAGGGCCGCGGGGAAGTGGTGCAGCGCGATCTTGTCAAGAACGCGCTACGGATGCGCCCCGACCGGATCATCCTTGGCGAGGTCCGCGCAGGCGAAGCCTTCGACATGCTGCAGGCGATGAATACGGGGCACGAGGGCTCAATGACAACAGTCCACGCCAACACAACGCGGGATGCGCTGTCGCGCATCGAGCAGATGATCGGGATGAGTGGCATTGATATTCCTGCGCGCTCCTCAAGAGCGCAGATCGCTTCCGCCATCCACATCGTCGTCCAGGTCGCACGCCTAGCTGACGGCCGGCGAAAGCTCGTGAGCCTGTCCGAGCTGACTGGAATGGAAGGCGAGGTCATCACGATGCAAGAGATCTTCCGTTTCCGCCAAACCGGAGTCAGCAGCGAGGGGGTGGTCCAAGGGCGCTTCGAAGCGACCGGCATTAGGCCCCGTTTCCTCGACCAGGTCATGGCGCACGGAATCACGCTTACCGCAGATCTCTTCCGTCCTGACGCGAGGTTCGAAGCATGAATCCAACCTGGATCAGAGCGCTCGTCCTCGTATGTGTCTTCATGGCCGTTGTGCTTGCCGCGGAAGCACTGGTCCGATGGATCGCAAGTAACCGGGCTGAAGAGAGGGCCATCAATCTTCGCCTCAAGCTGATCGCTCGTGGTCAGACCCACGGCGAAACCATGAACCTGCTGCGGCGGACGAGCTCCGCTCTTCCAGAATGGTTGCCTCCGTTTCTGTTTCCGATGGCCCGGCGGTTCGAACGAATGTTGATGCAGGCTCAGATAACGCTTGCCACCGGGCGCCTTATGCTGCTGATCATCTTTGCCCCGGTCATCATATTCTTCGTCATGCTGCTGCTCATGGCGTCCTGGTGGGGCATCGGGATCAGCTTCGGAAGAATTCTTATCAGCGCCACATTTGCGATCGTGCTCGGCGCGGCCCTTCCGGTGATGATTCTCAATTTCAAGGCAACGCGCACGCGAAAGCGGATGCAAGAGCAATTTCCGGTGGCGTTGGACGTATTCGTCCGCGGTCTGAGAGCCGGACATCCCATTGCAGCCGCACTGGACTTACTCACAGTTGAAATGCCCGATCCGATCGGCAGTCAGTTCGGGATCGCAGTCGACGAGGTGACGTATGGCGCCGAACTGCGCGATGCTCTTCAGGATATGGCCGAACGATGGGATCTCGACGACATGAGAATGTTCGTCGTGTCGCTGTCGGTACAGAATGAGACCGGCGGCAATCTGGCGGAGATCCTGGACAATTTGTCACAGGTGATCCGCGAACGGCAGACCATGATGCTGAAGGTGCGTGCGCTATCCAGCGAGGGCCGCATGACCGCGGTGATGCTCACGATCCTGCCTGTCTTCACCTTCACACTGCTGTTTGTCTCCAATCCGCGGTTCTTCCTCGATGTCGCGAATGATCCGTATTTCATACCCGGGTTCATCCTGCTCATCGCGCTCTACCTAACCGGCTTCTTTACGATCCGCCGGATGGTCGACCTGAAGGTGTAACGGCATGATTGAGCTTGTCGCACAAAGCCCCCTCCTTCGAATGCTTCTATTGGTGATGCTGTTCGCCCTGGTCGCGGGCGTCGCCTATCTCACAGCGCAGGGCGTCGCGCTTCGGAACGCAACACGTCGGCGGCTCTTCGAAGGCACTCCACGGGGCGGGGCAACGGCCACCCTCGGTTCCCTTCGCACCGATCGCATAGAAAGCGCCTGGCTCAAGCTGGTTAATTCGATCGAACGCGGCGGCCTCAGTCTAGTGGACACGAAGGACGCATCGCTTCGACAGAAGCTGATCGCGGCAGGCTACGCAGCCAACTACGCGCCGCGCATGTACACGCTCGTGCGGCTGCTAATGGTAGTCGGTCTTCCATCGTTGGTGTTGTTGGCCTTGTCGCTCACCCACTCCAGCCCGGGGCTGGTGAAGCTCTATTTCTATCTTGTGGTTGCCGCTGCACTGGGTCTCTACCTTCCCAACGTCTTCGTTCGCGCGCGAGCGGACCGAAGGCAGCGCGAAGTAGTCAATGGCTTTCCCGACGCTCTCGACCTGATGTTGGTTTGTGTGGAGGCCGGACTTGGACTTGAGGCAGCTTTCGCACGCGTTGGCATGGAGATGACTAGCTCTCACCCCCTTCTCGCCGAACAGTTCGGTGCTGTCGTTCTCGAGCTGCGCGCAGGTCGAAGCCACGAAGACGCGCTTCGGCGGATGGCGGATCGTGCTGGAGCCGACGACATTCGGGCGTTCGCGACTCTCCTCATTCAGTCGACCAAATTGGGGTCGTCCATTGCCCAGACGCTGCGGACGTATGCGACTGAGATGCGTGAGAAGCGTCGGCTGCGCGCGGAAGAGAAAGCCCATCGGTTGCCAGTCCTCATCTCGATCCCGCTCGTCGCCTGCATGCTGCCCACGATGATCGGGGTGCTCATGCTGCCGGCGGCGATCCGAGTCATCCGCACCGTCCTGCCAGCGCTTTACGGACATTGATATGATACGAGGGGCTACATCGTTTCTGATCACGGCGACCCTGATTGTTTGGGGATGCGCTGCGCACACGGACAAAATAAAGATTCGGCCGGTTGGTGCCGCAACGCAGGACCGTTCGCCGAGCGACCAGGTCGCCTACGCACGCGCGCAGCTTGCTATGGGCAATATCGGCCTGGCGATAGAATCATTCCGCAAAGCGATCCGTGAAGAGCCAGACAGTGCAGAGGCGATTGGCGGTCTCGCGGATTCCTATGCCGCGATGGGGAGGCATGACCTCGCGCGCCGCTACTACGAGGAAGCGCTGGCGATCACTCCGCACGATCCAACGCTGCTGCAAGCAGTGACGCCGCCCGCCACAGCGCCGGCGCCTTCCGATTCGTCCAGTTCGGTGGAGCGGGTCGCGCAAGTTACGCCCGCCCCGCCGACACAGGCTGCACAGGAGCCGCCGCGAACGGCGATTTTGGCTCTTGCAGCAACAGCGACGATCAGACTTCCGGAATCTGTCGTTCCGCAACCTGTCGTTCCGCCACTTGATCGCGCTGCGTCAGCCGCGCCGCGCCTCGAGCGCTTGTCGCCGGGCGAGGTCGCGCTGGTGACAACAGCCAAGCCACTCTGGCAAGCTGTTGTGGTATCCCGCACGCGTATAAGCACGACTGTCCGCTGGGTGCCGGTCAGGAGCGCGGCAGCGCAGCCGGCGATCCGTCTTCTCAACGCGGCGCGGCATCAGGGACTCGCTGCCCGCACACGCCAGTCGCTATCGTCGCAGGGGTGGAGCAAGTTGGCCATTGGCGACGCTCCCAAGACTCGCACCACCAGCGTCGTGCTTTATCCAGGGCGACACGAATCGATTGCTCAGAGCTTGGCATCCCGCCTGGGCTTCCGCGCCGTGAGCATGGCGCGAGGAAACGCGATCATCGTCCTGTTAGGCCGGGATTCGGTGCGCATGAGATCGCATTCGCTGCGCGGATGATCGCGGAGTTGCTGATCGCCGCGGCCACGGCCGCATCGGCTCCCGCAGTGAGCGTCGCTCCGGAGGCTGTGCTCAGGGACGCGAACCAGGCAATGGTCGCTGGCCGTCTCGACCAAGCCCGCTTGATGACCGAGCGCGCGATTTCGGAAGGGGCGACCGGCATTGATGTTGATCGCACGCTGGCCGATCTGGCTTTTGCCGATTCCAACTACAAAGAAGCGTTCGACCGTTACAAAAGATTGCTTCTGGCAAATCCCGAAAATGCGTTGCTGCTCGAGCGTTCAGGCGTTGCCGCATTGAAATCTGGCGCAATCGCCGAGGCGATGCCGATCGTCATCCGCGCGACGAAGTCTGCGGGAGCATCCTGGCGGACTTGGAATGCGTTGGGCGTGCTTGCAGATCTGGGGAGGGACTGGAGGCAGGCCGATGAGGCTTACGAGCGGGCGTTGCAGCTCGCGCCTAACGAGGCCGATGTTGTCAACAATCGGGGTTGGTCTCAGCTGCTGCGCGGGAACTGGCCGGCGGCGGTGAAGGATTTTGAGGTGGCTGCGGGCCTTGATCCGAATTCGCCGCGCATCACGAACAATCTCGAGCTTGCCCGAGCTGTCATGGCGGCGGATCTTCCCCTGCGCAGAGCGCGGGAGTCCGACCAGTCATGGGCCGAGCGCCTCAATGACGCCGGCGTCGCGTCCGCGATCCTGGGAGACAAATCGCGGGCCATCGCGGCATTCACTCAGGCGCTTGAGGCAAGCGGGCAGTGGTACGAACGCGCCGCGAACAATCTGGAGGCAGCAAGCCGGCAATGAATCTCGTTGTCGGCGCACCTTGGTGGCTGCTCGCGTTGCTTGCCCTCGCCCTTTGTGGGGCGGCGATCGAAGACGCGGTTCGACTGCGCATCTCGAACCTCACCTGCCTTGCCGTGATCCTCGTCGCGCTGATCGCGATGGCAATCCACGGGTTCTCGCTGCCTCTCTGGCAAAATGCAGTTGTCTTCTTGCTTATTCTCGGCGTCGGAACTGCTGCCTTTGCAGCCAATATGCTGGGCGGCGGCGACGTCAAACTGCTTGCCGCGGTTGGTCTCTGGATGAACTTTTCGGGCGCGATCTGGCTCATCGCAGCCGTGTTCCTTTCAGGCGGGATGCTCGCGATCTTATTCATTGTTACGCGGCCATTTCGCCGACGCGGGCGCCAAGCAGGAGAAAGGACTGCCCGTGCGCGCATTCCTTACGGCCTGGCGGTCGCGGCAGGGGCGTTCTTGATCTTCGGGGCGCAGTTGGGTGTGCTCGACAACAAGCCAGCGAAGCCCGACGCATTCCACCTCCGGCCAATTTGAGGATGAGCCCGCGTCCGACCAGAGTACGTCACAAAGCACCCCGCCGACAGCGTGGCGATCGCCAGTCCCAACGGCCATCGGATCCGATGGACGATTGGGAGGATTTCTTCCGTCAGAAAAGTTCGCGCCGTGATCGGAAGCGGCGACGCGAAGAACTCATTAAAGCGACCCTGATGCTCGCCGGAATTGGCGCCAGGAGTGCACAGATCAGCGCAGCGACGACCACGCTCATTGCCGCATTCGATGCAGCGATCGATGCATGGC
>JBKPON010000229.1:0-15563 GCA_046733135.1 Pseudomonadota bacterium | reverse complement strand
ATCCTGGCCCTCGGGCGCATAGGAGGCATAGGCGAGGACATGGGGCGAAGCCTCAGCCAATTTGAGTAATGGCGCCGTTTTCCGGAGCGTCCCGGCGATGGCGATGACAGGACTTTCGCCGGGCGGCCCCTCCAATAATGCTTCGACCCCGCCGGCAATGTCCTCGCCCGCGGGTTCGATCCAGATAGCTCGTCGGCCGCCGAACAGATTCATTGCGGCGGCTTCATCGGCGAGCGTGGCCGGATCTGACCTTACCGCCGCCGCAGCGACGATGAATTTGGACGCACCCAAGGCTTCCAGCAGCCGCTGACCCAGCGCCCGCGATTGCGCCTCGTCCGGACCGTGAAAAAGATAGAACCGAATGCGCGGATCCGGCTGGTCGACCGCTCGGCCAATGCTCGCTTTCGACGCTTTCACTTGCCGGCTGCGGCGTGCGACGCATAGAGCGCCAGGCGCCCCACGATCTGGTCCGACACCGCGTCAGCGAGCTGTTCGAGGGCGGTCTGCTCCGCCGCGACGGTCGCATAAGGCGAGCTCACGATGTCGATTCCCTCGTCGGATCCCGCTGTGGCATCCAGCAAGACAGAACCCGACTGGAGGTTGACCAGCTGATATCGCGCACGAAGCGTCCGCCGCTCGCGGGTTGCCGCCTGATCGCCGCGGATTCCATAGGCGGTTATATTGTCGTCGAGCTTTACGTCGAGGCGATAAACAGACGTTCCATCTCCCGTCTCGCCTAATCGATCCACCAATTTGGTGCGTACGAGCCAGCCCGACTGACCCGGAATGGGCGCGACCTGCACGGATCGCAACAATGCCGCTTCCGGACTTGCGGACCCTCCGCCGTAAAGCGGACGCAGGCCGCAGCCAGTAAGCATCAGGAAGGCGAGGACCAAGACGGCGCGCCGCATCATGCGACGATATTCACCAACCTGTCGGGAACGACAATCACTTTGCGCGGGGGCGCTCCGGCCAGCAAGCGTTGAACTTTGTCGGACGAAAGGGCGAGCGCCTCTGCGGCATCGCGATCGAGACCGCGCGGCGCACTGATCGTGTCGCGGAGTTTGCCGTTCAGCTGGATGGCCAACGTGACCCGATCGTCAACCAGAAGGTTCGGATCGAACTCAGGCCAGTCTGAGTCCGCAACCATTCCGGCCCCACCGAGCAGCGCCCAACTCTCTTCGGCGAGGTGCGGAGCCATGGGCGAGATTAGCTTGATCAGAGTTCGCACCGCTTCCGCGCGTGTTGTTGACGAGGGCGCTTTCTCGATCGCGCTGGTGAGTTCGTAGAGCTGCGCCACGCCCTTGTTGAACTGCAACCCTTCGATCGCTTCGCCCACAGCGGCGATCGTTCTGTGCAACTTCCGCTTGAGTGCTTCATCTTCGCCGGCCTGATTATCGACGCTTCCGGCGAGGCGCCACACTCGCTGCACGAACCGTGAAGCGCCCTCAATCCCTCCCTCCGACCATTCGAGATCGCGCTCCGGCGGGCTGTCCGAGAGCATGAACCAACGAACAGCGTCGGCACCGTACTTTTCAAGGATTGGCTCAGGATCCACGGTGTTGCGTTTCGATTTCGACATCTTCTCTACCCGGCCGGGCATTGCCGGCTGGCCGCTTTCGATGTGCACCCAGTCATCGCCGTCGCGGGTGACTTCGTCGGGGCTGAGCCAGCTACCATCGCCCGCGCGGTAGGTCTCATGCGTCACCATGCCTTGGGTAAAGAGTCCCTTGAAAGGCTCGCTCACGCCGATCTTGCCGAGCCTTTCCAGTGCCCGCGTCCAGAAGCGCGCGTAAAGCAGGTGGAGGATGGCGTGCTCGACCCCGCCGATATACTGGCCGACGGGCATCCAGGCCTCGGCCTCGGCCCGGTCGAATGGTCTATCCGACGGCTGACTCGCGAAGCGAATGAAATACCAGCTCGAATCGACGAAGGTATCGAGCGTGTCGGTTTCACGCGTGGCCTCGCCGCCGCAGCTCGGGCATGCCACATGTTTCCAGCTCAGATGGCGGTCGAGTGGATTGCCCGGCTTGTCGAACTCGATGTCGTCGGGGAGCTCCACGGGTAACTGGTCCCGCGGCACCGGCACGGCTCCGCACGACGGGCAATGAATGATCGGGATCGGCGTGCCCCAATAGCGCTGACGCGATACCCCCCAGTCGCGCAGGCGGTATTGCACGGTGCCGGCGCCCCAGCCGGCCGCTTCCGCGCGGCGAACCACTTCGGCCCCGGCCTGCTCGGTCGTCAGGCCATCCAGAAAATGCGAATTGACGGTGACCCCGGCGGCCGTTTCGGCTTCCTCGCCGATCGGCTCGGACGCGACGTCGGTGCTTTGCGCCACGACTCGCTTGATCGGCAGATGATATTGCTTCGCAAATTCGAAATCGCGTTGATCGTGCCCCGGAACCCCAAATAACGCGCCGGTTCCATAGTCCATGAGCACGAAGTTCGCGATGTACACTGGCAGCCGCGATTGTGGATCGAGCGGGTGCACGACTTCGGCTGAGATTTTGTAACCCTTCTTTTCGGCAGCCTCGATCTCCGCCAGGCTGGTGCCGCCGCGCTGGCATTCGGCAACGAAATCGGCAGCGCCTTGATCGGTCGCCGTCGCCGCTTGGGCGAGCGGATGTCCGGCGGCGATCGCAACGAAGCTGGCGCCGAAAATCGTGTCCGCCCGCGTGGTGAAAACCTCCACCTCGTCGATGGAGTCGACCGGCTCGGCTAGGCGGAAGCGGAACTTGAGGCCGCGGCTCTTGCCGATCCAATTCTCCTGCATCAGCCGGACTTTTTCCGGCCACAGGTCGAGGGTCTCCAGCCCCTCGAGCAACTCGTCGGCGAAATCGGTGATCTTCAGGAACCATTGCGACAGCTTGCGTCGCTCGACCGGTGCGCCCGAACGCCAGCCTTTGCCGTCGATCACCTGTTCATTGGCAAGGACGGTCATGTCGACCGGATCCCAATTGACCTCGCTCTCCTTGCGATAGACGAGCCCCGCCTCGAACAGGTCGAGGAACAGCGCCTGCTCCTGTCCGTAATAGGCCGGATCGCAGGTCGCGAACTCGCGTGACCAATCGAGCGCAAAGCCGAGCCGCTTCAGCTGTTCGCGCATCGTTGCGATATTGGCTCTAGTCCATTCGCCAGGATGGACCTTGCGTTCCATCGCGGCATTTTCAGCCGGCATTCCGAAGGCATCCCATCCCATCGGGTGCAGCACTTCGTGGCCCTGCATTCGGCGATAGCGGGCGATCACGTCCCCCATGGTGTAATTGCGCACATGCCCCATGTGGATGCGCCCTGAGGGATAAGGGAACATCTCCAGCACGTAGGTCTTGGGTTTGTTGCTGCCGCTGTCGGCCTGGAATGAGCGCGCCTCGTCCCAGCGCGCCTGCCAGCGGCGGTCGGCCGCATTCGCGTCGAAACGCCCGGTCATGACACGAAGCTTACCCCGCGACTGAAGAACGGCGCAGGTCGCGGGCTCTCGTCAGGATGATGTCCTCGAGCTTTTGGACCGTTGCCGCGGAAACCGGGGCGTCCACCCAGACGCCGTTCTGATTGACTTGGCGTGAGGCGGCGACACGGAGTGCGTCGGCGCGCAAATCCTGGTCGAGGATCGAAACGGTCAACTTGACCCGTTCGCCCGGCGCCTTCGGGTTGGCGTACCAATCGGTGATGATCACTCCGTTATTGGCGTTGGCCTGAAGGAGGGGCGCGAACGACACCGTGTCGACGGCAGCGCGCCACAGATAGGCGTTGACCCCGATCGTCGTGACTTTGGACGGGGCAAGCTGGTTCGGAAGATTGCGGTTGCGCGCACAACCGGCGCTCGCCAGTCCAACAATCATGAGTGCGGCGGCAGTCATTTTCACACGAGTCATGAGCGGTCCTTGGCCGGGGGATATTCGTCTGCGGCGTTATAGATGCTCGATGTGCTCTCGCAAGGTGTGCCGCGATGAGCCAAAATTGTGGTGACTCGGCAACAGCCGACGAAGGAATCGATTCTGCTCATGGAACCTTCAGGTTCGAATGATTATATCGACTCGTGAACAGGGAGTTCACTTGAGTGCTCAAGTTGGCGCACAGGAATGAAGCCAAGCTCCTCGCGGCCTTCGCCGCGAGCGCGCTTGTGTTGACCCCGGCGTTCGCCGCAAGCACTACAACGAAGAAGCGGCCACCCGCAATTTCGTTGAGCTTCGACCCGATCTCCTCCTTCACTCCGGCCAATGCCGATCCCAAGCTGGCGGCGGCGCTTGCCGGTCGGAATCTCTCGCTCACCGATTTCAAGTTCACGCCTGCCCCTGCGAAGGGCCGGCCGTCACAGATCAGAGTTGCGATTCGTGCGCGGACCAGCGCGCCGGCACCGGCCGCTTCGCTTGCTGACGCATCGGCGCCGACTGCTGCGGTGAGCGCGCTGACCTCGACGAGCTACAACCTGGGAGTTGCGGTGGGCTGGAGGCGATTTGCGGTTTCCGGCGACGTCGCCAGGGTGAAGGACGCCGATCCGGCGATCGGCGGTCGCGAGAGTGCGATCGTGGGCCTCAGCTATTCGTTGAAGCGCTTCACCGGCCGAGTCGCGGTCGGCGCCGAGCGAACAGACGGCCACCCGGTGCCAGCGCTGCACAAGGGCGACAATTATTCTCTCGACGTCGGCGGCTCTTACGCTTTGTCACAGCGCTTCGCCCTAACCGGCGGCGTCCGTTACAATGTCGAACGCGACCGCTTGACGGCGTTGCAGGACGACCGCCGCGATAGCCAGGCCGTGTACGTCGGCACTGCGCTTAAATTCTAAGCCAAGCACTAATTCCCGCCCAGCCGATGAACCCCAGACGCTCGATGCGCCTGAATCGCTGCGGGTCCATTCCGCCAAGGGCGATCAATCTGCGGCCGGTCAAATGGGCATAAGCGGCGGCGCGCATGCGCGGAATCGCTTGCGAACCGGGATGGCTCGGAGTCGGATAGATCGGCGACAGCAAGATCAACGGAGTCCGCTGCAGCAAAGCTCGTCGTAGTTCACGCGGATCATGGACTCGCGCCGCTCCCTCGGCTTCGTCGATCAACGTCAGTCCCTTGCCCACCGCGACGTGCCGCAACCGTCGAATCACTCTCTCACGCGCATTGGTGGAAAGGTCGTGGAAAAGCACCAGCACACCACTTCCGCGGGGCAAACTCGCAACAGATTCCCATAGCTGGTCGCCGAGCCGGGTATCGGCAATCAGCCATCGACGCGGAATGCTGGTCTGGCGGCGCTTCATTGGGCTTTCTATAGCGCGCGGATGAGCAACGCCGCAGACCGCCGCCGGCAGATCCTCGACGGCATTGCGGCTGCGGCGAAACTCGCGCGTCGCGATCCTGCGGAGGTCCAGCTGATCGCCGTCAGCAAGGGCCGCGCAGCCGAGCAGATCGAGGAACTGATCGCGGCTGGGCAGCGCGACTTCGGCGAAAGCCGTGTCCAGGAGGCGCTTGCGAAATGGCCGCCGCTGCAGGCACGCTATCCGGATGTCCGCCTGCATGGAATCGGCCGCCTCCAGACGAACAAGGCCGCGGAAGCGGTGCGGCTATTCGACACGATTCATTCGCTCGATCGCGGCTCCCTCCTCAGCGCGCTAGGTAAGGAGGCGGAGCGAGAGCAGCGCTTTCCCGATGTCTACTTACAGGTGAATATCGGTGAGGAAGAACAAAAGGGCGGCTGCGCCATTGGTGAGGTGGGCGAGCTTGTGGGTGCGGTTCGTGCTTCACGTTTCGCGCTCGCGGGTTTGATGGCGATACCGCCGTCCGGGCTTGAAGCGGCGCCCTATTTCGCTCTGCTGGCGGAGCTTGCGCGACGCCATGACGTCATGGGCTAGAGCATTGGGATGTCTCAGGATTTCGGATCTGCAGTGATGCTCGGCGCAACGGCGGTACGGGTCGGAACGGCGTTGTTCGAAGACTGATGCGGGACTTTGACGCGATCATTTTCGATTTCGACGGCGTGCTGCTCGAAAGCGAATTCGAGGGCAACAAGCTGCTCGCCGAGCTGCTGACCGATCTCGGTCACAGGACCAGCGTCGAGGAGGCGCTGAAACATTATGTGGGTTTAAGCGGGCACCAGTTCGTTGCGGCGATCGAGGCCCGCCTCGGTATGCCGCTGCCGCCCGAATTCCACGAGCGACGCAAAGAGCAGAGTGTTCGCGCGCTGCGCGAAGGCGTTCGAGCGGTCGTCGGGGCCGTCGACTTCGTCTGCTCCCTGCCGACCGTCCTGCCAAAGGCGGTCGCCTCGTCGAGCTCGACCCGCTGGATTCGTGGCCATCTTCAACACCTCGGGCTCAGCGACGCATTCGGCGAGCATGTGTACAGCGGCCGGGAGCATGTCGAGCGCGGTAAGCCGGCGCCCGACCTGTATCTACACGCCGCTCAGAAGCTCGGTGCGGACATTGGCCGAAGCGTGATCATCGAGGATTCGGAGGTAGGCGCGCGCGGCGCGCTCGCATCGGGCGCCCAGGTCATCGGCCTCGCCGCGGGATCGCATTGTCTCGAGGGACATGTCGACATGCTTCGCACGTTGGGCGTTGAGCACGTCGCGAGCAGCTTCGACGAAGTCCGTCATCTGCTCCGTCTAGATTAGGTGCCCGCTCTTCTTGTGCTTGGTCGCGAGATAATCGGCGTTGTGAGGGTTCGCGGGCATATGGTGGGCGACTCGCTCCACCACCTTGATCCCGGCCGCCTCCAGTCCCGCAACCTTGTTCGGATTGTTCGTCAGGAGCCGCACCTCATTGATCCCCAATGCCCTTAGCATCGCTGCCGCATGGCCGTAGTCCCGCTCGTCGTCGGCAAAGCCGAGGCGCCGGTTGGCTTCGACGGTGTCGAGTCCGCGATCCTGCAGAGCATAGGCGCGCAGCTTGTTGGCGAGACCAATCCCACGCCCTTCCTGGCGGAGGTAGAGAAGCACCCCACCACCCGCTTTGCCAATGATTTTCAGGGATTCGCGCAGCTGCGGCCCGCAGTCGCATTTCAATGATCCGAAAACATCGCCAGTCAGGCACTCGCTGTGCAAGCGGACGACCGGAGCCTTGCCGCCGAACGCTCCAATCACCAGGGCGACGTGCTCCTCCCCATCATCGGATGCGCGGAACGCGACGATCTGCGATTCGGGCATATCCGCGAGGGGAAGCTTCGCCCGGGCAACAATCTCCACCCCGGGCGCTAGATTCTCGCGAACGATCGCGTCCGCCGAGACCGACGCGGCGGCGTCGGTCGCATCGACGATCCATAATGCCGGGAGCAGTCCGGCAGAACGGGCCAAGACCAACGCAGCTTTGGCTGTTTCGCTGGAATGGCACGGCACCGGATGCAGCGGGCCGATCGGCCCTCGCGATAGGTCCTGTCCCGGATCGGCCAGAGCCAGTGCAGTCGTGGCGTCAAGCCATGGCTCGCGGGCAAGAAGCACCGGCTGGGCTGGATCGGCAGCGTCGCGAAGATTGCCGAGCGACAGTGCCGCGGCGCGCTCTCCGCTGATCAGCAGAGCCGAGTCGTGATTGGGCTCAACCAGATCGAGCAGCTCTCGCGTTGCGGTCTCGACTGACAGGACGGCGATCGGTTCCGGACCGTCGATCCGCACCAGCCGTCCGGCCCGTAGCGCGGCGATCGCCTTGCGGATCGGCGAATCGGCGCTCAAACCTCGATCTCGCAGATCAGTGGCACGTGGTCCGATGGGCGCTGCCAGTTGCGGCAAGGTTCGAGCACCGCATGAGCGGTGATGTTCGCCGCCAGCTCGGGTGAGGCCCACATATGATCGAGCCGACGGCCACGATCATTCTTGGTCCAGTCGGGCGATCGGTAGCTCCACCAAGTGTAGCAGCGCTCCGGCGCCGGGAAAAATCGCCGGCCGACGTCGATCCAGTCGTGCGCTTGCTGCAGCCGCTTGAGCGCTTCGACCTCGATGGGTGTGTGGCTCACGACTGTCAGCAGCGCTTTGTGGCTCCACACGTCACATTCCAACGGCGCGACATTGAAGTCGCCGACGATGATGGTGGGCTCGGCCAGCGCATCGGACCAGCGCGTCATGCGCTCGAGGAAGTCGAGCTTTTGGCCGAACTTTGGGTTCTTTTCTCGGTCCGGCACGTCCCCACCTGCCGGCACATAAACATTTTCCAACCGGATCCCGCATTCGAGCCGGACACCTATGTGGCGCGCCTCGCCATTATCCTGCCAGTCATGCTTGCCGGGATCCTTCAGCGGAATTCGGCTGAGAATGGCGACACCGTGGTGCATACGCTGGCCGTTTAGCTGCTGGTGCACATAGCCGTGATTTCGGAACGGCTCCGCAGGGAAGATGCTATCGAGCACCTTGGTCTCCTGCAGGCACAGAATGTCGGGCTGCTGCTCGACGATGAGGCGCTCGACCAGCGCCGGACGCGCACGCACCGAATTGATGTTCCAGGAGGCGATCTTCAGTCGATTGCTCACGTTCGCCCGCTTAGCCTGTCCACGCCAACATGAAAAAGGCCCCCGCTCCGGGGGCATGGAGCGAGGGCCGACCAAGCGTTCGTCACGCAAGGGATCCCGCCACCCCGGGTAACAGGGGGAAACCCCGGGTAAATGCGGAATCGATGATCTATCTAGGCATTCATGCCTGTCATTGCGATGAACGGGTCGCAATATGAAACTATTTTAATCTCACCTTTTCTTCGGCTCGGCGTAGGTGAAGGCGCTTTCGGGGACGGCCACGTTGTAGCGGACGTTCGACAGCCTGACCGTTGTCCGCTTGTTCTGCGCGTCGATGGCTGTCCAGCCATACAGCTGCAATCCGCCGGGTGCTGACGAGTTCCGCAGAAAGACCAGGATGATCGAGCCGTATTGCGCTGGATCGCGCGCGCGGACGGTGATGACCTGCGAGTCGTCGCTTGGAATCACCTGTGCCCGGCCTTTGAGGTTCGGCGAACTCGACAGCAGCACGCCTAGGGGCGTGCGGTTCAGCGGCCAGGCGGATTTTTGGCCCACCTGATAGTCGATGAAGGTCAACGTCTTGCCGTTGGCGACCAGAAGTAAATCGCCGCTGCCATATTGGAACCGCACCTTACCCGGCCGCTTGAGCTCCAGCGTCCCAGCCGCGGAGCGTCCGCGCGCATCGGTCTGAACGAAATTGGCCGTCATCGTCTGGACCTCGCGGATATGTGCCCCAACCCTGGCCATATCGGGCGATTCCGCGGCGACGGCGGGGGACGAAGCGGCGATCATGGCCGCCGGCACGAACGCGCGCGCGAAAGAGCTGGCGAAAGTCATCGTGAAAAGCTCCTGGAAATTTTGCGCGCGAGACTGGCGGGTGCCCATTGAATGCGGTCTGAACCTTGCGGTTCCGTTCCGTTCAGCGGATCCCGCCTCAGATCGGGTGCCCGTCCGGGTCGATCAGCACCTCGCGCCGCCCGACGTGGTCGGGCTGGCCGACGAGACCCTCCTTTTCCATCCGCTCGATCAGGCGCGCCGCGCTGTTATAACCGACCCGAAGCTGCCGCTGGAGGTAAGAGGTCGAGGCCTTCTGACTCTCCGCCACGATCTGGATGGCCTTGCGGTAGAGCTGGGTCTCCGCATCGTCTTCACCGGTAGGCTGTCCGTCGAACAAATAGCCCCCGTCCTCGGGCTCTTCGGTGACCGCCTGAATATAATCGGGCGAACCTTGCTTACGCCAATGTTCGGCGACGGCGCGAACCTCTTCGTCCGACACGAACGGTCCATGGACGCGGATGATCTGTTTGCCGCCGGGCATGTACAGCATGTCGCCCTTCCCGAGCAGCTGCTCCGCACCCTGCTCGCCAAGGATCGTCCGGCTATCGATCTTGCTGGTTACCTGGAAACTGATGCGGGTGGGGAGGTTCGCCTTGATGACGCCGGTGATTACGTCGACGGATGGCCGCTGCGTCGCCATGATGAGATGGATGCCGGCCGCACGCGCCTTTTGCGCCAGCCGCTGGATCAGGAACTCCACTTCCTTGCCCGCAGTCATCATCAAATCGGCAAGCTCGTCGACGACCACGACGATTTGCGGAAGCACCTCATAATCGAGCTCTTCGACTTCATAGACGGGCTGCCCACTGTCGGCGTCGTAACCCGTCTGGACGCGACGCCCGAGCTTGGAGCCTTTGGCCTTGGTCTCGCGCACCTTTGCGTTGAAGCTCGGCAACGCGCGCACCCCGAGGTTCGCCATCATGCGATACCGCTCTTCCATCTGCTCGACCGTCCACTTGAGCGCGCGGATCGCCTTGCCGGGCTCTGTCACCACCGGAGCAAGCAGGTGGGGAATGTCGTCGTAGATGCTCAATTCAAGCATTTTCGGGTCGATCATGATCAATTTGCACTCGTCCGGCCCGTACCGATAGAGCAGCGACAGGATCATGCAGTTGAGGCCGACCGACTTGCCCGATCCGGTCGTGCCCGCGACGAGCAGATGCGGCATCGGCGCCAAGTCGGCGATCACCGGGTCGCCCGAGATATTCTTACCGAGGATCAGCGGCAGGGACATGTTTTGGTCCTCGAACGCCTGGCTGCCGATCAGCTCGCTAAGACTGACCGTCTCGCGCTTCGGATTGGGCAATTCGATGCCGATGACGCTTCGGCCCGGAATGGTCGCGACGCGGGCCGACAAGGCGGACATGTTGCGCGCGATGTCGTCGGCGAGCTGGATCACTCGGCTGGCCTTGATCCCGCTGGCCGGCTCGAGCTCGTACATCGTCACCACTGGGCCAGGTCGCACCTCGACGATGTCGCCGCGAACGTGGAAGTCCTCGAGTACCGATTCGAGCAGGCGGGCATTGCGCTCGAGTCCGGCGCGGTCGATCTGCTGCTTTCCCTTTTCGGGCGCGCGCGCGAGAAGCCCGATCGTTGGCAACTGATAGCTGTCGCCGAGCGCGAGCGTGGGCTGGGCAGTCGACTTGCGGGACTGGGCGCGCCCACCTTGGGTGATGCTTGTTGCTGGCTCGCTGACGGCGACTGTGGGCCTCGGCCTCGGTGGTGCGGCCGGCATGGCCCGTTCTTCTTGTATTTCCGTGCTTCGTGGCTTTGCTCGACGTTCCCGCGGCGAGCGGCGGAACAAGCCAGAGAGCCAGCCTTTCTCGTCATCGTTAAGTGCAAGCGCGAAATAGCCGAGCGATACGCCGCCGATCGCTAGCAGCATCAGGACTGCCAGGCGTGCCGGACCGGCAATCGACGGATTGCGAATGAGGTCGAGCGCCGAATCCACGCCATAGGCACCGGCCAGTCCAAGAGCCCCGCCCCAGCCACCCGGCAGGCCGGAGACAGCCGAGCCGCTGAGCAGGCCGAGCGCGATGCCAAGCAGCACCGCTCCGATCGCCGCCACAAACAGCCGACGCCCCATCGCGCCGGCTGGTTGCAAGCGCATCATCCGGATCCCTGACGTAGCGATCACTGGTAGGAACAACACTGAGCCCAGACCGAACAGAAGGAGGAAGGCATCGCTCGTGTAAGCGCCGGCCACTCCGAGCCAGTTGGCCGGCGGTCCCCCAGCGGCAGTGCTCAGGGATGGGTCGGTCGGCCGGTGCGTGGCGAGCGCCACTGCTGCCGCCAAGCTTATCGCGAGCAGCAATGCGCCACCGATCCGGATCGCCAGTCGCCGCAAGGTGTCGCGCAGCGCGTCGCGCCAATCGGGCGCCAATTCGCGCTTCGGCGCGCGCGCGGCAACACTTGCCATGTCCTACCCCCGGTAAGTTGCGATCGGAGAATCCTCCACGTGGAGTCCGTGGTCAAGCGAGTTGCACGACATGACGACGAGGAGCGGGTGAAGCGACGCAATCCAGCCACACTGCTCGCCATGACGTGGCGGAAGAGCTAGGGCGCCGGCATGGACCGCGCAGACGTGATCATCTTTGGCGGCGGCATGATTGGCCTCGCCCTCGCCTCCGCGCTCGACAGCAGCGGACTTTCGACCATAATCGTCGATCCTGCGGATCCAGCGCCAAGGGCCGAAGGTGCGTTTGACGGGCGTACCAGTGCCGTATCCTCCAGCTCGATGCGCATGCTTCGCGCCATCGGTGTTGTCGATCATCTGCGGGAGCCGGGATGTCCAATCCGGCGAATCGCCGTTGCCGACGGCCTTGAGCCCGGCGGGCTGCACTTCGACCCTGAAGACGACGAACCCTTGGGATGGATGCACGAGAATCGCCATTTGCGAAGCGCGCTCCACGTGCGGGCCGAAGCGGGGTCGAATACCTGGCTGCTATGGAAGTCGAGCGTCGGCAAGGTCGAGCGCGGCGATCACGGCGTCGTCGTAGCGCTCGAGGATGGGCGCAAACTTCGCGCGCCGTTGTTGGTTGCCGCCGACGGACGCAATTCCATCACCCGCGAGGCCGCGGAAATCAGGGTTGCGCGATGGAAATACGATCATCAGGCGATTGTCTCAGTGCTTCGCCACGAACGTCCGCACGAGAATGTCGCATACGAGATCTTCTTCCCGACGGGTCCCTTCGCGCTGCTGCCGATGAATGACGATTCGGCCGGGCATCGTTCCGCACTCGTGTGGTCCGTCCCCAATGAGGATGCGGCCGGTTGGCTCGCACTGCACGACGACGATTTCGCAAGCGAAGCCGAGGCTGCGATGGGCGGCTTCCTTGGCAAGATTGAAATGCTCGCTCCACGCTCCTCATTCCCGCTTGGATTCCATCACGCGGCCCAGATCACCGCCAAGCGCGTGGCGCTGGTGGGCGATGCGGCGCACGCCATTCATCCGATTGCCGGGCAGGGACTGAACCTCGGCTTCCGTGATGTCGCAGCACTCGCCGAAGTGCTGGTCGAAGGCGCGCGACTCGGACTGGACTTGGGAGATCGGCAGCTGCTCGACCGCTACCAGCGATGGCGTTCAATGGATGCGCTTTCAGTCGCGTTCGCCACCGACAGTTTGGCCCGCATCTACGGCATTCCGGGCCGCGCCGCGTCTGCCATTCGTCGCATGGGAATGGGGGCGATCGATCGCATCTCTCCACTCAAGAATCGCCTGATGAGCGAGGCTCGAGGGACTAGCGGCGATTTGCCGCTGTTGCTCAGGGGGCTGCCGATTTAGTCACTGCAGCGTGGGTTCGATTTCGGCGCCGCCGGAAACTGCCGCCCGGTGGAACTGCATCAATTGCACCAATAGGTCGGTGCGGCCGTCAAGCGTCGGCTGCTCGAGTAGCGCCTGTTTCGCGCCGACATCGAAAGGGGCAATTTGGGCAATGGCGTTGACCAGCATTTCGTCATCCAGGCGACCGACCGCGGACCAGTCGACCGCCAGGCCCATCGCATCGCCAAGGCGGCGCGCCTCCCGCTCTACTTCCGCGCGCTGACCTAACGAGAGCGGCGGAGGTTCGCTGTCGTCGAACGACTCAATATCCACATCGGCGCATCGATAGGGTTCCTCCACGGAGGCCTCCTGGACGAGCCGGAACCGATTGGTCCCGAGCAGCACGATGTTGAACCGCCCGTCCTCAAGCTCCTCAATGCCAACCAGCTCGCCAATGCAGCCGGCTCCGTAGAGCGGCGCATGGTCCTCGTCGTCGAGCCCCAGAGGCTGGATCATGCCGATCCGACCCGGTCCCTCGACCGCGTCTCGAACCATCTCGCGGTAGCGCGGCTCGAAAATGTGCAGCGGAAGTTGCGCGCGTGGGAAGAGGATCGCCCCGGGAAGCGGGAAAATCGGCACCCGGAGTAACCGACTCATGTGAAGAGTACCGCCGAGAGCCGCCGGCGTTGCGCTCTGGACCAAGAGTCCTCGAGCCCTTGCGCCTCCAGCAGCTGAAGGAACCTTTTGCGAGCCGCTCCCTCGTTCCACTCGCGGTCGCGCGTGACGATCTCGAGCAGGGCATCAGCTGCGGAATCGCGGTCGCCTGCTGCCATTCTCGCCGCCGCGAGGTCGAACCGCGCTTCATGATCATCCGCATTCGCAGCGAGCCGCTGCTCCAGCGCCTTCAAGTCCGACACTGGCCCTGCGGATGCAACTTCGAGTGCAGCCCGGGCGCGCGAAATCTCCGGCTTGCCGGCAAGGTCAGCCGGGACGCCGTCCAAAATCTGCTTGGCTTCCTCGATGTCACCAGCGGCAATCAGTGAGCGCGCAAGTCCGCCAATCGCTTCATTATTGTCCGGAGCCATTTCGCGGATTTGCCGGAAGATGGAGACGGCGCGAGGTCCGTCGCCGTCGGCGAGCACCTGCTCGCCCATCGCGACGAGTGGTTCGATCTCGGCCTCGGCGGCCGCGCCTTCACCATCGATCTTGAGCTGCGCCAGCAGTTGGTCGAGCACCTTCTTGAGCTGCCCTTCGGTGCGATAATTGGTGAGGTCTGCAACCGGTTGGCCGCGGTAAATTGCGTAGACCGTCGGGAGGGACTGGATACGGAATTGCGCCGCAACGAGCTTGTCCTTCTCGACGTCGATCTTGGCGAGCATCACGCCTTTTTCGGCATAGTCCGCAGCGACCTTCTCAAGAACGGGACCGAGCTGCTTGCAGGGGCCGCACCAGTCTGCCCAGAAATCGAGCACCACAAGGGCGGTCATCGAAGGCTGGATGACCTCCTGCTCGAAGCGCTCGACGGATTCGCGTTCGCCTTCGGTTAGACCCAGCGTAGCCACGATGTCTCTGTCCGCTCCTTCAAATCGCGCCAACGGAGCCCATATGGCCGCGCGGCGCGGCAGCCACAAGCAGGGGCAATCAAAGCCTTGCAGTCGCGGAGTCGGGCATGCTAGGCGCGCGCCTCACCTCCGCCGGACCGGCCAGAATCGCCCGGCGTAAGCTCAGAGCGGGCGTAGCTCAGGGGTAGAGCACAACCTTGCCAAGGTTGGGGTCGAGGGTTCGAATCCCTTCGCCCGCTCCAGCGATCCTCTCAGCGCCGCGTCCAATCGACGGGAGCGATTAGGACAAACGATTCATCCCATTTCTCTTCGCGCGCACATGAGCGTAGGGCGCTCGTGCCCACATGACTCATCCGTCATGAAGCGAACGCAGCGCTGAAAGGCCCGCGTGGCCAAGGCCTGTATCGTAGCCGATGCGAAGGAGACGTTGATGAATACCGAAGAAGCGCTGATCCTCAGGACCACGACGTTGGCCACGCCGACCGACCTTTCGGCCGACGCCGTGCGCGACATTTCAGGCGCGCTCAACGCGCTCCTGGCCGACATGTTCGCGCTCTACCTCAAGACCAAGAACTTCCACTGGCACGTTTCGGGCCCACACTTTCGCGACTACCATCTCTTGCTCGACGAACAGGCGGACCAGATTTTCGCGACGACCGATCCGATCGCCGAGCGCGTGCGCAAGATCGGCGGCGGCACATTGCGCTCGACCGGCCAAATCAAGCAATTGCAGCGGCTGCTCGACAATGACGCAGATTTTGTGACTCCGCACGACATGCTCGCCGAGCTGCGCGAGGACAATAAGCAGCTCGTGAACGAAATGCGGCGCACGCACGAGCTGTGCGATGAACACCGGGATGTCGCCACGGCGAGCCTGATCGAGGTCTGGATCGATGAGGCGGAGCGGCGCACCTGGTTTCTTTTCGAAGCGAGCCGCTCGACCGATCTGTAAGGAAGCAATGCCATGGCGGACCAGCTGGAAC
>JBKPON010000228.1:0-24870 GCA_046733135.1 Pseudomonadota bacterium | reverse complement strand
CCCTTAAGGGCAATTTGTTCGACAGCGCGATCATGAAAACGAGCGTGATTTCCGACGAATTTCGGCAGCGGTACTTGTCCAATTCTGAAGATCCAGGCGCATTCGAGGGGCCGGTCGTGGTCTTCGACGGGCCCGAGGATTATCATGCTCGCATCGACGATCCAGCGCTCGAGATCACGCCCGAAACCTTGCTATTCATGCGTGGCGTCGGTCCCATCGGCTACCCGGGCGCGGCGGAAGTCGTGAACATGCGCGCACCCGCTTATCTCATACGCGAGGGCGTACATTCGCTTCCGTGCATCGGCGATGGGCGCCAGTCTGGGACAAGCGGTTCGCCCTCGATCCTCAATGCGTCGCCGGAAGCCGCAGCCGTTGGAGGTCTTGCGCTCCTTCGGACGGGCGATCACGTGCGGATCGACCTCAACCGCGGCATCTGCGACGTGCTGATCAGCGACCAGGAGATGCTGGTGCGCAGGAAGGAGCTTCTTGCCGCCGAAGGTTACAACTACCCGCCGTCGCAAACACCGTGGCAGGAGATGCAACGGGCCGTCATTGGTCAGCTCGACACTGGCGCCATTCTCGAGGGCGCGGAGAAATTTCAACGCGTGGCCCAGACGCACGGAGTTCCGCGCCACAATCACTAGCGAGCTCGCTGTTCGCGTCCGATTTTCGGCGAAGCTGCGCGGGCCTAGAAGTGCGGCTCGGCGCCCTGCCGCGCGATTCTCACTCAACCAGAACGACCGCCACAGACTTCGCTGGCAGATCGAACTGCACGCCGCCGCCCGACGTGCGACCCGCAAACGCCTTCGGAGCGACGTCATTTGGCCGATCGAAGCTGTTGTGCGCGTCGACAGCGCCAGCAGTCAGGATCTGCCCCGTCGCTCGGCGGACCGTCACTCCGTCGAACGACGCATTGAAGCGCGCCGGCCGATTCGGATCGACGTTGATCAACGACAGCCACAATCGCCCACTCGTGTCGCGCGCCGCGGCGGCATCGACCCTCGGTAGCCGAAAGTCTCCGGAGGCGTAGGTCCCGGCATCGAACGTCACCGGCACGAAGGTCGCGTCCTGAAGGGGCACATACATGTGATAGACGTGGTAGGTCGGAGTGAGCAGCATTCTGGGTCCGTCTGTCAGGATCATCGCCTGCAGGACGTTGATCATCTGCGCGATGTTGGCGCCGCGGACGCGGTCCGCGTTGCGAATGAAGATGTTGAGGTTGAGCGCCGCAAGGATCGCGTCCCTCAGCGTGTTCTGCTGCTGAAGGAAGCCGGGGTTGCTGCCGGGGTTGGGATCGGTCCAAATTCCCCACTCGTCGACATATAGCCCCAGCTTCTTCTCGGGATCATACTTGTCCATGATGGCGGACTGTTTCGCGATCCACTCCTTCATCTGGAGCGTGGCCTTTATGGCCTTCGCATATTCGCTCTCGCCGAAATCGGCGCTCGGCCCCTTCTTCTCCCAGCTGTTCGGGATCGTGTACCCGTGCAGCGATACGCCTTCGATATCCCAGCTCCAGACCTTTTCCTTCCAGGCCTTCATCACGGCCTCGGTATAGTCGCTGTTGCCACTGTCCCAGCCGACCGCAATGCGGCGCATCTGCTGGCTGCCGCTTTGGCCAGGATTGAGGTTGCGTACATAGTGCGCGTACCGCTTCATCTCCTCGACATAATGGTCCGCAGACATCGCCCCGCCGCACCCCCAGTTCTCATTGCCGAGACCAAGATATTGGATGGTATACGGCCCTGCATGCCCGTTGGCCGCACGCTCCCTGGCCAAGGAGCTCGGTTTGTCAGCAGTCAGATATTCGAGCCAGTCGGCGGCCTCCTGGACACTCCCCGAGCCGACGTTGATTGAGAGAAAGGTCTCGGCGCCGATCTGCTGCGTGAAATCCATGAACTCGTGCGTGCCGAAGCTGTTCGGTTCGAGGACCCCGCCCCAGCTCGCGTTGAGGCGCGCCGGTCGGCGGGCGGCCGGCCCGATACCTTCGCGCCAGTGATATTCGTCGGCAAAGCAGCCGCCGGGCCATCGTACGTTCGGAACCTTGAGGTCTCTCAAAGCAGCGACGACGTCGCTGCGAATTCCGCGGACATTGGGGATCGTCGCGTCGGTGCCAACCCAGAGACCGCCGTAGATCCCAGTGCCGAGATGTTCAGCGAACTGGCCGAAGATATTGCGATTGATCTTCGCACCCGTCCGGGTCGCCTGCACCTCGAGCCGAACCGGCGCGCCCGCGCCGGCCTGGGCAAGTGCGGGCAGCGATTGAGACGCCATCGCCCAGGCCGCGGCTCCGGCCGCAATCCGCTTCGCAGTCTTCCTTCCGAACATTCAACCTGGCTCCCCTCGCGAGTAAGCGCCCCTTTCACAGACGGGGGGCGCCCGACGTCCTGCTCAATCTCCGAACGACATCTTCATGTCCTTGAGTGCGGAGCGGATCAGGAAGCGCATTGCTTCACTGGCGCTGCGCGCCTTTCGTGCAGCGATGGCGTCGTAAACCCGCTCGTGATCCGGGACCGGGTCGCGCGACAACGGTCCCTCTCGCGTTTTGAAGCGCGTCGTCCAGGTGACCGCTGCTCCGATTGTGCTGGCAAGCGCGGCGAGCGGCTCGTTTGCCGTTGCCGCAAAAAGCGTCCGGTGAAAGCGCTGGTCGGCGGCCTGTCCCTCGGGGGTCTCGAGGGGAAATCGCGTCATGTCGTCCAGCGCTGCCCGCATCAAAATGAGATGATCCTCCGTGCGCCGCCGGGCGGCGAGCGCAGCCGCACCCGGCTCGATCAACTCGCGCAGCTCGAAGAGGCCGCGGACAAATTCGGGATGTGGCTCGCTCTCGAAGCTCCAGGCAAGAACCTCAGGATCAAGAACATTCCAACGGCTGCGCGGATTGACGCGCGTGCCCGCTCTCGGCCGGCTTTCGATCAGGCCCTTGGCCGCGAGGATCCGCATCGCCTCGCGGTAAGCGGTTCGGGAGACGCCAAGCTTGCCGCTCGCCTCGATCTCTCCGCCAAAATGGAACCCCGGCGGGCGCTTTCCGCTGACGATCTCGATCCCTATCGCCCGGGCGATCGCGCCATGAATGCGCGGGGGGGCGCGTCGCTCCTGGTTCACAGCCCTGCTCCGGTGTTTTCGCAGCTGAGCTATACTCCGCCGCCCACCGTCGCAAGCGCGAGGCATTGATCGGATTAATGATTGCGGGAGAATGAGAGGCTCCTGCTGAACGAGGGAATCACATGATCCTGGAAGCGAAAGGCAACGTCGCTCGTGTGCGTCCCGGGATAGATTTCGAACGCATGGGCGATGCCATATCGATCGAGCGCTTGATGAAGCTTCTCGGTGTCCTCCTTCAGGCTGTCCTCGTCACCAACGTCGATCGAGATGGCGCGATAGCTGCGGAGCCTCCCGACATATTGGTCGATAAAAGCGAGTGGCGCATTCGCCGTCCATTTCGCCAGGACATCGGGCTGCACGGCACCGCCTCTGACGGGAACGTCGAGATAGAGCGGTGGATTCTTCGGATCGGGTGACCAGGCCGCCGCACTGGCAAGCTGAGCCCGCAATGCCCAAGGCAATTTAGCGGCTTCCTCGACCGACTTCACCTTGTGGAGAGCAGCCTCGTCCGCTTTGCGAAAGTCGCCGGGATCGCGCGGCGAAAGGCAGCACGGGCTCAGGATGTACAGCGCACCGAAAACGTCGGCGTGCCTCATGCCGATCCGGGCCGTTCCATAGCCGCCCATCGAGTGCCCCGCGAGGCCCCGGCTCTCGCGCTGAGGCAGCGTTCGGAAATGGGCGTCGATGTAGCGGACAAGGTCGCGCGAGATGAAGGTCTCGAAGTCACCGGTCGTGACCGAAGTTGAATACATCGACCCATTGTGGACGGTTTTGCTGTCGGGAAAGACGAAGATCATTTCCCGGGCGCCTTTGGCAAACGCCCCTTCGATCGTTTGCGGGACGTGGATCTCCTTGATCCATTGCGCCGCGCCGATCGAATAGCCGTGCAGCGCGTAGACCACGGGGTAGCGTTTCGAAGGGCTGCGGGCATAGCTCGGCGGCAGCACAACCAGGACGTCACGGTCGGAGCTGTCGCCCTCGAGATTTCCCTCAAGGGCCGCTGAATGCACCTTCGCCCACTTCAGCGTGACCGGTCTTGCGTTCGGCACCAGGTGAGGAACGTTCGTTGCAAGTTGCGCCTGCGCTGCTCCGGCGAACAGCAACGCAAGTGCCGCCGCGCCGGTCCGCATCACTCGCGAAAAGGACATCCGGTTCCTCCGCTCTGCTCCGCCGACTCCACCAACCAGGCCGGGTCATCACGCATCTCCGAGTCCACTGGTGGGATGTCGATGTTCTCGATAAAAAGTCTGAGTTATTCAAGAGGCGGAGAGAGCCAATGGTGCGCAGGGGCCGGCTTGGAGGGATTTTGTTGGGAGTCGCAGCGGGGGCACAGGCGCAGGTGAGGCCGCCGTCGCCGTTGGTCGCAACCATCGACGGCGCGCAGCGGTCGGCACCCGTCAGTCGCTACGAATATGGCATGTTCATCGAGCCGATCGGCAATCTGGTCGCGCGGACGCTCTGGGCCGAAATGCTCGACGACCGGAAATTCTATTTTCCAGTCGTCGCGGAATCGAAGGACGCACCGCCGCGGCCGACGGTGGAAGGCCGGCCGGGCGCGACTTACCGCAAGTGGCGGCCCATCGGCGGCGATGATGTCGTGATGATGGACCGTGCCGGACCATTCGTCGGCAAGCAAAGCGCCAGCGTTGTCGCTGACCCTTTAGTGCCGCGTGGCTTGCAGCAGGCGGGGCTCGGCGTTGCTCAAGGCAAGCGCTACGATGGCTATATCTGGCTGAATGGCGAACCCTCCGCAAAGGTTCAGGTAGCGCTGGTCTGGGGGGACGAGCCAAACGAGCGCCAGATCCTTCCTTTGCCGGCGCCGTCGGCGGCGTGGCAAAGAGCAGGCTTCAGCTTCACGCCCACACGCGAGTCCGCGAACGCGCGGCTCGAGATCACCGGCATTGGCGCGGGCCGCTTCAGGATCGGCGCAGTCTCGCTCATGCCCGCGGACAATATCGAGGGCTGGCGGGCGGATGCGATCGCGATTGCCCGGTCGCTTCACTCGGGATTCTGGCGGCTGCCCGGCGGCAACTTCCTGTCGGACTGGGATTGGCATTTGGCGATTGGCCCGCGCGACAAGCGGCCGCCCGTTTTCGATTTCGCATGGAGCGCAATGCAGCCCAACGACATTGGGATGGACGAGTGGATGGAGCTGACTCGGCTCATCGGCGTGGAGCCATACGTCACCGTTAACGCCGGGCTCGGTGACGCCAATTCCGCGGCCGAAGAAGTCGAATATCTGAACGGGCCCAAGACGAGCCAATGGGGCGCCAAGAGGGCCGCCAACGGTCATCCGCAGCCCTACGGCGTCAAGTTCTGGAACATCGGGAACGAACCATACGGCTGGTGGCAGATCGGCAAGACGAGCCTCGAATATTTCATGATGAAGCACAATGAATTCGCCGAACGCATGCGGTCCGCCGATCCGTCGATCACCCTCATCGCATCCGGAGCCATGCCCGATCAACTGAAGCCCCGAGACGTGAAAGAGAACCCTTCGCTCCAGAGCATAGAGCACAAGTTCGGCACCGAAGAGGATTGGACGGGCGGTCTGCTCGCCAGGGCTTGGGGCACTTTCGACGGGATCAGCGAGCATTGGTACGACCGGGCCGAGAAGCGGCCGGAAGCACCGCCGGACGAGGACTTATTGGAATATGCCCGTTCGCCTTCCAACCAGGTGCGGATGAAGGCGGAAGAATGGAAGATCTACGAACGGCGCTTTCCGGCGATGAAGAGCAAGCACATTTATCTCTCGATCGATGAATATGCCTATCTGTCCTTTCCGCCGGACCTCAAGTCATCACTGGCCTATGCGATGGTCTTCCAGGAAATGCTGCGGCACACGGACTTTCTGAAAATGGCAGCGTTCACTACTGGGGCGTCGACGATGGACATCACGCCGTCCGCCGCCGCGCTGAACTCGACCGGCATGGTGTTCAAGCTTTATAGCGAGCATTTCGGTACAGCCACCGTGCCGCTCGAAGTGTCGGGAAACTCACTGCAGCCCGCGCCGAAATACAATGTGGGCTATGATCATCCGCAGGTCCGCGCCGGCAGCGCGACATGGCCATTGGATATGATCGCCGGTTTGAGCCCCGACAACCGAACCCTGCACATCGGCATCGTCAATGCCACTCTCGACCCGCAACGCGTCACGATCAGGCTCAAGCATCTGACGACCAGGGGCGGAGGGGTCGAGTGGCTGTTGACGGGCGATTCGCTTGTCGCGCAAAACAAAGTTGGTGAGCCGGGGAAAGTGACGATCCGGAAGGTTCCGGTTGCGCCGCTTACGGGCAAGCTCGCGCTGCCTGCAAAGTCAGCGTCTATCTTCGAATTCCCTGTCGTCGTTTCTCGCTGATCGCGCCCGCTCAAAGCAACTGCATCGCCATCCAGAATGCCCGGCGCCGCGTGCGCCCGTGTTCGGTCAGATCAGCCGCCGCGCAGCAATTGCATCACGAAGGCCCTGATCCGGCCGTAATTGCCCAGTTGCAAAGGTCCCAAGATTCCCTGCTGGCTTTCCGGGAGATGGGCGAGCGGATGTCCGTTGGGCCGAAACACATAATGGTCGAAGAACGCCCGCCAGGCGGCTCGTTCCGCCGGCGGACGCTCTGCGACTGCGATCATAGCCAGCATCATCGTGATGTAGGGCGCGTCTGGACCCTGCCTGAAGGCATCCCACCAATAATTGACAAGGACGTTGATCGGGCCTGTCGCCTCCACCTGGTGCCACCACAATTTCGGAAGGTAGAGCGCATCGCCAGGCTCGAGGTCGACCACCAGTGCCTGATCGCGGACTTGTTCGAAACGCGGGTAACGCGAGTCGCCGGCCGCGCTGCCGACCGCGAGGGCCACCGGCTGGCCGGCCATGGTGAAATCAACCGGACCGACATAGAGGTCGCCGATAGTCTCGGGCGGATACAGCGTGAAGCGGCGCTCACCGGCAATCACGCAAGCGAGATTGTCGTAGGTGTCATAGTGGCACGCGACCGATGAGGCGTTGCCGAGCCAGATACGCGGCCGCACTTCGGGGGGCAGAACCGGCAGGCGATTTTGTTCGGCAAAGCCGGGAAGGTGATCGTCGAGGGGAAGGGAGCCCAGATAAATGGAGGGGGCGGCAGAGTCGCTAACGCGCTCGGCAATTTGTTCGAGGGCTTGGGCAATGTTCACGTTCACCCGCCCGAAGTTGAAGCCCTCCATTTGCTCGTCATAAAAATAGCGTCCCTCGATCGCGGGATCTCCGACGAACGCCTCCGCCACTTTCCCTGAATCGAATTGGCCGAGATAGTCGCGCAAGGCTTGCCACGAGGTCGACGCGGCGTTTGCGACCGGCCACTCGCGGCAGAGGCCTCGCAAGAGGACCGGCCTGCAGTGCTCGGCGACGTCGATGGTGAATTTCGTCGCGTTTAAGTCGGATGCATCCATTTCACGGATTGAAGGCGGCATGACAATCTCAGGCGGTCCCAGCGAGGCGCTGATTGCGCCGGTGCGCGAGAACCGGGATCTGTCGAACGGATCCCGCGACACAATAGGCAAGCTGAAGATGGCCGTTGCGGAACAATTTTATGATCGCGGCATCCTCAAGCTCGTGAAGAGCATCAAGGCTGATCGTATAGAGTCCTTCCAACTGCAAATTCTCTCCGTCGTCGAACCGGAGCGAGATGTCGATTGGTTCGATCAGGTGCAGCTGGAGGAGCGTTTGAATAAACGCATCAGTCTCCTCGATCCCGGTCTTAAGGAGTCCAAGCGCTCGCTGGATGCGCCGCAGCGGCTCTCCCGGGTCGCCATTCTCGTCGAATAGCCGCTCGCCATTGGTATCGCTAACACGCGGGTGGTCGAGATCCACCGCGATATTCTCGCCGGAGACGAAAAAGCCCTGCCGTTCAAGTTCGAGAGGAAAGAATGCCTGGTTGGCGCCGGGATCGTCGCCAACCAGATTCTCGTCCGGGCGAAAGCCGAACATTGCACCGGTATAAAAGCGGCCGGTCTCCGCATTTTTCGCGAGCAGGATCGGGCAGCAGACCGCTGCGACTGTAAATTCAGCGGGAACGATCGGGACCAAGGGAGGGGGAGGCAGTGCCTTCCTCCGCACTCGGAGCTTCCGATGCGCTTCTGAATTCAGCTGCTCGACTCGTGACATTCGCTTGATCCTCGGCGCTGCAATAGCGGACTGATTTGGAGCCCGCGAATCGGCGCACCGCACGGAATTTACTCAGACATTTTTTTGGTTGATAGCGCTAACAGCTATGTTTATGATGGCGGAGGGTCGCGAGACTCATGGGGAGAGATGAAATACGCTGCTTCGGCGGCCTAGTCGGCGCTCAGCTTTTCCCCACGAGCATTGCGACCCGCACGCGCAGATGCGGCCCGCATCCTACGGCGACGGGCCACGTCAAACAGGAGGGGCGTAATGGCTTGGGGAGCTTTCAATCGAACTGTAACCTGTCGCAACGGATTGTGCTCGAGCCGCATGATGCTGGCATGCACGCCGAGCATTCTGGCTTTGGTCGCGGCCAGTCCAGCATTTGCGCAATCAGGAAAGGCGGAATCTAGCAAGCCGACCACCGACCTGACGATCACCGCAGTTGCAACGAGCAGCGACGTTGAGACTCAGGCGCAAGATCAGACCGGCCAAGATCAGACGGCGCAAGCTCCGCAACCGAGCGCCCCCGAACAACAAGCCGGAGATCAGGCGAATACCGCACAGGCGATCGTCATCACCGGCATTCGCGGATCCCTTCAGCGGAATCTGAATGCGAAGCGTGCTGCCGCGGGCGTAGTCGACGTGATCTCCGCCGAAGACATCGGCAAGTTCCCCGACACCAATGTGGCTTCCGCGCTGCAGCGTCTTCCCGGCATTTCGATTCAGCGTGTCGGCGCCCGCGGCGAGGCGAGTGGAATCACCGTCCGCGGTTTCGGCGGAGACTTCAACGATACACTTTATGACGGGCGTCATATTTCCACCGCTGCGGCCGGGCCCAATCCGAGCCGCGCGGTCGACTTCACCACGGTCGGTTCGGACTTCGTCGGGCAGATTACCGTGCTCAAGACACCTGACGTTGAGCTGTCCACGAGCGCCATTGGCGCGACGATCGACGTGCTGCTTCCAAAGCCGTTCGATTTTTCAGGTCTCAGGGTCGCCGCAATGGCTGGCGGCAGCCTTCAGTCGCGCGATAAGCGCATTACTCCCAGGGCGGGCCTGCTAATCAGTGACACCTTTGCGAATGATACATTGGGCATCCTGGCTGATGTCGCTTATACTCGGGAGGACACCAAGGCGAACCATGTGTTCATCCCTGGTTGGATCGGCAATCATTTTGCGCCCTGCCAGGCGGGTCCGATCAATCTGACGTGCATACCGACGAGCGACCCGACTAGCCAGGCTGGACAGGATCCCAATAATCTCAAGACCGTGCTCGGGTGGTTCCCGCAGCAAAATGGCGCGGAGCAAGTCACAACTCGCGACGAGCGTATCGATGGCCGCATCGCCCTTCAGTGGCGGCCGGACGACAGCATCCTCCTCACGCTCGACGACAATTTCTCGAGGCAGAAAGTCACGTCGAACAGCTACGGTTATGCGGCATGGTTCAACGGGGACGACCTGCGCAACGTCAAATATGATTCCAATGGCTCGGTGATCGATTTCAATCAGTTCGGAACGCCGATGGACTTCAACGCGAACCATTCGCGTAACGTCAACCGGACAAACCAGGCCGGCGCCAATTTGAAGTGGAGTGCCACCGACCACCTGAAGTTCGAGGCGGACGCTGCAATCGCAAAGAGCGTCCTCAACCCGGGCCGCAATGGCATCGGCGACAGCATGGACATCGGCTACGGCGGGTACAACACGGTAAGCGGCAACCCGTTCGATCCTGCTTGTGTCACTGCACAATTCGCAAGCTCAGGCGGTTGCGTTACCACGATTCTCGGAGCCCCCACGGGAGTTCAGATCAGCGGGCCCAGCAGCAAAGATCTCCCCAACATTCACGATGTCGGTCCGGCGAACGATCCTTCGCAGTTTCTCGATACGTCGCAAATGGGATCGCACGTCATCGTGCGCATTGCCGATTATCGTACGGACAAGGTGAAACAGGCGAAACTGCTAGGCCGCTGGGAATCCGATAATTTCAATATGACGTTTGGCGGTCAGTACATTGATGACAAATTCCACAGCGAAAGCGCGAACACCTTCACGAATGGGGTATTCGCCAGTTTTGCCGGCTATGGCCCCCCGTCAGGGCGAACCGGCGGTCTCTGGCCGCTGCCGGAATCAGCGTTCAAAGGCACAAAAGGGACGTCCGGCTTCATTCCAGGCTACGGCAGTAGTGCGCTCGCCCCAGGTTTCGTCATCTACGACCCCTACGCCATCTATGCAGCGCTCGAGGCTGCCGGCCACAACACCGAACCAGCGTTCGATCCCGGCAGCGTCTTGGACGTTCACGAAAAGACGGCTTCGCTATTCCTGAAAGGGCATTTCGAAACCGAGATTGCGAGCATGCCATTCCACGTCAACGCGGGCGTGCGCTATGAGCGCACCCACGTGGACGTGTCGGCGATCGGGCGGAACATCACCGCTCTGACGGTCGATCCTGGCGATCCGACCTTGATTACCCCCACTTTTTCCGAAGCACAGACGATCACCGGAAAATCCAAATATTCCTACCTGTTGCCTAGCGTCGACCTCAAACTCTATGTGACACCGAACCTCATAATCCGGCTTGATGGCTCGCGCACGCTGACGCGGCCGCAGCTAATTGGGCTAAAGCCAACCATCAACTTTGGGTCCTTGCGCAGAGGCTCCCTATCGGGCTCTGGGGGAAACCCGGATCTCAAGCCCTATTTGTCCGATAACTTCGATCTGGGAGCGGAGTGGTATTACGCGCCCAATTCCTACTTCGCGATCGACGCATTCTACAAACACCTCAGAAACTTCATTGTCGGTGGCGTGCGACAGGTGAGCTTCCCCGGGCTGATCGATCCGTTCACGGGGCAGGAGGCGGTGTTCAACGTCACTGGTCAGGTGAACGGACCCAAGGCCAACGTCCGCGGTCTTGAGATCGCGCTGCAGCATGTCTTTGGCGATAGCGGTTTCGGCTTCCAGGCGAATGCCACGCTCGTCGACACCAACCGCAAATTCCCCAAGCAAGACATCTCAGGCAACGGATTTGCGGTCACGGGTCTTGCTAACTCTGCAAACGTCGTGGGTTTCTACGACAAGCACGGGTTGCAGTTCCGGGTCGCTGCCAACTGGCGTGACGAATATCTGCTAGCGCTCGGCCAAACCCAGGGCGGGACGTTTGGCGCCGAGCCGGTCTTCGTTGACAAGCAGCTCCAGATCGATGCCTCGGCGAGCTACGACGTCACGCCGCAGTTCACCGTGTTTGGCGAGGTCACCAACATCAACAATTCCACGTTCAGCACGCATGGCCGCTTCTCGGACCAGCCGCTGGATACCTGGAGCTACGGCCGCCGCTACCGCGCCGGGGTGCGCTTCCGGCTCGCCGCTGCCCCTGCGCCGCCGCCGGCTCCGCCACCAGCGCCGCCTCCGCCACCCCCGCCAGCACCGCCTCCGGCGACGCAGACCTGCGCGGACGGCACGGTGACGCTTGCGACGGAGGCCTGTCCGGCGCCTCCACCTCCGCCTGCGCCCCCGGAGGCCACTCCGGAGCGCGGCAGCTGAATTGAGCTTCTCTCCCCTGCCGGGGGTGCTCCCCTTTCACATCCCCGGCTTTCTCCGCCGGGGATGTCATAATTCGTTGACATCCCCGGCTATCTCGGTTGCGTAGGGCTATGGCTAGGCCGGTCAGAAAAATCGTCATTGTCGGCGGGGGCACCGCCGGATGGCTCACCGCGGGGGTGATCGCTGCCAGACACAAGAGCCGCATGCCCGGCGGGTTCAGCGTCACGCTGGTCGAATCCCCAAACACGCCAATCATCGGGGTCGGCGAAGGCACCTGGCCGACGCTGAGGGCCACTCTCTCCCGAATGGGCGTGTCGGAGACCGATTTCTTTCGCGAGTGCCAATCCGCCTTCAAACAAGGTGCCCGCTTCGTGGGCTGGGCCACCGGGGCGGCGGACGACGCTTATTATCATCCCCTCGTGTTGCCGCAGAGTTTTTCAGAGCTTAACTTGGTGCCCCACTGGCTCGCGCGCGGAAACGGCACGAGTTTTTGCGACGCCGTCTGTCCTCAGGGCCGGATCTGCGATGCGGGTCTGGCCCCGAAGACGGTGACCACCGCCGAATATGAGGCGATCGTCAATTACGCCTATCACCTCGATGCGGGCAAATTCGCGCCATTCCTGCAACGCCACTGCTGCGAAAAGCTGGGAGTCCAGCACGTTCTCGCCGACGTCCAGCGCGCCACCTTCGCTGACGACGGCGACATCCGCAGCATCGTCACTGAGCAGGCCGGCGAGATCGAAGGCGACCTGTTCGTCGACTGCAGCGGCTTCCATGCGCTCCTGATCGGCAAGGAATTGGACGTGCCGTTCAAAAGCCTGAGCGACGTCCTCTTCTGCGACACCGCGCTCGCGGTGCAGGTGCCGTACGACAGTCCCTCAGCCCCAATGGCCAGCCAAACCATTGCCACGGCACAATCGGCCGGATGGATCTGGGATATCGGCCTGCCAAGCCGCCGCGGCATCGGTCACGTCTATTCGAGCCGGCACATTTCCGACGACGAGGCCGAGCGCGAGCTCAAGAGCTATATCGGACCGGCCGGTAAGGACTTGCCAGTAAGGAAGATCCCGATCCGCGCCGGACATCGAGAAACCTTTTGGAAGCGCAATTGCGTCGCCGTCGGACTCGCTGCTGGCTTTCTCGAGCCGCTGGAAGCTTCGGCAATCGTCCTGGTCGAGCTCTCGGCCAAGATCATCGCCGAGCAGATGCCGGCCTGCCGCGAGGTGATGGATGTCATCGCGTCGCGCTTCAATGCAACGACAGACTACCGCTGGGGCCGGATCGTC
Organism: Pseudomonadota bacterium; assembly: GCA_046733135.1. Taxonomy (GTDB): domain Bacteria; phylum Pseudomonadota; class Alphaproteobacteria; order Sphingomonadales; family Sphingomonadaceae; genus Sphingomicrobium. Next base: position 11,805 of record JBKPON010000228.1, on the reverse strand, counting down.
GATTTCCTGAAGCTCCATTACGCCGTCAGCAAACGGCGTGACACCGCTTTCTGGCGCGACAATGTCGACCCGGCCACCATGCCCGACCGCCTGAAGGATTTGCTGGAGCTCTGGCGCTATCAATCACCATGGTTCCATGATGAATTCGACCGCATCGAAGAGGTCTTCCCTGCGGCCAGCTACCAATATGTCCTCTACGGCATGGGTTTCCGCACCGAGGTCGATCCGGAAGCGCTCGCCGGCGAGGCCAAGATGGCGGAGCGGGCGATGCGCGAGAATGCCGTTCAGGCCGAGCGGCTGCGAGCAGGACTGCCGCGGCACCGCGATCTTATCAACAAGGTGGTCGAGCACGGTTTGCAACCGGTCTAAAGCACGGTCGTAAGCAGACGGATCGAGATTAGCGGAACTGGTAGATCACGCTTCCATGCGCCGGCAGCGTCACGCTGAACGAAGCAGCCACAGGCAGCTTTGCGCCTGACCAGAGATCCACCGCTGATGCCTGATCGTAGATGCCAAGCTGCTTCCACGAGGCATTCAGGCGTAAGGGCTCATCCTTAAGATTGAAGAGGGCGACATAACGGACTGGCCTGCTGTGCGGGCCTGCTCGCGCCACCCACACGCGCACCGTTTCAAAGCCTGCCGGGAGGTTCACAACAGGCCGGCTCTCCCACGCGGTCTGATTGACGGCGATCACGCGGTCGTTGGTGATCAACGAACGGGTGAACGGATCGAGCTCCGTAAGATTGCCGCCGAGGATCAGCGGCGACCGGGCGATTGCCCACAAGGTAAACTGTGTCCGCTGTTCGTCAGGCGTCAGCCGCGACATCCGCGGGTCGCCCCATCCGGGGTGCGGCCGCAGTGATCCAAGCGGCAGCATGTCGGCGTCGGGCCACGCGCCAGGCCGGGCATGGGGATTCCACCTCGCAAGATTGACAAATGCCGTGTCGACGCCGCTCGGAAACCCATCATATTTGGGCTCGCTGTCGAAGTGCCATCCGTCCCAGATGTCGTTCGAGATTCGCCACATCTGACCGTAGCGTGCGATCTCGGCCGCATGCTCGATGTGGGTGGGCCCCGGCGAGAGGCTGAGCACGATCGGGCGGCCGCTCTTCGCGATCGCATTTGCAATCTGGCGAATTTCGGCGGCCCTGTAAGGATGGTCGGCAATGCAATCCACCTTGACGAAATCGACCCCCCATTTGGCATAAAGCCGGAACAGGGAATCATAATAGGCGCGCCCTGCATCGTTATCGCGAATGCCATAATTGCTGTCGTCCCAGCCGCACGCGTCCGATGTGTCTGCCGCGCCCGCCGCGAAAAAACGCGAGCCCTCGATCGGCGAATTTCTTTCGACCGCACCGCGGGGAATGCCGCGCATGATGTGAATGCCGAATTTGAGGCCCAGGCCATGAATCCAGTCGGCCAATGGCTTGAACCCGGCTCCGTTCGCTGCGGAAGGAAAGCGAGCGGGCGTCGGCACAACACGGCCGTTGGCGTCAATTACGAAATCGCGGGCAATGCGCGTGGTGCCGAACGGGTTGGCCATGTACCACCCCATGTCGATGACCGCGTAACTCCAGCCGTGTTGTTTGAGCGACGCCAAAACCTTCGCGTTGGCGCGGTAATCGGCTTCACCGATCGTGAGGCCATAGGAATCCCAATTGTTCCAGCCCATCGGCGGGGTGGAAGCGAGATCGCGCGCACCGGCCGAGCCGGTCGTCACGTCCGCTGCCAAGCCGAGCAGCACGAGAAAGAGCAACCACTTTCTGAGCATCCCGACTGCCTCCCGTCAATGCCTCGATCGTGCGCCAGTCCAACTCGATACTGTCGGACAAATTCCGCTAGAATCGACCGTGTCGTTGTTGCAGAGCCGATGGCAGGACGCTAGCAATTACTCAGACAAATGGGCTGGGCTTCGGCTAGTCCTTGCCTCAGCATAGTCTGGTGGAGGGTTACGCGAGCGTGCGACGACGCAGCTTTTGCAAGTTGCTTGCGGGCGGAGTGGCCGCGGCCGCTTTTCCACCGAAGGCCGGTTTCGCTCGCTGGGGCACGGCATCGACATTCCAACGGCTCGAGCACAGCTACGCGGAGTTCTGCGCGACACCGGAACGCGAACGGCTCTTCTACGTAGTCCGCGGCAATGACGTCGTACCGGTGAGGCTGGACGAGTCCCGATGGGAACCATCGAGCTGGAACGCGTCTCCGCCGGAGATCCCCGGAGGGTCGTGGGACGGCGTGTTGATGGACGCGCCGATCACCGGCCTTGCGGGAGGTGGACCCTTCGAGGCGAGTTGGGAATCGCTGGGTCAGTACGGATGTCCGGAATGGTACCGCGACGCGAAATTCGGCATCTGGAATCACTGGAGTCCGCAATGCGTTGCCGAAGACGGCGACTGGTATGCGCGCAACATCTATATCGATGACCAGCCGCAATACCGCTATCACCTTGACCATTACGGCCATCCGTCGAGGTTCGGTTACAAGGATCTTTGCGCACAGTGGACGCTGCTGAATTGGCAGGCCGAACAGCTGATGGATCTCTACAGCCGCGCAGGGGCCCGGCTGTTTCTCGCTCTTGCGAACCATCACGACGGGTTCGACACTTGGGACTCGAGGCACCACCCCTGGAACGCGCAGACCATCGGTCCACATCGGGATGTCGTCGGCACCTGGGCCAAGGCGGCGCGGTCCCGCGGCCTGCGCTTCGGAGTGACGGTTCATGCGGCGCGCAACTGGTGGTGGTTCGAGCCCGCGCACGGCGCAAACCGGACAGGCCGCTACGCGGGTGTTCTCTATGATGGCCGGCTCACGCTCTCCGACGGAAGTGGGCAGTGGTGGGAGGGACTCGATCCGCAGCGGCTTTACGCCCCCAAACACCCGCTGGGTGCGCTGCCAGACCCTTCCTATGTGAAAAATTTCTACGATCGGACCCGCGACCTCATCGATCAACACGATCCGGACCTGCTCTATTTCGACGATGCGCGGTTGCCGCTCGGATGGGCTGGCATGTCGCTCGCGGCCTATTTTTACAATCGCCGCGTTGCTCGACATGGAACAGCGGACTGCGTGCTCAACGGCAAACAGATACCCCCTGAATATCGCGAGGCACTTGTCGCCGACATCGAGCGCGGGCTCAGCAGCGCGATCCTGCCAAACCCGTGGCAGTCGGAAACCTGTATCGGTGAGTGGCACTACCAGCGAAGGCTATTCGAGCAGTCCGGTGAATATGGCGGCTACATGCATCCGCGCGATGCGGTCCATTGGCTGATCGATACGGTCAGCAAGAACGGCACCTTCATTCTCAACATTCCGGGAAGGCCCGACGGGACGATCGATGCGAAAGAGCTGCGGGTCCTTGAGGGGATCGGCGACTGGATGAGAACGAATGGCGAGGCGATCCATGCCACTCGTCCGTGGACTACGTACGGCGAAGGTCCGGTCGCAATCAAGGAAGGCTCGTTTCAGGGTGACAGCATTCAAAACGTGAGCGCGAGCGACATTCGATACACGCGCAACAAGGCCGGAAGCGTGGTCTATGCACTCGCCCTCGGATGGCCGGAGGGGGACATGCTCCTGCGTTCACTCGGCACGGCGGCGGCAACCAAGCCGGGACGAGTCGGGCAAGTCGAGCTCCTCGGCGCGCCCATGCCCCCAAAGTGGAATCAGACGGCTTCAGCGCTGCACGTTAGCCTTCCGCCGTATCGACCGGGCGCGGATTACGCCGCTGCGCTGAAGATCCACCTGACGTGACCGCCACCATGCAGGCGAGGGGAGATCGCAAGAGATGAAGAAACAGATCGCGAGCGGGTTGGTGGCGGCACTCGTCCTCATTGCCACTGGGGGCGCCGGCGCGCGGGATGCGGTCAAAACGCCCTATTTGAATCCCTCCCTTTCTCCGAAGACACGCGCCGCGGATCTCGTTCGGCGCATGACGCTCGAGGAGAAAGCGTCGCAGCTGGTCAACCACGCGCGCGCAATCCCGCGCCTAGGCGTGCCAGCCTACGACTGGTGGAGCGAGGCGCTGCACGGGGTCCTGGCGAAGGGCACAACCGTCTTTCCGCAGCCGATCGGCCTTGCCGCGACATTCGATCCCGAAGGTATTCATCAGATGGCCGACGCTATCGGCATCGAGGGGCGGATCAAGCATGCTGAGGCCATGAAGAAGGGGCATTCTAGCACGTTCGAAGGCCTCGATTTCTGGGCTCCCAACATCAACATCTTCCGCGATCCGCGCTGGGGACGCGGGCAGGAAACCTATGGCGAAGACCCGTTCCTGACCGGCCGAATGGCCGTCGCCTACGTGACCGGCTTGCAGGGGACGGACCCGCATTATTACCGCGCGATCTCGACGCCCAAGCACTATGCGGTGCACAGCGGGCCCGAGCCAACGCGCCATTTCGCTGACGTCGACGTCAGCGAGCACGACCTTCAGGATACCTACCTGCCGGCGTTCCGCGCAGCGGTGACGGAAGGCCGCGCAGGTTCGGTGATGTGCGCCTACAATGCCGTGAAAGGCGAGCCCGCCTGCGCCAACGACTTCCTGCTCCAACGGACCTTGCGCGGAGCGTGGAAGTTCGGGGGTTATGTCGTCTCCGACTGCGGCGCCGTGCACGACATCTTCGAGGGTCATCACTACCGCTCCACCCAGACGCGAGCGTCAGCGATCTCGCTGCTTCGGGGGATGGACAATGAATGCATCACCTTCGGCGAGGTGACTGGCATGGATGACTATCAACCGTACCTCGAGGCGGTGCGCCAAGGCCATCTCTCGGAAGTCGCGGTCGACCGGGCGCTCATTCGGCTGTTCACGGCCCGCATGCGGCTCGGGATGTTCGATCCGCCTTCGTTAGTTCCATATGCGCGCATCGATGCGAGCGAGCTCGACAGTCCCGCGCATCGCCGGCTGGCGCTGCGCCTCGCGGAAGAATCGATGGTCCTGCTCAAGAATGATGGCGTACTTCCGTTGAAGGGGGCGAAACGGATTGCCGTCGTGGGCCCACTTGCCAGCCAGACGGCGGTGCTGCTGGGAAATTACCACGGTGAACCGACCCACACGGTTTCGGTGCTGGAGGGCATGAAGTCCGCCTTTCCTGGCACGGAGATCAGTTTTGTGCCCGGCACCCAATTCCTCTCCAACAAGGGAGACCCCGTGCCGGAGTCGGTACTCACTACTGCCAGGGGGGAGCTCGGTCTTGATGCGGAGTACCGGCCGGGCGAAGGGATTGATTCCAAGGTGCCGCCGGCAGTTTCGCGAATAGAACCGACGGTGAATCTCGAGGCGGCGGCGTTGCCGGTCGGAGTGAAGGCCGGGGCGCCAATCAGCGTCCGTTGGTCGGGTTACCTGCGCGCCCCCGAGACAGGTGATTACCGGATTGGAGTCAACGCTAATGCCACGGCTCGCGTCAGCGTTGCGGGCCAGCCGATCGCACAGACCTATGGCGGAACGAGTCTCGGCCGCATCCGCCTCGAAGCGGGCGTCCCCCTCAAACTCGACGTGAGCTACGGTTCCAATTCTGCAATCGATCCGCAGGTCCGGTTGATCTGGCATCGCGTCAACGATGCGCCAGATCCGGCGGCGGTCTCCGCTGCAAGAAATTCCGATGTGGTGGTCGCCGTGGTCGGTCTCACGAGCGCCCTTGAAGGCGAAGAAATGCCAGTCAGCGAGCCAGGCTTCCAGGGCGGAGATCGAACCAGCATCGACATGCCCGATCCGGAAGAAGCGCTCGTCCGCGCTGTAGCTTCGACGGGAAAGCCCCTCGTCGTGGTACTGCTGAACGGTAGTGCGTTGGCGGCGCGCTGGGAGAAGGAGCATGCAAGTGCGATCCTTGAGGCTTGGTATCCGGGGCAAGAAGGCGGGACTGCCGTCGCCAATACCCTGAGCGGTCGAAACAACCCGGCCGGGCGGCTGCCGGTCACCTTCTACGAGGACGTGCGGCAGCTGCCGAAATTCGAAGACTATTCGATGAAAGGACGCACCTACCGCTACTTTGACCGCCAGCCGCTTTGGCCGTTCGGCTATGGGCTAAGCTATACGAAGTTCGACTACGACGATCTCGCCCTGCCGGGCACGCCGATCCGTGCCGGTGACCCGCTGCATGCATCCGTGCAGGTCACCAATAAAGGCCAACTTGCTGGCGACGAAGTCGTGCAATTGTACCTTAAATTCCCCCATGTGCCGGGAGCTCCAATTCGAGCCCTGCGCGGCATACGTCGCATTCACCTCGAGCCGGGTGCCAGGAAGACGGTCACTTTCGACCTTGGAGCACGCGATCTCAGCATGGTCACGGATCGCGGCGAAATCGTCGTACCTGCCGGGACATACAGCGTGGCAATCGGCGGAGGTCAGCCCGAGTCCCATTCGCCGTCCATCTCCGGCGAGTTCGTCGTGAATGAACGGGCGAAGCTGCCCGAATGACGGCGCGGGATTCTGCTCTTCTGACGGCGGCATCAATGCGTATGGGCGTTGCTGTTCTCGCACTTATGTCGGCGCCGTCGGTGCAGGCCAGAGACCCGCCGGCCCGGTTTGATTGGTTCGAATATAGAGGCGATGATCGGCTGCCTCGGCCAAGAAGGGCCGAATACGCCAATCCCGTCATTCAGGGATTCTATCCCGATCCGAGCGTCGTGCGGGTCGGCCGTGACTATTATCTCGTGAATTCGACCTTCGCCTGGTTTCCGGGCATCCCGGTGTGGCGCAGCCGCGATCTCGTGAACTGGACGCAAATCGGGAATGCGATCGACCGCCCCTCGCAATTGCAACTGAAGGGCATGGGAATGGGGCAAGGCGTGTTTGCTCCGGACATCAGCTGGCACGACGGCCGCTTTTATATCGCGAACACCTGCGTCGGCTGCGGCGACAACTTCGTCATTACGGCCCGCAACCCCGTGGGGCCCTGGTCCGACCCCGTCTGGCTGCCTGAAATCGACGGGATCGATCCTTCGCTCTTCTTCGACGATGACGGGAGCGCCTGGATCCTCAACAACGGTCCGCCGCTAGGCCCGCCGCGCTACGAGGGACATCGCGCCATCTGGCTGCAACAGTTCGACCCGGAGCGCCTGAAAGTGTTTGGGCCGCGGCGGGTCCTGGTCGACGGGGGAGTCCACCCGGATCAGAACCCCATCTGGATCGAAGGCCCGCACATCTTCAAGAAGGATGGTTTTTACTACCTCATTGCTGCCGAAGGCGGCACTGAAGAGAACCATTCGGAAGTGGTCTTCCGAAGCGACAAGATCAGCGGTCCCTACTTGCCGGCCCCGGACAATCCAATCCTGACGCAACGGGATCTTCCGGTCGATCGGCCAAAACCAATCACGTCCGTGGGCCACGCGTCATTTGTCCGTCCCGCGGGCGGGGAATGGTGGGCGATGTTTCTGGGCGTCCGCCCATATGACGCACGAGGAAACTTCAACACGGGCCGCGAAACCTTCCTTTTGCCGGTGCGATGGAAGGACGGCTGGCCGCGAATCACGCAGGCTGGAGAACGCGTGCCGTGGGTGGCTCTTCGGCCCAATTTACAAACCGGACCAAAGCCTCCGATGCCCACGCGCGGCGATTTTGCTGTGCGCGACGAGTTCAACAACCACATGCTTCGTCCCTACTGGATGATGCTGCGCAACCGGCAAGGAAAATGGTGGCGCATTGCGGACGGAGCGCTTCACCTCGATGCGCGCGGAGTGGCCTTAGGGGAACTTGGAAACCCCTCTTTGCTTGCGCGCCGGCAACAGCACCTCAACGCGGTGGCGACAACTAGGCTGAGCTTCAAACCGAAGAGCGATCTCGCCGAAGCCGGCATGGTCGCTCTACAGAATGATGAACATTGGTATTTCCTTGCGATCGGGCGGGAAAACGGAACGCGCGTCGTTCGTCTCCGCCGCCGCGCGGGCATGCAGGAGCCTGCCGACGGAACGGTGCTCGCGAGCGTGCCACTTCCCTTAAGCACCCAAGCTCCCGTGCACCTGCGCATCGAGGCACGTGGCCATTCCTACGATTTCGGCTGGAGCGCTGATGGCCGGCACTGGCACACGTTGTTTCGCAACGCGGACGGCACCGTCTTGAGTACCAAACGGGCGGGCGGATTCGTGGGAGCCGTTTTCGGCCTTTATGCGCACGACAAAGCTTCAGGAGGAGCGAGTGAAGATGGACCAGTATCACGCGAAAAAAGTACCTCGCTCGAGCCGCGTCGGAACCCTGCGAAATAACCGTCTGATCCGCAACCTGGTAGCGGCAGCGTGTTCTCTGCTGGCCTCTTGTGCGACCCCGCAGCGGCCGCAAACCCTGGAGGTGGCGCTGACGATCGACGATCTACCCGTGCACGGACCTATCCCGACAGGCGACACGCCCCAGAGCGTCGCCAGTGGCGTGATTGCTGCGTTGGCCAACGCGCGGGTGCCGGCCTACGGTTTCGTTAATGCCCACTGGACCGCCGAGCAACCGGAGACGCTTGCCGTCCTTCGGGCGTGGCGGGCCGCCGGGCTATCGCTCGCCAATCATGGCTGGGGCCATCGCTGGCTCAAGGAAATGAGTCCCGCCGAGTTCGAACAGGAGCTGGTCAAGAATGAGCCGATCCTTCGGCAGCTCGGTGGCGGAACCGACTGGCGCTGGTTCCGCTATCCGTTCCTGGACGAGGGTGAATCTGAACAGAAGCGCGCGGCGGCGCGCGCGGTGCTGGCGCGGCACGGCTATCATATCGCAGCCGTCACCATGGATTTTGCCGACTGGCAGTGGACGCCGCCCTACGCCCGCTGCCGGGCAACCGGCGATGCTCATGCAATTGCCGAGCTCGAGCAGACATACCTGCAGGCGGCGCGAGAGGGCATCGCTTATTCGAGAGAACTGTCGCACAGGCTCTATGGGCGCGACATTCCTTACGTTGTCCTGCTGCACGATAGCGCGTTCGAGGCGCAAATGCTGCCCCAGCTCATCGACCTGTACCGTGCATCCGGTTTCCGGTTCGTCGACTTGTCCAAGGCAGAACAGGATCGGGTATATAAGGATCAAGTCGATCCGAGCTTGCCTGCCGAGCCCAAGGGGCTCGAGGACAAAGTTGTGGCGCGAGGAATGAGACTCCCCGCCCGCACGGATTTCGCCGGCAGGCTCGCGGCAATGTGCCCGGTAACGCCTGGGAGTTAGCGGGTGACCGTCAATTTGGCGCTCTTGAGGTCGACCGAATTGGGGCCGGAGGATATGGTGAACGTCCCCGGCTCGACCACATGCTTCATGTCGGGGTTCCAGACCGCAAGGTCGTCAGGCTGCAGGTCGAAGCGGATCGTGCGTCTCTCTCCCGGCGCAAGTGTGACCCGCTGGAATCTTTTCAATTCCAGTACCGGCCGGGTAACCGAAGCCTCATCGTCGTGCACGTACAGCTGCACCACCTCGTCGCCGGAGCGAGTCCCATTATTCGCAACATCCACCTCGATCTGAGCAGGCTGTCCAGCAGCTATGCTCGGCCTGGTCACGCGTGGCGCCGAGATGTCGAAGGTCGTGTAGCTGAGTCCGAATCCGAATGGAAAGAGCGGCTCAGTTGTGTCGAATAGAAATCCGCGCCTGGACGTCGGTTTGTGATTGTAGAAAAGCGGGAGCTGACCCACCGAGCGGGGTATGGAGACCGGCAGCTTTCCACCTGGGGTCACCTTGCCGAACAGGACGTCGGCGACGGCGTGCCCCGTTTCCTGGCCGAGATACCAGCCCTCAAGGAGAGCGGGCGCGCGCTCGGCCAGATAATTTACCGATAGCGGCCTGCCGTTCAGTAGCAAGACAACCGTCGGCTTGTTGAGCGCCAGGATTTCCCGCGCGAGCTCCTCCTGCTGGCCGACGAGATCGAGCGACGAACGGTCGCCGAGGTGATTGTCGGCCCAGGCCTCGCGGCTGGTCTGCTCGTTGTCGCCAAGAACCATCACGATGACATCGGCTTTTCGGGCGGTCTGTACAGCCTGGGCAATCAAGTTGCGGTTCACGGATGCAGGAACGAGCTTCACCTCGTCGCATGACCAGCACCGGCTTTCGGTCAGGCGCACGCCTTCGGCATAATCGACGACAAAACGGCCTCTGCTTGCCTCCTGCATCCCCTCGAGCACGCTCGTCACATGCTTGGGAACGTCGCTGTAGCCGCCGATGGGCGTGTCGCGGGCATGCGTGCCAACCACGGCCATTCGCCGAATCTTCGACGCATCTAGCGGAAGGAGCCGCTTGTCGTTCTTGAGCAGGACGATTGCCCGATCGGCAGCTTCGCGGGCGAGCGCGATGGCATCCGGTGCGGCCGTCTTGGCTTCGGCCGATTCGACATCGGGATACGGGTTGTCGAACAATCCCGATTCAAACTTCAGCCGAAGCACCCGCCGAACGGCATTATCGATTAGCGACTGGGGAACGCGCCCGTCGCGAACGAGCCCCGGGAGATGGATGAACCCCTCGGGGTCCGGGGTCTCGACGTCCACGCCGGATTTGATCGCGCGTTCCGTCGCATCGGCGATGCTCCCGAACATCTTATGCCGCGTCACGAGCTCCCGAATTCCGTAATAGTCGCTGACGACTGCACCCTGGTACCCCCACTCGCCGCGCAGGACGCGGTTCAGCAACCAGCCATTCGCGTGCGACGGCACCCCATCAATTTCGTTGTACGACGCCATCACCGACTGCACGGGATAGGCATGGATCGCGCGTTCGAATGGCGGGAAGAAGTCGGTCCTGAGCTCGCGTTCCCCGACATGGGCCGGCCCGACGTTGGTGCCGCTTTCGGGGGCGCCATGGCCCGTGAAGTGCTTCAATGTCGCCAGCACCTTATCGGAAGGGAGGGGAAGGGTCGGACCCTGGAAGCCGCGGAGCGCAGCAAGCCCTATCTGACCGACGAGGTAGGGATCCTCGCCATAAGTTTCCTCGATTCGGCCCCAGCGTGGATCTTTCGCGACGTCAACCACGGGCGCGAGCGCGAGGAATGCGCCGCGCGCACGCATCTCGCGCGCGGCGACCGAGAAGACTTGCGTGACGAGGTCGGGGTCCCACGTGCTCGCAAGCGCGATCGCCTGCGGAAAGCTCGTGGCCCCGCGCGCCACATAGCCGTGCAGTGCCTCCTCGTGCATGAGGATGGGAATACCGAGCCGCGTCCGCTCGACCGCCCAATGCTGCGCCGCATTGATATAATCCGCCGTGTCCCGGGCATCGCGGTTGATCCCCGGCGCCGCCCCTGCTGCGCCGTTAGAAGGTTCGACGCCGTGCTTGTCCGAAGGCCGTGCAAAGCCGCCGATCCCATTGGGGAAGGCCTGCGACGCCTTCTCGGGCGAGAAGTGCCCCTCCGCGGTTTGGACCTTTGCTTTTTGGTCCCAGATCGTCAGCAGCTGCGCGATCTTTTCATCGAGCGTCATTCGCGAGATCAAGTCTTCGACCCGTCGCTCGGCGGGCTGACGCGGGTCCTTGTAGAGCATGGCTGACAGAGGTGACTGTGCGGCGGACGTAGACGTCGCGACCACCGCCGCGAGCGCAACGACGGCCAGAGCACGCGCCTTTGTCATATCACTCCCCGCGCTTGTATGATAACGCTACCATAACAAATCGTTGGTCCGTTGCAATGTTGTAACCGCGGACGCAAAGGCGCCTCGATCGGAACCGGGAAAAAACCGCCTAGCGGTCGGGAAAGACACAGGTGAAAGGTGCTTAAGACCATCGAGGTTGGATTAGCGACCAAGTTCCGAGCCGCGCCTAGCGGCGATACGGGATCCACTCGCCAAGAAGGCAGGCGGGCTCTGGAACTGTCGATCCCTGCTCACGGGCTCGGAATCGATCGCCACGACAATACTGTCCTCCCGTGGAGC
>JBKPON010000227.1:0-10369 GCA_046733135.1 Pseudomonadota bacterium | reverse complement strand
GGCGATGCAGAGATTGCCGCTTGCAGCACCTTGGAGGACGTTATGGCTGGCGTCGACGAGCAACGGCTCGACCCCGGGCAGAGGCTTGGTCGCCGAGCCGGGCTTCAACTCGGTCGCGCCTGGGAAGGGGGAAATGAGGATTCCGCCTGTCTCGGTCTGCCACCATGTGTCGACGATCGGGCAACGACCGTCGCCGACCACGCGCCAGTACCACTCCCAGGCTTCCGGATTGATCGGCTCGCCGACGGTGCCGAGCAGGCGCAGCGACTTGCGGCTGTGGCGCTTCACCGGCTGCTCGCCCTCGCGCATCAGGGCGCGGATCGCGGTCGGTGCGGTGTAGAAGATCGTCACTCCAAGGCGGTCCACCGTCTCCCAGAATCGGCCGAAATCCGGATAGTTGGGAACGCCGTCGAACATCACGCTCGTCGCACGCATCGCCAGCGGGCCGTAGACGACATAGCTGTGCCCCGTAATCCAGCCGACGTCGGCCGTGCACCAGAAGATGTCGTCGGGGCGGTAGTCGAAGACCCAGTCGAAAGTCGTCGCGGCCCAGACCGCATAGCCTCCGACGGCGTGAACGACGCCCTTCGGCTTTCCAGTCGAACCCGAAGTGTAGAGAATGAAGAGCGGGTCCTCCGCGTTCATGATCTCGGGGTTGCACTCGGTCGGAAGTGTGTCGCGCAGATCGGAGTAGCGAATGTCCCGCCCGTCCTTCATCGGCACGTCGGCACCGGTGCGCGTGACGACCACGACCGTTGAGACGTCGCGGGCCGCAAGCGCTTCATCGACATTACGCTTCAACGGGATGGTCTTGCCGCCTCGCACGCCCTCGTCGGCAGTGATGACTGCGCAGGCGTCACAATCCGCAATTCGGCCGGCGAGGCTCTCGGGCGAGAAGCCGCCGAACACCACCGAATGGATCGCTCCGATCCGCGCGCAGGCCAGCATCGCCGCCGCCGCTTCGGGGATCATCGGCATATAGATCATCACCCGGTCGTGCCGCTTGACCCCGCGCGCTTTGAGTAGGTTCGCGAAACGGCAGGTTTCTTCATAGAGCTCGCGATAGGTGACAGTGCGGCCAGTTCCGGGCTCGTCGGCTTCGAAGATCAGAGCCGTTCGGTCGCCATGTTCAGCGAGATGTCGGTCGAGGCAATTAACCGAAAGGTTGAGCTCGCCGTCCGAGAACCAGTGGATTTTGAAGTCGTGCTCGTCGAAGGAGCAATCGCCTGCCTTCGTCGGGAACTTGTTCCAGGTGAGGCGCCGCGCCTGATCGAGCCAAAAGCGATCGGGATCGGCACTGGCGAGGTCGTTAAGCTCGGCGAGTTCGCTCGGCCCGATTCGGGCGTCAAATCCCTCGGGAACAGGATGCACCGCTTCGGCCATTCTCGCTCCTTCTATCGGGTTCCGCGCTCGAGAACGCGCCGAGCCTGAAGGAGATGCGGGCGGTCGACCATCTTGCCGTCGACGCTGAGCACTCCCGCGTTCGGTTCCGCCTCGAACGCTGCAACGATGGCCCGGGCATGTTGCAGTTCTGCGTCGGACGGCGTGAAGGCGGCATTGATCACCGGCACCTGCGCGGGGTGGATCGCCAGCTTGCCGGTGAAGCCCTCGTGGGCCGCGGCCTCTGCTTCGCTGCGCAACCCTTCGTCGTCGCGGAAGTCGGCGAAGACTCCATCGACCGGCTGCACGCCCGCCGCGACTGCCCCTGCAAGGCATAGCGAACGGGCGAGCCGGTATGTGAAGCTGAGTTCGCCATTCCCATCAAATTTGGATGCGCCGCCAAGCGCGGCCGAAAGATCCTCCGCGCCCCAGCTCATCGCCGCGAGCGGCGAAGCGGGGTTGCGATACGAGAGAAGGTTGAACAGGCTCGCCGCCGTTTCAGTCACGATTGCGTGAATGGGGATCGTTCCCGTTCGGTGCGCGAGCTCGATCACATCGGCGCCGCTCTCGGCCTTGGGGAGGACGATGCCGTGCAGATCGGCGATGCCGATCAGATCGAGATCGTCCTTGTGAAATTCGCTGCCCAGCGGGTTGATGCGCACCCACCATTGTGGGCCGCCGGTGCGCTTGAGCAGCGTCTTGAGCACGTCGCGGGCGACCGGCTTCATCGCCGGCACAACACTGTCCTCGAGATCGAAGATGATGGCGTCCGCATCGCTGTCGAGCGCTTTCATGATCTTTTTCTCGCTGTCCGCTGGAACGAACAGCCAGCTGCGCGGCGTCATGACGCCTTCTTGAGCAGCAACGCGGTGCGCGTGCACTCACACACCAGCTCGCCCCGTTGGTTGTAGCTGCGGTGGGCCCAGGTGACGATGCCCGCATTTGGTCGGGATTTGCTTTCGCGCATCCCGATGCATTCGCTTTCGCTGCGCAATGTGTCGCCGACGAACACCGGGTTGGGGAAGGTGAGTTTGTCGTAACCGAGGTTGGCCACGAGCGTGCCGAGCGTCGTGTCCGCCACGCTGACGCCGATCATCAGGCCGAAGGTGAAGACGGAGTTGACCAGCGGTTGGCCAAATTCGGACTGAGCCGCGACTTCGCGGTCGAGATGCATCGGCTGCGGATTGTGGGTGAGCGTCGAGATGAGGACGTTGTCCGTCTCGGTCACCGTGCGGGTGACCGCGTGCGCGACCTTATCGCCCACCTGCCACTCATCGAAAAAACGCCCGGGCATATCGGCCGCTGTAGGACATGCCCCCGGCAAAGGGCAATCGTTCGCCGGGCATCCGCACGGTTGCTCAGACTCCTCCCGACCGCTTCAGGCGGCCCTTCAATTCGCACATGCCGATCCGCTCGACCGCGCCATCGGGGTCGCTCGAACGGATGACGTCGGCGAGGTGGCCGAGGATCTGGCCGACGATGTCGACTGACTGCAGCAAGACCAGGTGGCGCATGACAAGATTGGGGTCGGACGACAATGTGTCGCCCGTCGTCTGGATCATTCGCCGGGCATATTCGAGCTCTTCTGCGAGGGTAGTTTCAGCAAATCGTCGGTGGGGACCAACGCCTGTGGAATTGGCGGCGGATTTTTGCGGCGGATCGATATCGCAGGAGTGGACTCGCGCCCGGTCGACGAGGGCGGCTTCTCCTCGGCGCGGAATTGCGCCTGGATCACATCGCATCGCGCCTGCCGCAGACGCGCCGGCACCGTCAAATGGTCCAATGGTGGCAAAACCAGCTCCGAAAATATTCCGCGTGATTCATAGTTAGAGAAAGATTGATGAAAGGCGGACCATTCATCCGTTCTGGAGCAATGTCTCCGGCGGCTAGCGGCGCCCGCAATGATGACGAAGGCACGGCTTTCCGATCAAAGGCGCATCAACTTGGTCGAAACCGCCGCACTCGCCGTATGATCTCGAGCGGAAGCGAAGGTCGAATTGCACAATAAACTGCCCAGGAGCTGCAACAGGGGTCGCGGGATTGTCTCATTGAAACAGAGAAATATCGCCTGCGCCGTCGCCGCCGCTCTCCTCGTGCAAGTTCCCGCGGTTGCGCGCTCGCAAGATACTGCCAAGTCGTCGATCACGAGGCCGTCAGTCACTTTCACATATTTTGGATTTGCCGGGTGGCAGATTGAAGCTAGCGGCAAGGTGATCTTGGTCGACCCATTTCTCACGGGCGTTCGTTTTCGGAATCAGGCAAATGGGCCACCCCCGGGTGATGATCCAATCATCACTCCAGACACTGCGGAAATCGACCGACATATCAAAAAGGCTGACTATGTTCTGATTACGCACGCTCACGTAGATCACGCTCTTGAGGCGCCGTACATCTCCAACAAATATGGCGCTGTGATCATCGGGCATGAGGGCGCAGCCAACATCGCCAAGGCCTATGGTGTGCCGGACGAGAAGTTGATCGTGGTCCGGGGCGGCGAAGACTTCGATTTCGGTGACTTTTCCCTTAGGGTGATCCCCAGCATCCACTCGGCGCTCTACGGAAAGCGTTACAACAACTCGCAATGGGCAGGCAGTCCGCCGGCCGGCCTGAAAGCCCCTCTTCGCTTCAGTGCTTTTCAAGAGGGCGGAACATTGATGTATCTGCTGCGGATCGGCGGACACGAAATTCTGATCATGGGAGGCATGAACTACCTCGATCGCGAGTTGCACGGGCTAAGACCGGATATTGCTATCCTTGGCGCGGGGACGTCGAGGGCCGAAAATTATCGAAATGCAGATCGGTTGATGAATGCAATCGGCAATCCGCCGATCGTTCTCCCCACCCATTGGGATTCTGGGGCATCGCGACAGGAAAACCTCGAGAACGTGCGGAAATTTGCGGATGAAATTCACTCCGTATCACCAACGGCGCGAGTGATCATTCCCGATTATTACGTGCCGATAAAATTACCCTAGCCTGCCGACAGTAAGAGCTCCGCTGTGGCCTCGGTGATCGCGGCGCCGTCGAGGCGGTACGCGGCATAAAGGTCGACGAGGCTGCCGGTCTGGCCGAACTTTTCGACGCCGAGCGACGCAACACGCTGCCCAAGCACGCCACCGAGCCAAGACAGCGATGCGGGCGCCGCGTCGGCGATGGTCACGAGACCGGCGGAAGGCGCGAGATTTGAGAGGAGTTGCTCGACGTGGCTGGGCCTGATTTCGCCGCGCCAGCGCGCCGCTTGAGTCGCTGTCCAACCGCGGTGAAGAAGGTCGGGAGAAGTGACGGCGAGAAGGCCGAGGCCGGGAACGTCGTCCTTAAGCTCCTCCCAGGTGGCGAAGGCTTCGGGCATGACCGCTCCCATGGCGACAATGGCGGCCTCCGTTCCCGCATCAGGCTTCCGCAGCCAATAGCCGCCCTTGAGTGCACCTTCGCGCCAGCTCTCGTCGGCGCGGTCGACCTGGAGGATCGAACGAGTCGAGAGGCGGAGGTAGGTGCTTTCCCCATCCGGGTCGTCGATCAGTCGGAAGGCTTCTTCCATCATGACCGCGAGTTCATCGGCATAGGCCGGCTCGTAATGCCGCAGCCCCGGCTGGCCGAGCGCGATGAGCGGGGGGTTGATCGACTGGTGCGCGCCGCCCTCGGGACCAAGGGTAATTCCGCTGGGGGTCGCGACGACGAGGAAGCGCGCGTCCTGATAGCAAGCGTAATTCAAGGCATCGAGCCCGCGGGCGATGAACGGGTCGTAGAGCGTGCCGATCGGGAAGAGGCGAGCCCCGAACAGATCGGCGGAAAGGCCGCCGGCGGCGAGCATCAGGAAAAGATTGCTCTCCGCAATGCCGAGCTCGATGTGTTGACCTTTATTTGTTGCCGACCATTTTTGCGCTGAGGCAATCTTTGATCGCGCAAAAACGTCAACCAGTTCGCGGCGGCGGAAGAGACCGCGCTGGTTGACCCACGCACCCAGGTTCGTCGAGACGGTGACGTCGGGTGACGTGGTGAGGACGCGGTCGGCTAGATCGCCCCCGGCCTTGGAGAGATCGAGGAGGATTCGACCAAAGGCGGCCTGAGTCGATTGCTCCTCCCCGGCGGGCGCGGGGATCGCGGGAATGGATATTTTGCCGAATGCCCGCTGACCTTTGGCGCGGGCCACGCGGCTTTGCTCGATAAGGGCTTCAAGGCCGCCCCGGGCATTGTCGCCGACGCCTTCCAGCGGCTCCCACTCACGGCCTTCACGCACGCCCATCGTTTCGCGCCAGGCGTTCATCTGCGTTGGATTCATCAGCCCAGCGTGATTGTCCTTGTGGCCGGCGAACGGCAGTCCGTGGCCTTTGACAGTCCACGCGATGAAGAGGGTAGGGACGTCGTCCTGTGCCGCATCGAAGGCCTCGACCAACAACTCCATGCAGTGGCCGCCTAGATCGGTAAACAGCGACGCGAGCGCGGCATCGTCATGCTTCTTGAGGAAGGCCGCGGCCTTGGTGCCGAGATCTTGCTTGATCCGCTCTCGCCAAGCGGCCCCGCCCTGATAGTGCAGCGCTGACAGTTCCGCGTTGGAGAGGCCTTCCAACCAGTTCTTCAACGCCTTGTGATTGCGGAGCGCCGATTGCAGCGTCTTTCCATAGCGCAGCTCAACCACTCGCCAGCCGCAGCTTCGAAAGATGTCGTCAAAGCGCTCGAACATCCGATCGGCGCTGGTCGCATCGAGGCTCTGGCGGTTGTAGTCGACGATCCACCAGAGATTGCGGACGTCGTGCTTGTAGCCCTCGATCAGCGCTTCGTAGACGTTGCCCTCATCAAGTTCCGCATCGCCGATCAGCGCGACGAAGCGACCGCGATCCCCCTCTTCCATCCAGCCGTGCGCAGTCAGATAGTCTTGAATGAGGCTGGCAAAGAGCGTGACCGCGACTCCGAGGCCCACCGAACCCGTCGAGAAGTCGACGGGGATCTTGTCCTTGGTCCGGCTCGGATAGCTTTGCGCTCCGCCGAAGCCGCGGAAATTCTCCAGCGCCTCGCGCGATTGCGAGCCGAGCAGGTAATGGACAGCGTGCAGCACTGGACCGGCATGGGGCTTCACTGCCACACGGTCGGTGGGCCCAAGCGCATGGAAATAGAGCGCGGCCATGATCGCCGTCATCGAGGCGCAGCTTGCCTGATGGCCGCCGACCTTCAGCCCGTCCGCATTCTCTCTTATGTGGTTGGCGTGGTGGATGGTCCAGGCGGACAACCAGCGCAGGCGCTCATCAAGCAATTTTAGCGCATCGATGTCGGTGGCGACTGGCTTCAGCAATCAACACACTCCGTTCGGGCAGGGCCGGTCGAAGCGCCGTCCTCAGCCTTCGGCATTAAGAACAATGGGAGCCCTTCGACAAGCTTGGGGGCTCAGGCCGCCTCGGCCTTGTCGTGCAGTGCGTCGAAGCGCGTCTGCGCAACGTACACCGCGTCGATGTTGGCGATTGCCCAGTCGGCCAGCGCCATCACAGGACCCTGCAGCGATCGCCCGAGCTCGGTCAGCTCGTAATCGACGCGAGGCGGAATGGATGGAGTGACGGTGCGGGTAACGAGCCCGTCACGCTCGAGCCCACGGAGCGTAAGGGTCAGCATGCGCTGCGATATGCTGGGAATCTCGCGGCGAAGCTGATTGAACCGCTTCGAGCCCTCGGCGAGCGTGCCCACGATCAGCACACTCCATTTATCGCCAACGCGATTGAGAATCTCACTGATGGCCCGGCAGCCGGGGTTGTTGGGGTCCTTCACAGCGCTCTCCAGTCACTTGGGTGATACCGTGTCACAGCGGTGTTCGCGGCTCACAAATTTGTTCGTCTGCCACAAAAAAGTGCGTTCTTGCGGGCGTTTCTTCGGTGGTTATTTAGGGTGCCTCGGTAACAAATCCATACCTAGGAGGCAATAGTGACCATCTTGCATATCGACGCCAGCATCAACGGCCAAGGCAGCGCGAGCCGTGCAATTTCGCGATCGATCGTCGAGCAGCTCAGGAGCGCTCAATGGGGCGAGGAGGTTGTGTACCGCGATCTCGCCGCTGAGCCGCTTGCGCACCTGACGCTGGACGCCTTCGCCGATACGTCCGTGCTCGACGAATTCCTCGCCGCCGACACCGTCGTCATCGGCGCGCCGATGTACAATTTCACCCTGCCGACGCAGCTCAAGGCCTGGATTGATCGGATCGTCATCGCCGACCGCACCTTCCGCTACACGGAGAAGGGGCCCGAGGGTCTGGCGAGGGGCAAGCGGGTGATCATCGCCCTCGCGCGTGGCGGCATCTACAGCGAAGGTTCGGCTGCTTCGGCGCTCGAGCACCTCGAGACGTATTTGCGCGGGGTGTTCAACTTCATCGGAATCGAGCCCGAGTTCGTCGTCGCCGAGGGACTCAACCTCAGCCCCGAACTCCGGCAGCAGGCGCTGGATTCGGCGATCGGCGAGACCGTTCGGCTGGCCGCCTGATCGGGTGAGGAGCCGGCCGCCTGCTCCTCTTACTCCAGGATACCGACCTCGGGGTTGAATTCCGCTACTTCCACACGTTCGTACAGGTCGTTCTTGTAGAAGGGACTCTGTCCAAGGAAGGATTCGGCCTCATCGAAATCCTTGGCCTCGAGGAAGGCGAGATAGCCTTTCCTGTGCCCGTCCCGGTCCCGCAATAAGCCGGCAAGCCTGATCGCGGACTGGGAGAGGTGCTCGTTGAACTCCGTGTGAAATTCGAGCAGGCGATCCTCCACATTCGGTTTGAGGATTCCGGCAACCAGGAACAGCATCGGGGCCTCCTTGAAGGGCTCCATAGTCCGGGCCGGACTTCATTCCCATAGCCCGAGCAAAGTTCATGCGGCCTTACCGCCGCTGGCGCGTTGTGGGCTATTGAAGGGAGATAGTTATGGCCGAACTTAGCGAAGCTCAGCGCGACCGGCTGGACGAGGACCAATTCGCCTTTCCCAAGGAGCGCAAGGAACCACTTCACAACGCCAGCCACGTGCGCAACGCGATAGCACGCTTCAATCAGGTTGAAGGTGTGAGCGATGCCGAACGCGACGAGGCCTGGAAGCGAATCAAAAGGGCGGCGAAGAAACACGGAGTAGAGGTCAGCGAAAAGAGCTGGCACGAGCTCAACAGCTAACTCCGCCGTCAGCTTGACAGCTCCGGGGCCGGGAGCGCAGCTAGCCGCGTTCCGCGCGCTCCGGTCGGCGCGCCTCCTGTTCGCATCGACAGGCCGATCCTTGGGGGTGCCCCATGCGCAGATCTTCGCTCGTCGTGACTGCAGCGATTTCGTTGTTGCTGCCGGTCGCTCCGGCCGCCGCCGGGCCGGCCGAGGATGCGACAACCTTCGTCACGACGATCATGGACAAATTTAACCGCGGCGACGTCAACGCCTTCGTCGCGGCGCATGCGGACGACGCCATGATCGTCGATGAGTTCGGGCGGCATATCTGGAGCGGCAGGGGCTCCGCGAAGCAATGGCTCGACGATTATGCGGCGGACGCGAAAGCCAAGGGAGTGACGGGCGGTCGCGTGGATTATGGCAAGCCGATGCAGGCGAACAGCGACGGCACGAGCGCCTATATCGTGCTTCCCACGACATACAGGTTCACTCAGAACGGTCAGAAGATGGCTGCCGACGGAAGCATGACCTTCGTCGCCAAGAAGGCGGGCGAGAAGTGGAAGATCGCCAGTTGGACCTATTCGGGAGAGACCGGGGCACCTGAGAAAGAGTCGAACGCGACACCCGAGAAATAGGCCGTTCAACAAGGGGGGTAATGATGGTCCTGCGTAAAGTGATGCTCGCGCTTCTCTTCGGAAGCGCCCTTGCGGTTAGTGCCACCGCGCCGGCCGCCACGGCCAGTTCAGCCGCGCCCGCACCCGCTCCTGATCCGACGGCCGGTCTCGATGCGTTCATCCAGAAGGCCATGAGCGATTATAGCGTGCCTGGTGCGTCGGTCGCGGTCGTCGAGGACGGCAAGACCGTCTTCCTCAAGGGTTACGGGACCCGGCGAGTGGGCGAGAATGCACCGGTAGACGAGAATACTGTGTTCCAGATCGCATCGGTCACCAAGACGGTCACCGCCGCTGTTCTCGCGGCACTGGTGGGGGAAGGCAAGCTCGACTGGGATGACGAGGTCATCACCCATCTGCCGGAGTTCGCGCTTTACGATCCCTATCCGACGCGGCACGCGACGACGCGCGACCTGCTCGCGCATCGCACCGGCCTGCCGGCGTTCAGCGGCGATCTGCTGGGCGAGGTCGGATTTGATCGGCGCGAGGCGCTGCGCCGGATTCGTTTCGTGCCCCCGGCGGCCAGCTTCCGCGACAAGGCCCTTTATTCGAACCTCGGGTTTTTCGCCGCCGGAGAAGTCGCCGCGCGCGTTTCGGGATCGAGCTGGAACGACGTGGTCCAGAGCCGGCTGCTGACGCCGTTGGGAATGACCCGCTCCGCCGCCTCCGTGCTGACGGCGCCCAAGGACGACAATCGCTCGGGCACGTACGGTCGGGTCAACGGCCGCGTCCAGGCGATCAGGCCTTCGACTCAAATCGTGATGGGCGCCGCCGGTTCGGTCTTGTCCACCGCGTCGGACCTGTCGCGCTACATGCGCATGCTATTGGCCGAAGGTAAGCTCGACGGCAAACCGGTCCTTACCGCCAAGGCGGTCGAAGACATGTTCGAGCCCAGCATCGTCTCCGAAATCTCCTTCGCCGAAGCGCCGCCGATCAGTCAGGAGACCGGCTTCGGTTTCACCATGGGCTGGGGCTATTATTATTTCCACGGCGCGAAGGTGATCGAAAAGGGCGGAGCGCTCGACGGCGTGCGCGCGATCATCGTATTGGTTCCGGAGCGGAAGCTCGGCATCGCGGTGCTGGCCAATATGAACCTGACGGTCCTGCCCGAAGCGATCCGGGCCTATGTGCTCGAGCAGGAGCTCGGCCCTGCGTCTTCGAACGTCCAGGCGACTCTGCTGGAAACGCAAAAGCATGTGGACGAGCTGCTCAC
>JBKPON010000226.1:0-5227 GCA_046733135.1 Pseudomonadota bacterium | reverse complement strand
CCCATGGAAGGCATTCGAGAAGGTGATGAGGTTGTGCTTGTGGGCATTGCCCTTGGCATAGTGGTAGCGCCGCGCCGTCTTGATCGAGCATTCGACGGCTTCCGCGCCCGAATTGGTGAAAAAGACCGTGTCGGCGAAAGTGAGGTCGACGAGCCGCTGCGCGAACGCTTCCCCCTGCGGTGATCCGTAAAGGTTCGACACGTGCATCAGGGTCGCCGCCTGGTCCTGGATCGCCTTGGTCAGATACGGATGACCGTGACCCAGCAGATTGACGGCGATTCCCGCCGCGAAATCGAGATATTTTTCGCCCTGCTCGCCATAGAGATAGACACCCTCGCCACGCACTGGGCGGACAGGCGAGCGCGGATAAACGGGCATGAGCGGCGTGATGGCCATTTCAGAGCAGCTCCCAAAATGATCTGTGGCGGAGCGGCCCCCGGCCGCTTTCGCCGCCTATAGACAGCCGCGCCGGAAAGGGCAAAACCGTCGCTGAACGACATGAAAAAGGGCGCCTGGAAATCCTTCCAAGCGCCCTTCGCTTTGATCGTGTCCGGTCGCGATTAATCGTCGTGATCGCGACCTCGATCGTCTTCGTAGCGGTCGTTGCGGCCGTCGCGGTCACGGTCGCTGTAACTGTAATTGCCGTTCGACCCGTAATTGCCGTTGGAGCCCCAACGGTTACCGTCACGAACCTCGTGGTTCACGTGCCGCTCGAGACGCGCGATCCGATACTCGACGTTACGGATCTCATTGTAATTGAGCCCGTCTCGGCCATTGCGGTAGAGTCGCCGCTCAAGGTCGCGCGACTCATGACGTAGGTCGTTCGCTTCGCCGCGGGTGATCATCCGGCGCACGCGCAGATTTTCGATCTGCCGCTGAATGCCGTCGATCCGGGCCTGCAGCGCGCGGACATTGCCGTATCCATAACCATAGCCCTGGCGCGCGGGGAAATATTGCGCTGAAGCGGGCGCCGCCATGGCGACCGCCGCTCCAGCGGCTGCAAGAGAAATGAGAACCTTACGCATCACTGCACTCCTTCTGAGCAAGTTGATGCGTGAATTGTGCGCCAGCTCGGTTGATTCCGGTCTGAACGGCCCGTTATTCACCGTTCAACTGACGAAATGATCAAGGCGAGCCGGAGAATGGCCGACTCGCCTTGATCGAATGGCGAACGGGCTCAGTCCTCGTTATCGTCCGCGTTGCCCTTGTCATACGCCGGATCGCCTTCACCGTTGTTCCCTTGCCAACGGCCGTTCTGATCGACGGGAAGAGTGTGATACCGATCGTCGCGACCGTTGCCCCAGCGGCGATCACCGTCGCGGGCCTCCCGCCGGATCTCTTTCTCGAGCCGAGCAATACGAAAGTCGAGCTCGACCCGGTCGGCGGTGTTCAGGCCGTTACGCGCCTTGATTCCCACCAGCGCTCTTAAGCCGGCAGCTTCACCGCGTAGACGCCGCGCATCGTGTCGCGACAGAATATCCCGACTGTCGAGCCGGTTGATCGTCGCCTGCAACTCTACCACCCGCGACACATAGAACCGCTCGGCTCCGTAATCATAACGCCGCCGATCCGCGGAAGCGGGCGAAGCGAGCGTGAGCGCTGTTGCGGCGGCTGAAAGAGTAATGAGAAATTTGCGCATCGGTATGTCCCCTTGAAACAGTGGATGCGCGCTTGGTGGCGCCTCCACGCTAAGAGGAGGCTGAATGGCTTCGTCAGCTGCCGTTCAACTTCGTTCGGCACTCGCAACGACTTTCAGTTCTTGATCTTCCAGCCGCTTTTCAGCACCGCGTAGCAGGCCGCCCACAGGATAACGTTCAGTACCAGAAGGCCAATGCCGCCGATCAGGAGCGGCGAATCGCTGGTTCCGAGGAAGCCCGCGCGGAAGCCGGAGATGATATAGAAGAACGGGTTGGCATGGCTCACCGCCTGGAAGATCGGGGAGAGTTGGCTTACCGAATAGAAGGTGCCGCTCAGCAGCGATAAGGGCGTGACGACGAAGTTCGTGACCGCCGCCGCATGGTCGAACTTGTCGGCCCACACCGAGGTGAGCAGCCCCAGGAACGACAGCAGCAACGCCCCCATCAGGCCGAACCAGAAGACCAGCTCCGGACGGCGGATCTCCACCGACACGCCCGGCCACAGCAGCATTGCCAGCCACACCGCAAAGCCGACCAGGAAGGCCCGAGTCACCGCCGCTCCGACAAGTCCCGCAATCAGCTCTCCGTTCGACAGCGGCGGCATCAGATAGTCGACGATATTGCCTTGAATCTTGCCCACCAGCAGCGAAAAGCTCGAATTGGCGAAGGCGTTCTGGATCATCGCCATGACGATGAGGCCCGGAGCGATGAAATCCGCGAAATGGACCCCCATGATGGTGCGCCCGGTGCGCCCCAGCGCGACCGTGAAGATGGCGAGATAGAGGAGGGTCGTGATCGCCGGCGCCCAGACGGTCTGCAGCTGGACCTTGAAGAACCGGCGCACCTCCTTGATATAGAGAGTCTTGAGGCCTCCCCAATTGACGCCCTTCAGTACGAGTTCGCCCGGTGCGCTGCGCACCCAATCACCTGATTGGTCGTTCACGGGAGAGGCGCCTATCGGTTGGTGATCAGCCGGGCAAGTTTGGAGCGAAAACTTAGATATGTCGTGGACCGAAGAGCGCATCGAGCGCCTGAAGAAAATGTGGGCCGAAGGCGCCACCGCCAGCCAGATCGCCGACGAGCTTGGCGGAGTCAGCCGCAATGCCGTCATCGGCAAGGCGCACCGGCTCGGCCTGGAGCAACGTCCGTCGCCGGTGAAGCCCGGTGAGGAGAAGGAAGCGAAGAGACAGGCTTCTGCCGCCGCGCTCAGGGTTGCACCCAAAGCCGAGACTGAGGCACCGGCGAAGCCCGGAAGTGCGCCAGCGGCCGCTCCCCCGGGAGCACCGGCGCGCGGCCCCGCCCATCGCCTGTCCCCACAGGAACTTCAATATCGTTCCATCGGCCCCGGCGGATTCATCCGCCAAGGCCCTGGCGAGCAGCAGGCGCCGATTCCGCCGGCGCCGCCCCGCCGGCTCGTCCCTGCAAAGCCCAGTCCGGAGGTTGCCGACAAGACGAGCCTGCTCGAACTCAACGATCGCATTTGCAAATGGCCGATCGGCCATCCGGGTGAGCCCGATTTCCATTTCTGCGGCGAGTCCGCGAACCCCGGCTTTCCCTATTGCGTCGAGCATTGCGGCGTCGCCTATCAGGCTCAGCTCCCGCGCCGCGATCGCCGCCCGCCGCCGCCGCTGCCTTTCGGCGGCCCACGGGTGCGCTAACCCAGGTTTCTCCCTGCGAGCGGAGCTCTCGGGGAAGCGAACCATTCACCGCAGAGCGAATGGTGGAGGGGTCGAGGACTCCGGCGCAAGTTACCCCTCGAACAGCTTCGCTGGTTCCCCTCCCCATCCGTGATGGGGAGGAACGGGGCGCGACAAAAACCCGCGCATTTCGCGCACGAACACCGGCCAAGCCGGCTCATTTCCAAGCAGCACGTGGTTCGGGCTATCGAGCTCGACGAACTTCGCGCCGGCGATTCCGTCGGCGACCGCGCGGCCCGCGGCTAGCGGTGCATTGCCGTCCTGCTTCGAGTGGCAGACGAGCGTTTCGGCACGAACCTTCGAGAGTTCGCTTCGAACATCGATGTCGGCGGCGAGCTCGATCATCGCCTGAAGCCTCTCGGTGGGGCCAAACTCGTCGAAATGGCGATTGTGCCAATCGATCAGCTCCTGGTCCGCGGTGGGGAAGTAGAGCGTCAGGAACATCTCGCCAAGCAGGATCCGGCGGAATGCCCACTCGCGCTGGTTCATATCCATCAATGACGTTCGCCAGGCGATCTCTTCGGGGTCCTGCCTGACTCTCCAGCCGGCTGCGAAACTGTTGACGAGGATGAGCTTGCGGACGCGGTCCGGGTTCCGCGCCGCATAGGCGATCGCGATCGGAGCGCCATGCGCGATGCCGATCAGGTCGCAGGTTTCGAGCGCCAGTTCGTCAATCACCGCGCCGAGGTCGCCGACCATCGCTTCAAAGGTGAACTCCGGCGGATCGAGTTCCGACGTCCCGAAGCCACGCATGTCCGATCGAACGAACCTGCTGATCTTCGAACATTCTGCGATCCAGTGGCGATATGTCGGATTGGACAAGTCCGTCTCGAGATTGGTGATCCAGTTCGGCGCCTTGACGAGCGGGAAGCCCTCTCCGCTCGATGCGAAGCCGATTTGCGTGCCATCATTCGTGGTGCAAAAGCCAATCCTGTCCATATCCGATGGGGCCAGCGTCGCTCCAGTCGGGAGCGCCTCGGCATGGCCGTCGAGGAATTCGCCGCTGATCTCGCTGAACATTTCCCAAGCGGGCTCGCCTTCGAGCAGGATATGGTTGTTGCTCTCCAGCGGGATGAAGCGAGCGCCAGGGACTTTGGCCGCGAGTTCCTCTCCCTGAGAGAATGGGACCGCCTGGTCGTGGCGCGAGTGGAAAATTAACGTCGGCGTTCGCACCAATGGCAAAAGCTCGCGCACGTCGATCGCGCCAAGCACGCGCTGCAGCTTCACCGCATTCTCGGGGGAAGCCGACAATCGCTGCATCTCGTTGAACCAATCCATCTGCTTTGGAGTCGCGTCGGGGATGTAGTGGTTGGTGAACAATTGCCTGTAGGCCGGATTGTCGGCTCCCCAGCCGATCTCGGTCAAAGTCAGCATGGCTTCGCGCCGCGCCAGCTCCGTCGGGTCCGCGCGCACGGCCCAGCCTGCCGCATAGCCATTGCAGATGATCAGGCGGCCGACGCGATCTGGGTGACGAACCGCATAAGCGATCGCAACCGCGGCTCCCTGGCTGATCGCCAGTAGATCGAATTTTTCGAGCTTGAGGCAATCGGCAACGCATTCGAGGTCGTCGACGAACGCGTCCAGTGATAATTCCGGCGTGCCCCAGTCGGATAGTCCGTTGCCGCGCTCGTCATAGCGGATCAGCGCCCGGCCACGCGTGAACTCGCGAATCCAATGCCGCCAGAGGGGACTGTCCCAGTCATGCTCGATATGGTTCAGCCAGTTTGCGGTCTTGATCAGCGGGGGGCCCTCGCCGGTGACCGAATAGGCCAGCCGGGTGCCGTCGTTCGCGGAGCAGTAGCGCACCTGCTGAGGCGGCAATTCACGCCGTTCCAGGCTTTGAAGGCGCGCCTGCTCCTCTGCTTCTGCCCTGCGCCGCCAGGTCGCCGGAGG
>JBKPON010000225.1:0-7831 GCA_046733135.1 Pseudomonadota bacterium | reverse complement strand
ACCTCGGCTTCGGCCTCGACCGGCGCAGAGGTTTCGGCAACTTCCTCGACCACCTGCTCAGCCTCGGGGGTTGGCTCGGAAGTCGCGGCCTCGACCTCCTCCGCGACTACGGCCTCCGCCTCTTCCTGAGGCGCTGCAGCGGCTTCCGCGGCCTCGTTTTCCTTAGCCGCACGCTGCTCAAGCCGCTCCTTCGCCTTCTCACCCGGCTCTGCCTTCTGCGGGTTGTTGCGGGCCGCACGCTCGCGGATGCCGGCGGCGTCGAGGAAACGCAGCACACGATCCGAAGGTTGAGCGCCGACCGCGAGCCAATGCGAAATGCGGTCGGTGTCGAGCTTCACGCGCTCGGGCGAATCCTTTGCCAGCAGCGGATTATACGTGCCAAGCTTCTCAATGAAGCGCCCGTCGCGCGGGGCGCGGCTGTCGGCGACCACGATACGGTAATAGGGCCGCTTCTTTGCGCCGCCACGAGTGAGGCGAATTGCTAGAGCCATTCTTTATTTCCTTTCAATGCGTTCGTTTATTTCTTTGAGAATTTATCGAAGCCTGGTGGCAGATTAAATGGCGACCCACCGAGGCCGGGAAGAGCGGGGCCACCACCGCCCAGGCCCGGCAATCCGCCCGGGGGGACCGTGCCCGGCCCGCCGAGCCCGCCGAGCGCGCCCTCGAGGCCGCCTTTGCTGAACATCGCCGCGAGCTTGCCGAGCCCGCCCATTTTCTTGAGGCGCTTCATCGCGGTCGCCATTTCCTGGTGCATCTTCAAGAGCTTGTTAATCTCCTGCACCGTCGTACCGCTGCCCTTCGCCACGCGGATTTTGCGCTTCGCGTTGATGATTTCGGGTTTGACGCGTTCCTTCGCGGTCATCGACGACAACATCGCTTCCATGTGGACGAGCGCCTTGCTGTCGGCGGCCTTGTCCATCGCGCCCTTCATTCCCTTGAGGCCCGGCATCATCGAGGCGAGCGCGCCGAGGCCGCCCATGCGCTGCATCTGGCGGAGCTGCGACCACAGATCGTCGAGGTCGAACTTGCCCTTGGCCATCTTCGCCGCGAGCTTTTCGGCTTCGTCGATCTTGATGGTTTCGGCTGCCCTTTCGACCAGGCTCACGACGTCGCCCATGCCGAGGATTCGGCCGGCGACGCGCTCGGGATGGAAGGCCTCGAGCTTGTCGAGCGCCTCGCCCACGCCGGCGAACTTGATCGGCTTGCCCGTGACGGCGCGCATCGAGAGCGCCGCACCGCCGCGGGCATCGCCGTCCATCCGCGTCAAGATCACACCCGTGAGATCGACCTCTCCCGCAAAGCCCTTCGCGACATTCACCGCGTCCTGGCCGGTGAGCGAATCGACGACGAGCAACGTCTCGGCCGGCTGGGAAGCACCGGCGACCGCTTTCATCTCCGCCATTAGCTGATCATCGACGTGGAGGCGCCCAGCGGTGTCGAGGAGGACGACATCATACGCCTGGAGCTTGGCAGCCTGGATCGCGCGCTTGGCGATATCGACGGGCTGCTGGCCCGATACGATCGGAAGGGTCTCGACGCCCGTCTGGCGACCCAGGATCGCGAGCTGTTCTTGAGCCGCCGGACGCGCAACGTCGAGCGAAGCCATGAGCACGCGCTTATGTTCCCGTTCCGAGAGGCGCTTAGCCAGCTTGGCGGTGGTGGTGGTCTTACCCGAGCCCTGGAGGCCGACCATCATGATTACCGCCGGCGGGCTGACGTTGAGGTTCAGCTCAGCGGTTTCGGAGCCCAGTGTTTCGACCAATGCGTCGTGGACGTATTTAACGACCATCTGCCCCGGAGTGACGGAGCGAAGCACCTCCTGGCCCACCGCCTTTTCGGTAACCTGTTCGACGAAGTCGCGCGCGACCGGGAGAGCGACGTCCGCCTCGATGAGGGCAACCCGCACCTCGCGCATGGCCGAGCGCACGTCGGCCTCCGTAAGGGCGCCGCGCCCGCGAAGCCGATCGAATACGCTACCAAGGCGATCGCTCAACGTGTCGAACATTCCAATCTCCTCAACGATACCAAGCGCCCATATGGGCAATCCCAAAGCAATTGCGCCGGCGGACGAAACCTCGTCGGCCGGCGTGCACCCGTGGGCGCTCAGCATCGATGTATGTCCTTAAGACGCCGCGGCGCTTAGCCGCTAGGGCCTGGAAGTTCAACCCAGCCTGGGCTTACCCTTCGGCTTGCGCGAGCGAGACGGTCCGCCGGGTCCGCGAGGGCCGCGGTCGGGACCGTCACCCTTGGGCGGACCGCGGCGCGGCTGGCGCGGTGGTCCGCGACGGTCCATCGGCCGTTGGCGTTCGGGCACTCGGTCGAGGGGTCGCGCGACCTGCATCTGCTGGCGGGACCCCACCGCATAGCCTTCCTTCAACAGCTGCGTGAACGCCATGCGGGTGCTCTCCGCAATTGCGTCCTGCAATTGCTTTGGCAGGTCGGCGAACGTCACGTTGGGGTGGATCGCCTGCAGATCGCGGATCAATTGGTTCGGCAATCCGCCCGATGCAGCCTTCAGCGAGGCGATCGCGTCGAGCACCGCCGAAAAGATGATCGATTGCATGACGTCGTTCGCGGCTCTCGTCATTGTGCTCTCACAAGGTGGACTAAGCTCCGGTCGCTCCCTAAGTCACGCGCCCGATGCGGCGCCCCTTCCACAAGATGCATGGTCTCGGCAATGATTTCGTGATCGTCGATGCGCGCGAAGAGCCGTTCGCGGTCACGCCAGCGCTCGCCCGGGCCATTGCCGACCGCCGTACTGGCGTCGGTTGCGACCAACTGATCGTCCTGGAGCCCAGCAGGACCGCCGACCTCAAGATGCGCATCTGGAACAGTGACGGCGGAGAGGTCGAAAGCTGTGGAAATGCAACGCGCTGCGTTGTGCAGCTGACGGGCGCTCGGGCAATCGACAGTGACGGTGGGATACTCGCGGGCGAAGACCTTGGCGCCGAGGTCGAGGTCATCCTGCCCGAGCCCCGCTTTGGTTGGGACGATATTCCCCTCGCCTACGCGATGGACACAACGGCCTTACCGATGGCGTGGGACGGACTCGGGCGGCCTTTTGCGGTCAATGTCGGTAATCCGCACCTCGTCTTCTTCGTGCCGGATGCGCGTGAAGTGCCGCTCGAGGAACTTGGGCCCAGAATCGAAAACGATCCTGCATTTCCTGAACGGATCAACGTCAACGTCGGAACATACGTTCACGACCGACTGAAGCTACGGACCTTCGAGCGGGGTAGCGGCGAAACGCGCGCTTGCGGAACCGGAGCCTGTGCGAGTGCCGTTGCAGCAATCGCGACGAAGCGCGCCGAATCTCCTGTGATCGTCGACATGACGGGGGGCAGCCTGACCATCGAGTGGGCGCCCGGTGAGCCGATCCGAATGCGGGGGACCGCAACCCACGTCTTCTCGGGCGAGCTCGATCTGGAAGCGCTGTCGTGAGCGTCCAGACGATCACGCTCGGATGCCGTCTCAACTTCGCGGAGAGCGAGACGATCGCCCATTCTGCGCCGGCCGGCGAAGACTGGATCATCGTCAACAGTTGCGCCGTGACTAATGAGGCCGTGCGCCAGACACGCCAGGCAATCCGGCACGCTCATCGCGAGCGTCCGACGTCGAAGATCCTGGTGACGGGCTGCGCTGCGGAGCTCGACAGGACGGTGTTCGAGACGATGCCCGAAGTGACGCGCGTCGTCGGAAATACGAATAAACTCAATGCCTTCGCGGCAAATGACGCCATGACGCCGGTCCCCGCCGGCTTCACGCATCGCGTAAAGAGCTTCGTCGCGGTGCAGACCGGCTGCGACCATCGCTGTACCTTTTGCTCGATCTGGCGTGCGCGTGGGCCGAGCCGATCGTTTCCGTTCGAAGCGATCCGGGACGCTGTCGCCCGCGAGATCGGCCGCGGCGCGAAGGAGATCGTTCTTACCGGCGTCGACATCACGGGCTACGAGGGCGGCCTCGGCACACTGTGCCAGCGACTGCTGGCCGCCGAGCCTCGGTTGCAACGCCTGCGCCTCTCCTCGCTCGACGGTGTTGAGATTGACGATGCGCTGTTCGAGCTGATCGCCGGAGAGCCGCGGCTGCTACCGCATTTCCATCTGTCGTTGCAGGCCGGGGACGACTTGATCCTCAAGCGCATGAAACGCCGTCACAGTCGCGCCGATGCGGTGCGCACGGTGGAGCGCATCAAGAGCGCCCGGCCCAAAGCGACGATCGGAGCCGATCTCATTGCCGGATTTCCTACCGAAACTGAGGAAATGGCACTCAATACCCTGCAACTCGTGAAGGATTGTGACGTCACCTCAGCCCATGTCTTTCCCTTCTCCCCCCGACAGGACACGCCAGCCGCCAGGATGCCCCAGCTGCCGCGGGGGGTCGTGAGGGCGCGTGCCGCGCGCTTGCGTGAAGCCGCTGCCGAACACCGCGGGAATTGGCTCAAGTCTCTGGCCGGCACACGGCAGCGCGTGCTCATCGAAAGCGAGGGCAAAGGGCACAGCGACAGCTTGGCGCCTGTCTCAATTCCCGGCACCGAGCGCGGCGAAGTGGTCGAGGCCACAATCACGGGCGCACATGCCGATCACCTTTCGGGGTTGCGCGCATGAGCTGGCTTGACCGCCTGCGTGGCGGGTTTTCCAAGACTGCCGAGCGGGTCGCCGACAACCTTACAGGCCTCACAAGCCGAGCCGCGCTCGATATCGCAACCTTGGACGATATCGAGGAGGCGCTGATCGCGTCGGACCTGGGGCCCGAAGCCTCGCGCCGCATTCGTGAGGCGATCGCACGGCAAAAGTTCGAACGGCTGGACGAGCGCGGGCTTCGGACGATCCTCGCGGACGAGATCGAAACGATCCTCACACCGGTCGCCAAGCCACTGGAAATATGGGGTTTTCCCCGCCCTCACGTCATTCTGGTGATCGGCGTCAACGGGTCGGGCAAGACCACGACGATCGGCAAGCTAGGATATTGGCTGAAGGAGGAAGACTATGGCGTGCTCCTCGCCGCCGGGGACACGTTCCGCGCCGCCGCGATCGAGCAATTGCAAATCTGGGGCGATCGGATCGGAGCACCGGTAATCGCCGGCAAGGAAGGCGGCGATGCCGCCGGCATCGTCTTCGATGGCGTCAAGCAGGCAACCGGCACCGGCATCGACGCCTTGATCGTCGACACGGCCGGGCGTCTCCAGAACAAGTCGCATCTGATGGAGGAGCTGTCGAAGATTCGGCGCGTCCTCGGCCGCCTCAATCCGGAAGCGCCGCATGACGTGCTCCTCGTGCTCGATGCCACGACTGGCCAAAACGCCCTTGCGCAGGTCGAGGTGTTTCGCGAGAGCGCTGGCGTGACCGGGCTCATCATGACCAAATTGGACGGCACCGCGCGCGGCGGAATCCTCGTTGCCGCCGCCGAGAAGTTCGGCCTCCCCATTCACGCAATCGGGGTCGGCGAGAAGGTCGACGACCTGCGCCCGTTCGACCCACGCGCAGTTGCTCGAGCGATTGCGGGATTGCCGCCCGAATGACCGAGAAACCCGAGCCGCAAGGCGGCGCGAAACTGCTGATCGATCTCGGGCCGCTGCTGGTTTTTTTCCTGGTAAACTTCCTCGCGCCAGTGCCCGGGCCGATCAAGATCTTCATCGCCACCGGCGCTTTCATGGTCGCCATTGTCGTGGCGATGCTCTTTTCGGCCATCCGCTATCACCGGATTTCGCCGCTCCTATGGTTTTCGGGGATCATGGTCGTGATTCTCGGCGGGCTCACCATCTGGTTGCACAATGAGATGTTCATCAAGATGAAGCCGACGATCTACTACGCCCTCGTCGCCGGCCTTCTAGCCTTCGGCCTTGCTACCGACCGGCCCCTTCTGCAGCGCGTGCTTGGAAGCACCTATCCGGGCCTCGGCGAAAGCGGATGGCGCAAGCTAACCCGCAATTGGGCCCTCTTCTTCGCCTTCATGGCGGTGCTGAACGAGGCGGTGTGGCGCAACAGCTCGACTGATTTTTGGGTCGGTTTCAAGTTGTGGGGCGCACTTCCCCTCACTTTTCTGTTCGCCGCAGCGAATATTCCCATGCTCCTCAAGCACGGCTTGATGCGCGACGACGCCAAACCAGCTGAACCCGGACCTGTGGAATGAGCGATGCGATCCTGTCTATCCGCGGCCTGACGAAGACCTATGGTACCGGGGTCGAGGCATTGAAGCCGATCGACCTCGACATCGAGCGGGGCGAGATCTTCGCTCTCCTCGGCCCGAATGGTGCCGGCAAGACGACCATGATCAATATCGTCTGCGGGATCGTGACTCCCACCGCCGGCGAAGTGCTGGTGGACGGCAAGAACTGGCAGGCGGATTACCGCCACGCGCGCGAACGGATCGGCCTGGTTCCCCAGGAGCTCACTACCGAAGCATTCGAGCCGGTGTGGCGTACCGTCACCTTTTCGCGCGGCCTCTTCGGAAAGCCCACGGATCAGGCGAAGGTCGAAGAGCTGCTGAAGCGCTTGTCACTGTGGGACAAACGCAAGACGATCATGATGCACCTCTCAGGCGGAATGAAGCGCCGGGTGATGATCGCCAAGGCGCTGAGCCACGAGCCGGCGATCCTGTTCCTCGATGAGCCCACGGCCGGGGTGGATGTGGAACTTCGGCGCGACATGTGGGAGCTGGTCCGCAAGCTTCGCGCCGACGGCACGACCATCATCCTCACCACGCATTATATTGAGGAAGCGGAGGAGATGGCCGACCGAGTGGGGGTCATCAACCGCGGCGAGCTGATCGCGGTGGACGAGAAGCGCTCGCTGATGGCGAAAATGGGCCGCAAGACGCTCGACATCATGCTCGCCGACCCCTTGCAGTCGATCCCGACGGAGCTTGGCGAGTGGAATCTCCGCCTCGAAAATGACGGGCATGCGCTCTGCTATGAATTCGACAGCCATGCCGACCGAACGGGAATCGCGTCGCTGATGCGCCGCCTGAGCGACCTGGGGATCGCCTACAAGGACCTGTCGACCCACCAGTCTAGTCTGGAGGACATTTTCGTGGAGCTCGTCCACGGCAAGAGGGAACCGGCATGAACACCCACGGCATCGCCGCGATCTTCCGCTTCGAAATGGCGCGCTGGGGCCGCACTTTGTGGCAGAGCTTGATCACCCCGGTGATCACCACCGCACTCTATTTCGTGGTGTTCGGTTCAGCACTCGGTAGCCGCATGACGGCGATGGAAGGAGTCAGTTACGGCGCCTTCATTGTCCCCGGCCTGACCCTTCTTTCTGTGTTCATGCAGTCGATCTTCAACGCAAGCTTTGGTATTTATTTCCCGAAGTTTACGGGAACGATCTATGAACTTCTCTCAGCTCCGATCTCAAGCTTCGAGGCGGTACTCGCTTATGTCGGGGCCGCAGTAACCAAGTCGGTAATCTTGGCGTTGGTGACCTTGGCGACCGCTTTTCTGTTCGTCGACGTTCGCATCGATCATCCGCTCGCCATGATCCTGTTTCTCGTCGCCATCTCCGCCGGCTTTTGTCTGTTCGGTTTCGCGATCGGAGTCTGGGCTCAGAATTTCGAGCAACTGCAGATCATTCCGATGATGGTGATCACGCCTCTGACCTTCCTCGGTGGCGCATTCTATTCGGTAAATGCTCTTGGCGAGCCCTGGCGCACGGTCACCCTCTTCAACCCAATCGTGCACGTCATCAGCGGCTTTCGCTGGAGCTTCTATTCGGTGGCTGATGTTCCGGTCTGGTCCAGCGTCCTGGTGACAGGAGCGATCATCGCCATTTGCATGGCGACCATCGCCTGGATGTTCCGTACCGGGTACAGGCTCAAGCAGTAGTGCCCATAC
>JBKPON010000224.1:0-33127 GCA_046733135.1 Pseudomonadota bacterium | reverse complement strand
AGCTTGAAGCGGTCGATCTGGTCCATCGTCTCGTAGATATTCTGGAATGCGCGCTGGAGCGTCTCGAGCGGAATGGTCGACGACGCAGCCTGCTCATGGATCGCGCCGGTCTGGGTGCGCAACATCTCGCCCGTGGAATCGATCATTCCGGCCGTCGTCGTGTTCAGGGCGCCGATCTGCTCGAGCACCAACTTCTGATTGGTCATCGCCTGCGCGACCGTCACCGCTGTGCGCAGCGCGGCGACGGTAGTCGTAGAAGCGCGATCTACGCCCTTCACCAGCTCGACATTGTTCTTCTTCACCAGGTCGAGCGCCAGGTAGCCCTGCACTGTCACAGCCATTTGCGTCAGCAAATCGGTCGTGCGCTGGCGCGTGTAGAAGAGCGCCGTCTCGCGGATCGCCTTGGCCTTGGCGGGTTCCGTCGCGTCGAGTTCGTTGGCTTTGTCCTCGAGCGTCTGGTCCAACCGCTTCGAGATGTGCACCATTTGCTCCAACTTGTGCATCGTCTTCCACAAGTTCGCCCGCTCGGTGTCGATCGCGGCATTGTCCATCAGCAGCTCGTCCTTACCGTTGCCGAGGCTGCTCAAAATCTTGGAGATGTGGGTCTGCGAGCTGCGGTATTTGTCGAAATAGCGATCGACTCTGTTGCCGAAGGGGATCAGACCAAGGAACTTGCGGGTCTTGGTCGCTTCCTTTGGATCGAGCGCTTCGACCGTGCGGCGAAGTTCGGTGAGATCGGCGCCGATCCCCGTATCTTTGTCGATTGCCTTTACGGGCCGATCGAGGAACCGGTTCGAGGCTCCGGCGGCTTCCGCGATCTCCTTGCGCCCCATCGCGGTTAGCTGGTCGACTTTCTTGCCGAATTCCGGACTGTTCGAATCGAGGTTCGCGAGCTCATCAACGAATTGCGCAACGCGCTTATCGAGTTCGCTCGTTTCCTCGCTCTTGAGGGGGACCAGCCCCGCGGCCTCGGTCGGCGTGACCGGCTGCAGCGCATCGGGGGGATCGAGCTTCAGCTTCGTTTTGGTAGCGGTCTCAGCTTCGCTGGCCGTTTCGATAGCCATGGTTCAGATCCTTTCACCTTCCCTTCTGCGGCGCGGCCGGAGACGGGTCAACGCCTAGGCGGCTCTGCTCGAGGGACTTTAGCTGTATTATAGGTGTAAGACACGCGAGTGCAAGGGAAGTCCCACGGCGGGACGGTGAATGGCCGTTAACCACGGGCCTCAACACTTCGCTCACCTTGAGGAGGCTAGATACTCAGCCAAACCTTAGGTCTGGATAGGATTAACCGATGATCGGATTCTTCAGGAAGATCCTCAAGGATCGTCGCGGGAATGTGATGGTGATTGCCGCTGCGGCGATGCCGTTGATCCTCGGTGCTGCCGGTCTTGCGACCGACACCATCCAATGGACGCTTTGGAAGCGCCAGCTTCAGCGCGCGGCCGACTCAGCGGCGTTGGCGGCGGTCTATACGCGCCTGAAGACTGACACGCAGGGTGACGTCGAAGACGCGGTCGATCATGACAAGGACCTCAACCTACATACTTGGATGGACCTCAGCGAAGATCCGACCGTCGAACTCCTGAGCAACAGCGGCCAAATGAGGATGCCGGTCCGCGTGACGTTCAAAATCCAGCAACGGCTGCCGTTCAGCTCCTTCTTCATGAGCACGGCACCGGTGATCACGGCAGTCGCGACTGCGGCCAGTGTGCCCGATGGCGGCGAATATTGCGTCCTCGCGACGGATCCAAACACGGGCTACTCCGGCCTCACTATTACTGGCAGCGCCTACCTCGATTTGGGCACGTGCTCGTTGATGGCGAACTCTCGGCACCCGACCCGGGCCGCCGACAACGGCAACACTGGCGGGGGCGGCAATGGCTCAACCGTCAAGGCTGCGTCGATCGACGCCCAAGGTGGCGTGAACGCTTCGAACACCTGGAATGTCGACAGCTACCACCCAGGTACAACTGCCGTCGCCGACCCGTTCTATAGTCTCAAGGATAATATTCCGTCGAGCACTAGCGGTTGCACGAAGACGGGTGTTTCGCTCAATAAAACCACGGGTAAGACCGGCACCGCGGACTTTGACAGGACGCTGACGGACACGGCGGGCCAAACCGTCTGTCTGAGCGGCAATCAAACCATCTCGGGCACGGTGAAGCTCGGGCCCGCCACCTATATCATCGACGCCGGCAATTTGACGATGAACCAGACAGGCGCGAGCTTGAGCTGCGACGGTTGCACGATCATCATGACAAACTTCAGCAATCCGGCGAATACCGGCAGCGTCAACCTGACCGGCGGATCGGTAAGCCTCTCCCCGCCCCGTCAGACCTTCGATTCAAGTGGGAACGCCAACGGGTCCATTGGCAACCAGACGTGGAGGGGAATCGTAATTTACCAGGATCCCCGCGCGACGGACGATGGAAAGACGAACATCCCACCGGCGCAAAACACGATCCAGGGTAATGGTGCACTGTCGCTGCAGGGAGCTGTGTATTTCGGAACCCAATCGCTCCAATACATTGGTGGGGGCAAGGATGTTGCCGCATGTCTGCAGGTTGTCGCGAAGCGCATCGCGTTCAGCGGCAACTCGTTGATAAAGGCCGCGAGCACCTGCGGGGCCTACGGCCTGGGCGCGGTTGGCGGCGGCCGACGCGTCAGGCTCGTGAGTTGAACTGGGAGACGGAGCTCGCCATGCGCAAATTCTTCCGCAATGACCGCGGTGCGGTCGTGATCGAGCTGGCGTTGATCGCACCGATCTTCGTTTTGTTCGTGGTGGGCATTGTCGACATGAGCAATGCCTACACACGCAAACTCCAGCTCGAGCAGGCGGCGCAGCGCGCGATCGAGAAGATCCAACAGACGACCCAAAACAAGACCATCGAAGACACGCTAAAGGATGAGGTGGTCTGTCAGGTCAACGGCACCGATAACTCAGGGGATTGCGTCACGACCGGCCCGATCACAACGGACGATGTAACCGTCGCGTACCGGCTCGAGTGCAAGAACGCAGACGGGACGCTTGAAGTGCAAACCGACATAGATTCCGCGACTGACTGCACATCCAGCCAGACGCAGGCACAATATCTTTCTGTCCACGTGACCGACAAGTACTCGCCGTTGTTCCCGATACATTTTGGAACCGCCGCGGACGGAACTTATCATCTGGCGGCGACGGCCGGCATGAGGACAGAATGATGTTGCGCCGGCGTCTTCGCAGCGATGAACGGGGAGTTGCCGCCATCGAGACGGCGTTCGTGCTTCCGATTCTGATCGTTTTCATCTGGATGTTTGTGCAGTTCGCCCAAATCTATCGGGCCGTGGCAGGCATTCAGATGGCGCTCGGCGAGGGCGCGCGCTATGCCACTTTGTGCCTCAACCCCACGACGACTGGCTGCACCATTCCGACTGCCGCCCAGATCACGGCGAGGGTCGATGCGACCGTCCACGGCATTGGGCCCGGAGATTTCGTCGTCGACACGCCGACACTCGAAACGGACGCCGTGAACGGTGGCAGATATTACGACTTGAAGGTGACGTACACCCAGGCGACCGATCTGCTTCTGTTCCCCGGACCGGACATCTCCGTGGGCCGATCAAAGCGGGTTTGGGTGGCTACGACCTAATCTGACTTGGCGCTCGGCAAGCAGGTCGACGCGGTCGACTAAGCCTTTGAAACTAAGCGCGAAAAATCTGGTTTTCGCTTTTCAAAGAACGCGGTGATCGCTTCCTTGACCTCGCCGGAAGCGAGCCTCTCCGAGAACAACCGCCCTTCGATCGCCATACGCTCGAGAATCTCATCTGGTTCGGCAAGCCTCAGCAGCCCTCGCGTCAGACGCAGCGCCTCCGGCGGTTTCGCAAGCAATTCGTCGACGAGCTTTCCCATCGCTTCGTCGAGGTGCGCCGATAATGCGCGGTGGCTGACGAGCCCGATCGCCAGCGCTTCATCCGCGCCAAACGATTCTCCAAGCAGGAGGTATCGCGCGGCCCGCCGGCGGCCGGCCAGGCGAGGAAAGAGGAGAGAGCTGGCCGCTTCGGGTACGAGACCCAGATCGACGAAAGGCATGGAGAATTTTGCGGTGTCCTCGGCGATGACGAAGTCGCAATGCAACAGCATGGTCGTGCCGATACCCACACAATTGCCATGCACGGCTGCGAGGATCGGCGCCTCGCAAGCGACCAATGCCCGAAGAAATCGCCACACCGGGATCTCGGTCGTGTCGCGAGGCGGCGCGTTTAGAAAATCGGCAAGGTCGTTTCCGGCGGCGAAATCCTGACCTTCGCCCCGAAAGGTGATCAGCCGCACACCGGGATCGCCGACGACGCTTTCGAGCGCATTGGCCAAGGCGGAGTACATGGAGACGGTGATTGCGTTGCGTCGCTCCGGCCGGGCGAGGGTGATCGAGAGGACGCCGCCGTTGCTCTCCACCCGGATGTGCTCGCTCATTTGTGTCGCTCCCGAATCGGATGACTGTCTCGGTCGCACGGGCTATGCCAATGCGACATCCAACAAAGCCGGGACGCGCGCAACTCCATGAAGTTCTTTGCCGACACTGCCGAAATTGCCGAAATTCGCGAGCTGGCCGCCGAAGGCTTGCTGGACGGAGTCACCACCAACCCCAGTCTGGTCCACAAATCCGGCCGCAATTTCCTCGAGGTCGTGCGCGAAATCGCCGCAGTCGTCGCCGGCCCGGTCTCGGCGGAGGTGGTCGCCCTCGAATATGATCAGATGATGCGCGAAGCGGAGGTGCTTCGGAAGATCGGCGACAATGTCGCGATCAAGGTCCCGCTGACTCCTGCCGGGTTGAAGGCGTGCAAGGCGCTCACCTCCGACAGCACGATGGTCAACGTCACGCTCTGTTTTTCAGCGGCGCAAGCGCTTCTTGCGGCTAAGGCTGGCGCGACCTTCATCTCGCCCTTCGTCGGCCGCCATGACGATGTCGGCTTCGACGGGATGCAGCTGATATCCGACATCCGCCTCATCTACGACAATTACGAGTTTCCGACGCAAATTCTGGTCGCGAGCGTTCGTCACCCCATCCACGTTGTCGAGGCCGCCAAGATCGGGGCGGACGTGATGACCGCCCCGCCCAAGATCATCTGGCAACTCTTCAAGCATCCGCTGACGGACGCCGGCCTCGCGAGTTTCCTCAAGGATTGGGAAGCCACAGGGCAGAAAATTGGCTGATGAACGGTTTCAGACTTTAACCTTTGTGCAACCCTCGCGCGTAACGATTTCCTAACCGCTGCAGGGATAGGGTCTTCGCATCCTGCAGAGTGGAATTGCAGGTCGGAGCGGCAACGCTCCACTTGGAACCAAGGAGCGAAGACCATGAGCAAGTTTCTGAAGCTGATTAAGAACGAGGAAGGTGCGACCGCGATCGAGTACGGTCTGATTGCGGCCCTGATCGCCGTTGCGATCATCGGCGCGCTGACGAGCGTCGGCAGCCGCCTCACCACGACGTTCAACAACGTCGCTTCCAACCTGCCTTCGAGCTAAGACTAGCTCCCTAGCAGGAAAAAAAGGGCGGCGGCGTCGCAAGACGCCGCCGCTTTCTTTTGTGTGTCGGCGCTCGGCGGATGCCGCAGCTTATGGTGAACGCTCTCTTAAGGATTTTCCGCGTAGATGCAGCCGAGCAGGGATCCCGTTGAGCCGGCGGATGAGAGCGGAGCGCGCTATTCATGAGTTTCGAAGGATTTCGCGATTTCGAGCCGAAGAACCGGGCCGATGCGCAGCTCGTTCCGTCGCGACCTGCCGCGAGAAAAAGCGCTGAAGCCGCTTTCGAGGTACATCGAACAGCTTCGGCGAAGAGCTGGGCCGTCCCGGCGGCAGCGATCATCAGCGTCGAATATTTGTTCGCGTTGCTGATCGGCGCCAAAGTGGGATTTCGCTACCGAATTCCCTTCGACACTTACGCGATTACCGGCATGGGCGTGGCCTTAATCGGCGTTACAGTTTTCATCATCTCCAAGTTTGTCAGCTACGCGGCGCGGCGTGAGCCACGGCCGGCACGAAGGCTGCTGGCCGAGTTTTCAAGATGCAACGGATTTGTGCTCGGGACCCTGCTGGTCGCCGTCCAGATGGCCATCCTGACCTGGACGAAGATCATGCTTCCGCTCGCGAGCCCGTTTTGGGCCGACCCTGTGCTGGCCGACATCGACCGCGCCATTTTTCGCGCGGAGCCGTGGAGGATCGCTGAGATCTTGTTCGGCTGGGCGGCGCCAATGATCGACGGTGCTTACGTAACGTGGGTTCTCGTCAAATTCATCACGTTGGGCACGGTCCTCGCTGCTGCGGAATCACGGAAGAAGACCCGAGCGGTGCTCGCTTATTTCCTGATCATGGCCTGCACTGCGCTCGGCCAGTACCTCCTTTCCTCTGGCGGACCCGTGTTTTTCGCACGCCTGGGTTTTGGAGACCGTTTCGGTGCACTTCCCGTCGAGCCGTGGGTCAAGGTTACGACCTCCTATTTGTGGACCGACTATCTGCGTGCGGGCGGCGACATCGGCACGGGGATTTCGGCGATGCCCTCTCTCCACGTGGCAATCGCCCTTTGGTTCGCGCTCGTGGTGCGCTCCTACCTCCCGCGCGCAGCAATGCTGGGTTATCTGTACTTCGCACTGATCCTCATCGGATCCGTGCTCCTCGGCTGGCATTATGCTGCCGATGGGATCGCGGCGATTGCGATTACCCTGGTCTCTTGGCGCGTCGCGGGTATCGCGCCGCTTGCCAAGTGGGGAGGACCATTGCGGCCGATTGCCGCTGCTTGAGTAGGAAATTAACCGCCGCGGGCGTATTCTGCGAGCTATGGCGACGGTGATCCCTTTCGAGGAACGTGCGGTTGCGCATCTGCGCAAGCGCCTTGGGGCGGTCGAGGAAGCGAACCAAGACCTGATCGCCTTCGCGCGAGGCCATTCGGGCGCGGTCGCCTCCATCCATAGCGCAGTGCTTGCCGGGATCGAGGCCGACAGTGTCGATGCGCTGCTTCATGTCGTTACTCAGGAGTGGCCGCTGATCCTCGGCATAGACGCGGTCGCCTTATCGCTGATCGTGGGCGACAAGGGCTTCAGGGCCGACGGAAACGGGGTCCAGATCGTCGATCCGAAGATGCTTCGTCGCACGATCGACAAGATCAACGGAGTCGAAATGCGGACGGTCGATCGCGGGCATCCGCTTTTCGGCCCGGCCTGCGACCTGATCCGCGCCGAAGCTTTGATCCGCATAGATGCAGAGCCACCACTTCCCTCAGGTCTGCTGGCGCTCGGCCAGCGTGCAGCGCTGAACCTCGATGCCCGACACGGCTCCGAATTGCTGCTGTTCCTCGGGCGGAGCGTTGCGGCTATGATCCGCCGGTGGCTGATCGTCCCCAACGCTTGATCGATCATCCGGCGCGGCAGCTTGCCGTACGCTGGGCAGCATATCTTCAGCATGATCGCCGGCGCTCGCCACACACGGTGCGCGCCTATGTCGCGACCGCACGTCGCTTTATCGACTTCCTCGGGCAATATCGCGGCGAGGACGTAGGTCCCGACGGACTGGCGGAAGTGAACGCGGCGGACCTGCGGGCCTTTCTTGCGCGGCGCCGCGGAGAGGGGCTGGGGCCCGCCTCCGCAGCGCGCGAACTCTCCGGCGTCCGCGCCTTCCTCAAATATGCGGCGGATCAGGACGGCAGGCACGCGCAGCTGCCGCGGACTCGAGCGCCCAAACGTCCACGAACCCTGCCTCGCCCCGCCGCACCAGCCGAAGCGATGGAACTTGCTGAGAATGCCGCCGAG
Source organism: Pseudomonadota bacterium (assembly GCA_046733135.1). Lineage (GTDB taxonomy): Bacteria > Pseudomonadota > Alphaproteobacteria > Sphingomonadales > Sphingomonadaceae > Sphingomicrobium. The sequence goes on along the minus strand of JBKPON010000224.1, from coordinate 25,345 downwards.
GCAGCGAGCACGCCTTGGATCGGCGCGCGCGACCTTGCGATCCTCTTGTTGCTCTACGGCGCGGGCCTGCGCGTCGCGGAGGCCCTGTCGTTGACCGCGCGAGCTCTGCCGATCGGCGCCACACTGCGGGTTACAGGCAAGAGGTCGAAGACACGCATCGTGCCGATCGTCCCCGCGGTGAGAGAAGCGATCGACGAATATGTGCGGCAATGTCCGTATCCGCTGAGTGGCGAAGCCCCGTTATTCGTCGGTGCACGGGGCGGGGGGCTGAATGCCGATCTCGTGCGCCGGGCAGTGGCCGCCGCGCGCCGGCGTCTGGGGCTGCCGGACAGCCTCACGCCGCACGCGCTGCGCCACAGCTTTGCCACCCATCTCCTTGCGGGAGGTGCTGATTTGCGTGCGCTCCAGGAGCTGCTCGGCCACGCCAGCCTCTCATCGACGCAAATCTATACGGCAGTGGACGCGGCGCGCTTGCTCGACGTCTACCGCCACGCCCACCCGCGCGCTTGAGCCGATGCCGGCTCCACTTAGTGGGTAGTAGCGAGCCGGCGCTCGATGGCGTCCCAGATTAGCCTGGGCGTGTCGGTGCCGTTGAACCTGTCGACGGCGACGATGCCGGTCGGGGAAGTGACGTTGATCTCGGTGAGCCAGCGTCCGCCGATCACATCGATCCCGACGAACAGCAGGCCGCGCCTTTTCAGCTCGGGTCCCAGAGCGGTGCAGATCTCGCGCTCGGTATCGGTGAGCTCGGCAGCCTCGGCCGTGCCGCCGGCGGCCAGATTCGAGCGAATGTCGCCCTTGGCCGGACGGCGGTTGATCGCCCCGGCGAATTCGCCTTCAACGAGGATGATCCGTTTATCGCCCTCCGCGACCTCCGGAAGGAAGGTCTGCAGGACATGCGGTTCGCGATAGGTGGCATTGAACAATTCCATCAGTGCGGCGAGGTTCGTTCCGTCCTGGGAAATCTTGAACACGGCCTTGCCGGCATTGCCGTGGAGCGGCTTCAGGACGATTTCGCCCTGCTCGGCAAGGAAATGACGCGCGGCGCCGATCGACCGAGTGATCATCGTTGGCGGCATGAATTGGGCGAAGTCGAGCACCCAGACCTTCTCCGGCGCGTCCCGTACTGACGCTGGATCGTTGACCACCAGCGTCTCCCCCTGGATGCGCTCAAGCAGATGCGTAGCAGTGATGTAGCCGAGGTCGAACGGCGGATCCTGACGCATGAGGACGACGTCCACGTCACTGCCGAGGTCGAGGATGACGAAGTCGCTGCGGCGAAAATGGTCGCCGGCAACCGCCTGGACGCTCACTCCGTGCGCCCCGGCATAGAGGCGTCCGTCCTGATAGGTGAGGTCGTCCGCGACGTAATGGTACAGCCGATGTCCGAGCTCCTGCGCCTTGAGCATCAGCGCAAAGGTCGAATCGCCGGCAATGTTGATCTTTTCCAGCGGGTCCATCTGGACTGCGACGCGGAGCTGCATGTGAGATTCTATCCTTCGATACGCGTCTTCGACAAGCTCAGCCGCTACTCAGGAGGAGCGGAACGCGCAAATTTGGACATTGAGCCACGTCGAAATGCCGCATCGAAGCGCGACTGTCACCCTTGCCAGACGTTGGTGAGGTGCCGCGGCCAACGGTTCGGAATTAGGAAGAGCGCGTCGATGCGGACGTCGTCCCCCTCGCGCATGTAGCGGGGCGCCAGCCCCTCGGCCGCGGCGACTACACGGCGCAGGCGCCATTCGTCCAACGCGAATGCCGCGGCAGTTTCAGTCGCCCGCGCCTTCACTTCGACGAACGCGAGCGTTCGGCCTCGCCGGGCGACGATGTCGACTTCGCCGCCAGGCACACGGGCCCGGCGAGCGAGGATGCGCCAGCCGCGCAGCCTCAGATACCAGCAGGCGAGGGTCTCTGCGCTTCGCCCGCGCCTTTCGGCGGCCCGGCGATTCACTTGGCGCGTTCCAGGGCGCGTGCATAAGCGCGCTTGCGCGGCACTCTCAGCCGCTCGGCAACCTCGGCGGCCGCCCGTGAAGGGGAGAGACGTCTCATCGCCTCATCCAGAGCTTTGTCGAGAACGGAATCGCTGACTTCCTTTGCTGCCGCTGGCGGGCCGACGACGATCACGATCTCGCCCTTGGGTGCCGCATCGGAATAGCGCGCCGCCAGCTCGCTTAACGTCCCGGTTACGCATTCCTCGTGCATTTTGGTGATTTCACGCGCGACAGCGCAGTCGCGGCCGCCTAGCTGTACGCTTAACGCAGCAAGCGTATCGGCAAGCCTTGGTCCGCTCTCGTACAACACGATCGTCGCGCGAAGTTGCGCAACTTCCGCAATTGCTTCGGCCCGAGCCTTGGCTTTGGCGGGAAGGAAACCCAAGAACAGGAAACGGTCGGTCGGGAGTCCCGCAAGCGTCAAGGCGGCGATTGCCGCGGACGGCCCTGGAATCGTTCGCACTGCATGGCCCGCTGCCCGGGCAGCGCGGACAAGCTTGAATCCGGGGTCGGAGATGAGTGGAGTCCCGGCATCGCTGACCAATGCGATCGCGTGCTCGCCGAGCCGATCCACAATCCGCTCTCTTTCCTGCTCGGACGTGTGATCGTCGTAGCGGCTCATCGGCACTTTGCTGCCGATGTGCGCGAGGAGCTTGGCGGTCACTCGCGTGTCCTCGGCGAGGATATGGTCAGCGCCACGCAGCGTATCGGCCGCGCGCGGGCTGAGGTCGTTGAGATTCCCGATGGGGGTCGCCACGACGTGGAGTCCGGGAAGAAGCTTATGATTCATTGGAATCGACCATTAAATGCTTTCAACTGAACCGAAAAAGAGTCATCGTGCGCGTTCATCGTCTGTGCTCCGGGGAGAGGAACGATGATTGCATTATTGGGCGTTTCGGCCATGTTTTTGACCGCCAGCCAGGCGACGATCAGTGCGCCGACCGAAGCTTTTCGCGCATGCCTCAAGCAGGCAAGCACGAAAGCCGGTGGCGAGAAGGTCGCCGGGGACGCGATCGAAGGCTATTTGCGCAACGCTTGTACGGTCCAGCTCGGGTCGCTCAAATCGGCAGTCGTGGCCTTCCGAATGAAAAATGGAATGGCGAAGAAAGCGGCCAGCGACGATGCGAATATGACGATTGATGACTATGTCGCGACCTCGGTCGACAAATATCAATTCATGGCCGACATGAACAAGCCGCAGACGCCGGCCGCAACTCCGGGGGCAACTCCCGCCGCGACCCCAGCCACGCTCAGCTCGCAACCGCCAAAATAGGGGCGGCGATTTCGCCCAGGATTGTGTCGAGTAGCAGCCGGCCGTTGGGCGTCACGCGAAGGCGCCCCTCGTCTCGCACCAAATGCCCTGACTGAATCAGGCGATCTGCCCTCGGCCAGTCGATCACCGACACTCCGAAGCGATCGGCGATGACGTCCACATCAACACCTTCGGCGAGACGCAGGCCCATCACTAAGGCTTCATCCGCGGCTTCCGCCGGCGAAAGGAGCGCCTCCTCGGCGATGCCATGCCCGTTTCTGCGCAGTGCAGAGAGGAAGTTCTCTGGCTTGCGGTGCCGCACAGTGCGCATGCCGAGTCGGCGCCCATGTGCACCGGGGCCGACCCCGGCATAGTCTCCGTAGCGCCAGTAAGTGAGGTTGTGGCGGCTCTCCTTGCCGCGCCGGGCATGGTTGCTGATTTCATAGGCGGGAAGACCAGCGGCCGACGTCATGTCGTCGGTCAGCTCGAACAAGGCAGCAGCAACTTCCGCATCGAGAGGCTCGAACTCCCGCTTCGCCACCATTCGATCGAAGCGCGTGCCGGGCTCGATCGTGAGCTGATAGGCCGAGAGATGGGTCGTGCCGAGGCTGATGGCCTGCGCCAGCATCGCCGCCCAGCTTGCTTCAGTCTCCCCCGGCAGCGCATAGATGAGGTCGAAACTGACGCGCGGAAAATGCTTCTGGGCGATCTCGAGCGCTCTCCAGCCCTCGCGAGCCGAATGGGCGCGGCCGAGAAATTGAAGGGCGGCATCGTCGAAGCTCTGGAGACCGAGCGACAGCCGATTGACACCGGCACCGGCAAGATCGGCGAACCGCGTCGCCTCGACGGAATTGGGGTTCGCCTCAAGGGTGATCTCAACGTCTCGCGCCGCCGACCAATGCGCACAGGCGGCCTCGATGATCGCCGCGACGGTTGCTGGATCCATCAGCGATGGAGTGCCTCCGCCGAAGAAGATCGACGTTAAACGACTGCCCGGAAGCAACCGCGCTTCGTGGGCAAGATCAGCGAGCAGCGCCTTCCGCCAACTCTCTTGGTCGATGTTGGCGCGGACATGGCTGTTGAAATCGCAATAGGGGCATTTGCTGACGCAGAATGGCCAGTGCACGTAGAGTGCCAGCGGCTCGCCCATCATTCCCGCAGCGCCTCGACGAGTTTGCGGAAGGCATCCGCCCGATGGCTGATGGAATGTTTCAACTCCGGCTCGAGCTCGCCGAAGGTCTGGTTGAAGCCAAGCGGAACGAATATGGGATCGTAACCGAACCCGCGGTCGCCACGCGGCGGCCACACCAACGTCCCGTCGACACGACCCTCGAACGTCTCGGCCTGCCCGTCATTGGGCCAGGCGAGCGCTAGTGCGCAGGCGAAATGGGCGTCATGGCCGGCTTCGGGACCTGCGGCCTCGACCTCGCGCCAGGCCCTTTCCATTGCCCGCATCCAGTCGCGGTTACCGTCCGCGTCTTCGGCCCAGCGGGCCGAGAAAATACCCGGACGGCCGTGGAGCGCGTCGATACACACTCCGCTATCGTCCGCGAGGGCGGGAAGGCCGGAAAGGTCCGCCGCCTCGCGCGCTTTCAGATCGGCATTGTCGGCGAAGCTGTTGCCGATCTCCTCGGGCTCGGGCAGTCCGAGCTCAGCGGCACTGACGCATGAGATTCCCAGCGGTTCGATCAGCTTTGCGATCTCGCGCAGTTTGCCTGGGTTGTGGGTCGCGATCACCAACTGGTCGCCGATCGGCCTCACCGCCCTACAGCCTTCAGTTGGGCTGCGAAGATTTCCGAGCAGCCGATGCGAGCCAGGCGAAGCAGGCGCAACAAGCCCTCCTCGTCATAGCATTCCCCTTCGGCAGTCACCTGCGCCTCGACGATCGCCCCGTCGGCGGTCAGCACGAAATTGCCATCCGAGCCTGCCTGGCTGTCCTCCTCGTAGTCGAGATCGAGCACTGCCGTGCCCTGATGGATCCCGCAACTGACTGCGGCGACTTGAGTGCGTATCGGGTCGGTCGGAATCAACTTGCTTTCCAACAGCTTATCCACGGCTATCCGCAATCCGACCCAAGCTCCTGAAATGGCGGCCGTTCGAGTCCCGCCGTCGGCCTGGATCACGTCGCAATCGATGATGACCTGGCGTTCGCCGAGCGCAGAAAGGTCAACCACAGCGCGCAGCGACCGCCCGATCAGCCGTTGGATCTCCTGAGTTCGGCCGGACTGCTTGCCCTTGGCCGCCTCGCGGTTCCCACGCGTGTGTGTGGCGCGCGGGAGCATGCCATACTCGGCAGTCACCCAGCCTTGGCCCTTGCCGCGAAGGAATGGCGGGACTCTGTCCTCCACGCTCGCGGTGCAGAGCACCCGCGTGTCGCCGAAACTGACGAGGCACGAGCCCTCGGCGTGGCGGGTGAAGCCAGGCTCGAAACTCAATTCGCGCATTTGATCGGGGGCGCGACCGGACGGGCGCATGCAGACTCCTTCAACCTGATACTGTGCGAGGCGCCTTAGCCTCCTTCGTCATTCCCGCGAAAGCGGGAATCCCGCGGGGGTGACGGAATCTGGCTTAATGATTAGATCGGCGCCATGACCCAGCCGATCGGCGAACTCACGGATCGCATGCGGGACATCTTTGGCCTGGTCGTCGAGACTTATCTCGATCGGGGCTTGCCCGTTGGCTCGAAGGCGCTGGCCGGAACGGTCAATCTGTCGCCGGCCTCGATCCGCGGCGTCATGCAGGAATTAGAGGAGCGGGGACTGCTCACGCATCCGCATACGTCGGCGGGCCGGATTCCCACGGAGAGCGGGCTCCGCCTGTTTGTCGACGGCATTATGCAGGCAGCGGCACCCGACCCGCGCGAACGGCGTGAGATCGAGCGGCAAATCGCTCGTGACCAGCCGATCGAAGATGCGCTGGCCGCAGCTTCGGCCGCGCTCTCCGGACTCGCGCAGGCGGCGGGAGTCGTGCTCGCGCCGAAACAGGAGCTGAGACTGAAGCAGCTGAGCTTCGTGCCGCTTGGCGAGGAGAGCGCACTCGCGGTACTTGTGGGTGCCGATGGTAGCGTCGAGAACCGGATCGTCTCGCTCGACGGGACGACGACGCCCGCGGCCCTGATGGAGGTCAGCAACTTTATCAACGCCCGTCTCTCTGGCTTTACTTTGGACGAAGCTCAGGCCCGACTTCGCGCCGAGATTCGCGAACGCAAGGAAGCGATCGATCTGGCTGCTGCGGAGCTCGTCGCTTCCGGCCTTGCCGCCTGGAGCCAGGACCATGTGCGCCGACCGGTGCTGATCGTCCGGGGCCAGGCCCACCTGCTCGACGAGAGCGCCGCCGAGGACCTTGATCGCGTTCGCCGGCTGCTTGACGAGCTTGAGGACCGGCAGGAGATCGCGCGTGTGCTCGAGGGAGCGCGGGACGCTCCGGGATGCCGCATCTTCATCGGCTCGGAGAATCGGATGTTCGCTCTTTCCGGCTCATCGGTGATCGCCGCGCCGTATCACGGGAGCCAGGGACAGGTGATCGGCGTTGTCGGCGTAATTGGGCCAACGCGGTTGAACTATGCGCGTGTGGTGCCCATGGTGGATTTCACAGCAAAAGCGCTCACGAGACTCATGGCATGACAGAAGCAACGCAAGAAGACGAAGAGCATCTGCACGAAGAGGCAGAGGAGATCCGTAAGGAAACGGCGCGAGGTGCGCCGGAACTTACGGAACATGACCATATCGCCGAGCTCGAAAAAGAGCTCGAGGAGGCCAAGTCGAAGGCACTCTACGCGGCTGCCGAAACGCAGAACGTGCGTCGGCGCCTCGAAGCCGAAATGCAGCAAGCCTCGAGCTATGCCGCGGCGGCCTTCGCGCGCGACATGTTGGCGATCAAGGACCACGTCGATCGTGCACTCGCCGCAGTGAGCGACGAACTGCGTGCCGACAATGTCGCGAGTCAGTTCCTCGCGGGCATCGAGGCGACTGGACGCGAACTCGAAGCGGCGTTCGCTCGGCACGGGATCAGCCGGATCAAGGCGATCGGAGAGGAATTGGACCCCCATCGCCACCAGGCAATGGTCGAGATCCCCACGGACGAGGCCGATCCGGGGACGATCGTACAGGAAATGCAGCCGGGCTACATGATGAAAGACCGCCTGCTACGACCCGCCCTCGTCGGAGTGGCGAAGAAGCCCTAGTGCACCTCGCGATGGTGGTCTTCACTTTTAGTGGCGAGGCTGAAGCGCGGCTCGGGCTCTACTGAGCCCGACAGTCGCCGCGCGGCATATCGGCCGACTTCCGGACCATGCTTGAAGCCATGTCCGGAACCGCCGCCGACCAGCAGGACATTCTTCAGCCGCGGGTGGAAGTCGACCAGGAAGTCGCCGTTCGAGCTGTTCTCATACTGGCAGACTCGAGCTTCCGTTAGCGGCGCCCCCTTGAGCAGGGGAAATCGACGGTCGCGGAAGTCGATGATTTCCGCAAGAGCAGCCTCGGTAGGCCGGCGGTCTTGAGTATCGGGATCTACTTCGACTCCGTGCGCATCGTGAGCGAACTTCACGCCTCGGGCCTCCAGGTCGGGAAAGCCGTAGAAGATGTCGCCGCCGTTGAAATCGGCCCAGCCGGGCATGGGGCCGGGAAGGAAGCGGCGGTCACCAGACGGAGGCGCAAAGAAGAATACCTCTTGGCGCGTCGGCAGGATCCGCGGCCCGATCACATCCGGAAAGACCTTGGGCAGCCAGGGCCCGAGCGCAAACACAAACTGGTCCGCGGATACTGTTGAGCCGTCCGAAAGCTCCACCTCGGCCAATGTCTCGCCGGAAGCTCGCGGAGGCCGTGCCCCTGCTTCCACATATTTGCCGCCGCGTTGAACGAATACATCGACCAGGGTCTGCACTGCTCGCCGCGCCATCAGTGCTCCGAACCCCGGTTCATATAGTCCGACCACGACGCCCGAGAAGTCGATCATCGGGAAGCGGGCGCTCATCTCCTTTTGATTGAGCGCCTGCGTTGGAATGCCGATCGCCTTATGCGCCGCAATGCTGTCGCGAACGTACTGTTCCTCGGTCGGGAAGAAGAAGAGCACCCCGCATTCGTGGAAGATCGGCAGCCCCGCGACCGCACTCAGCGCCTTCCATTCACGGAGGCTGTCCAGTGCCATGCGCGTGTAGATGGCGTCTTTGCCGTAGGCGCCGCGAGTGAGCCGAGATTCTCCACCCGATGAAGAGCGCGAATGCGCCGGGCCCCATGCATCGATCAGGGTCACGGCATAGCCCAAGCGAAGGAGGTGGGTTGCCGTCCATGCACCGAAGACGCCGGCACCGACGACAATCACATGCTGCTTCGAGGCCATCCGTGCAGCCTTGGCCATCGCGGGGGAAAGTGCAACGCCGCCCGCTCCAACGAGGAGCGAGCGGCGTGTCACGCTTAGCGGCGGAATGCCGCTTTCCGCATTCACTGCGCTCCGATCAGCCGCGCTCCCCACTCTCGACCGGCGGCGGCGGCGGCGGCGGAGGCGGGGGTGGTGGCGGCGGCGGCGCGGGTTCGGCCATCGGTGGTGGTGGTGGTGGTGGTGGTGGCGGCGGCGGCGGTGCCGCATGACCGCCGAACGACTGCCGAATCGTCAACCCGATGGTCCGTGGCTGGCCCACTGCGTAGGCAAGCCGCGCGCGTCCACCGCGCTCACGATCGAGCGACAGCCTCGGATCGGTGTCGAAGATGTTCTTGATGTAAGCGACGAGTTCGAGACCGCTGTCCCATTTGAGCCCGACGGCCGCATCCACGAGTGTGTAGGGCCGCAATTTCAGCGAGCCGACATCAGTCGGGACAACGCCGGATAGGCCAGTCGCCGGATCGAAGAACGTGAGGTTGAAAATGCCTGCTCCAGGCTCCTGGTCGCTTGGCTGCGTGAAGCGGCTGCCCACGCGCTGGACGCTGCCCGTTACGTACCAATCGGAGTTCGAGCTGAATTGCGAACCGTAGGTCGCGATGGCCGCGAACTGATACTTTGGAACGGTCGGCAGGCGGTTGCCCTTCCGGATGCCGCCGATCACGTTGCCCGCACCCGAAAGGACCGTCGAGTCGAACTCGGCATTGACGATGCTTCCGGCGAAGGAGAGGTCGAGGCCCTCGATGGGGTGCACCGACATTTCGGCTTCGACGCCCTTGCTGTGCGCCTTGGGGACGTTGAAGACGATGCGCGAAGAGCAGCTGCCGGCGTCGAGCGTCACCTGCAGGTTCTTGATGTCGTTGTAGAAAGCCGCTGCGTTAAAGGTGACGCCGTGCTTCGAATATTTGACGCCGGCTTCATAGTTCCACAGCGTCTCGTCCTTGTACGTCTGGAAGCCGCCGAAGATTAGAACGTCCTCCGGCGTACAGATCGGTATGTTGAGCGGATCGTTGACGCCGCCGAGGCGGAAGCCCTTGGCGACCTGCACGTTCACGCTCAAATTGCGGTTAGGCTCCCAACTGAAAATGCCGCGCGGGCTGAAGCCGTTCGATTTGGTCTTGTCGGTCCGATCGTCACCACCCGAGAACAGGCCGCCCGAATGGAAGCGGCGCTTCTCATGGAAGTCGTACCAGCGCCCTCCGGCGGTCAGTTTGAACTGGCTGAACTTGTAGCTCGCTTCACCGAACAGCGCTTTTTGAGTGTCCCGGTACGGAAGATCCGCATTGTATGGCGAGTCCAGATCGGGGAAACCGTTCGCCACGGCGGCCGAAGTTCCCGCACCAAAAACTGCATCCGTGACCGCCGCATAGCCGGGAGTCGGCAGACGCTGGGCATATTTGCGATTCACGTGACTGTAGAAACCGCCGAACACCCACTGGAAGGGTCCGGAGCCCGACGATGCCAGCCGAAGCTCCTGTGTGAATTGCTTCAACTTCGTCGTGTCACGCAAGTTCGATGGAAGATCGATTCCGGCCGGCGGGAAACCGAGGTCGACGCTCACCGAACCGGTCAAGGCAGACGCATCGCGGCTGACCAAAATGTTGCGGTGGAGATAGCTGGTTACCGAGGTCAGCTCGGCCGGGCCGAAATCGTAGCTCGCGGTCAGGTCAGCGAGTGCTGTCTTGTCGCGGAACTTCTCGGGAAGCTTGAGATATTGCTTCTTCCGACCCTTGCCGAGGTCGTTCTCAGTGACGAACTGGTTGTCGTAGAGGTTGTAGAATTCCTCACGATTGAAACCGTCCGCCTTCGCTTCCTGATAGACGAAGCGCGGCGTGATCTTGATGTCCGGCGTCGGTTCCCACAGGATCGAGGCGCGCGTGCCGATGCGGCTGCCGTCATTGACGTTCTTCTTCCCGGCCGGTCCGACTGCATCGATGAAGCCGCCGAAATGGGTGCCATAGCCGACGACGCGCAGGGCCGCGGTGTCGCCGAGCGGAACGTTGATGACGCCTTTCGCTCCGTAGCCGAGGCTGCCGCCTTTGATAGTGTTGATGTCACCCTCGACCTGACCCTCGGTCACGCCGAGCTTGGGTTGGTTGGTGATGTAGCGGATAGTGCCGCCAACGGATCCAGCACCGAACAAAGTTCCCTGTGGTCCGCGCAGCGTTTCCACGCGGTTCAGGTCGAACAGGTCGAAGTCCGGCGTAAAGAGCGAGAGCGAGACGATGCTCTCGTCGAGATAGATACCGACCTGTTCTTTCACGCCCGGCTGGTCGCGGACGATCTGGCCTGCGGAAACGCCACGCACCGACACCTGACTCTGCCCCGGTCCCAGGTTCTGGACGGTGAGGCCAGCGACGTTGCGGCTGATGTCTTCGATCGTCCTGGCGTTCGCCCGCTGGAGGTCAGCCTGGGTCTGCGCATTCACCGAGAAGGGAACCTCCTGGACCGTCGACGCGCGTTTGGTCGCGGTGACGATGATGGCTTCTTCCTGGATCGGTTGCGGAGCGGCGGGTTGCGGATTTGCGGCCTGTGCCGATTGCTCGGGTTGCGTTTGCGCCGCAGCCGGAACGGCGATTGCGAGCACAGACGTGCCCAACAGCAATGCTGTGGAAATGCGCATGGAGACCCCCTGTTTGGTCGTTGCGTAAGCGTGACTATGCCCGAAAGGCGGTGAGTCGAAAGGGCGGTAGCGCTTCCCCGCTACTTTCCGTCCGACTCTGTTGCAGGATTGTTACACCGTTGGTGAGCAGCGAAAGGGAAGCAATTCCCGGGGCGGTGCGACGGGCGCCGCGCATCCGTGATCAGCAAGGAATCGGTGCGCGACGATCTCGGCCTGCTGTTCAAGACCGTACCAAGCGAATGTCTTTCCAGGCCGGATTCGGTAATCGTAACGACAAAAGGGATGGCGCATCAGCGGCAAATAGAGGCGGCCCTTCGTCTGTGACTGCCAGACATGGGTCATTTCATGGATGAAGAATGCCTGGCGACCGAGCGATTCCTTCGCGAAGTCTTCAGACCAGGCGCCGCCATCAGGATGGAAATAGATGTTTCCCATTGGCGCCATGGCGGCGTTCCGTGGGTGGAACGGCCACCACTTTCCCTTGACCATGCGGACCCGGGCGTAATCGATTGCGTCACCGAACACCGATCGGGCGATGGCAACTTCTCCGCCGGTCAATGATCGCGATTCTTTCATCGTCGTTGGGAGCGTAGCGAAGCAATCCAGAATGGCGAGCGGATTGCCACTTCGCCCCAATTCTCACAATGACGGGCCCCTTGCCGCTCGTTCCCGCCCCCGCTAGGGCAAAGCAAAAGCACATACGGAGGAAGCGAAACATGAGCGAGACTGCCGATCGGGTGAAGAAGATCGTCGTCGAGCACCTCGGCGTCGAGGCCGACAAGGTGACCGAAGACGCGAGCTTCATCGACGATCTCGGCGCTGACAGCCTCGACATTGTCGAGTTGGTCATGGCGTTCGAGGAGGAGTTCGGGGTCGAGATCCCGGACGATGCCGCGGAGAAGATCACGACGGTTCGCGACGCAATCGACTATATCGACCAGAACAAGGGCTGATCGGCAGCGACCGTTCGCCCTGAGCTTGTCGAAAGAGTGCCCTTTGGTTTCTCAGGGCGTTCTAGACAGTACAGGGCTACGCAGGACCTGATGAAAGTATTACTTTCATGGGACCCATCACAGGCTCAGCCCGAACGGGTTTGGGCCTGTTGTATTTGGAGTGACTGACATGCGCCGTGTCGTCGTGACAGGTCTTGGACTGGTGACACCGCTGGGCGGGGACGTCGAGACAAGCTGGCAAAATCTTATCGCTGGCAAAAGCGGCATCGGGCCGATCACACGTTTCGATACCAGCGATCAGAAGGCAAAGATCGCCGGTGAAGTGAAGCCCAAGGATCACCCTTATGGTTTCGATCCGGACAAGCGCGTCGATCACAAGGTTCAGCGCCAGGTCGACCCATTCATCGTCTACGCAATCGATGCCGCCGGCCAGGCGCTTGAGGACGCCGGCCTGACCGAAATGGATGACGATCTCAAAGAGCGCACCGGCGTCTCGATCGGCTCGGGCATCGGCGGCTTGCCGGGGATCGAAAGTGAATCCCTGGTGCTGGCGGAGAAAGGGCCGGGGCGTGTCAGCCCGCACTTTGTCCATGGGCGTTTGATCAATCTCACGTCCGGCCAGGTCTCGATCAAATACGGGCTGATGGGACCCAATCATTCCGTGGTCACCGCCTGCTCGACGGGCGCACACTCGATCGGCGATGCGGCGCGCATGATCAAGGACGGCGATGCCGACATCATGCTCGCCGGAGGCGCCGAAAGCACGATTAACCCGCTGGGCGTCGCCGGCTTTGCTCAGGCGCGCGCGCTCAACATGACCTTCAACGATCGACCGGAGCAGGCCAGCCGGCCTTACGACAAAGCCCGCGACGGCTTCGTTATGGGCGAGGGGGCCGGCGTAGTTGTGCTCGAGGAATATGAGCACGCCAAGAAGCGCGGCGCGAAGATCTATGCCGAAATCGCGGGCTATGGCCTGTCGGGTGACGCCTATCACGTAACAGCTCCCCACCCGGAAGGCCGAGGTGCGGAGTTGGCGATGCAGATGGCACTGCGGAAGGCCGGACTGAAGCCGCAAGATATCGACTACGTCAACGCGCACGGCACTTCGACGATGGCCGACACAATTGAACTCGCCGCGGTTAAGAGAGTGCTTGGAAACGACCTCCACGGCGCCTCGATGAGCAGCACCAAGTCAGCCATCGGCCATTTGCTCGGGGGCGCGGGGGCGGTGGAAGCAATCTTTTGCATCCTCGCCATCCGGGACCAAATCGTCCCTCCGACCCTCAACCTCGACGATCCGGACGAGGGCACCGAAGGCGTGGACCTGGTTCCCCACAAGGCGAAGAAGCGGCGGGTGCGCGCGGTGCTCAACAACAGCTTTGGCTTTGGCGGGACCAACGCCAGCCTCATCATGAAAGCGGTGGACTAATGGTCCGTCACCCCCGCGGCAGCGGGGGCCTAGAAGCGCGGCCGCGCTTCACCCCGGAGGCGTGCGCGATTTGAAACGCGTCCTGCTGGTCGGTGCCGCGGGCGCAGCCCTCGCCCTGCTGCTGGTCATTTATTTTCTCTGGTGGGGCCCGGGACCCAAGCGGGGACCACACACCGTCGTCGTTGAGGAAGGCTCGACGCTGTCTTCAGTGTCGCGGCAGCTTGAGAAAGAGGGCGCAATTCCGGGCACCGCGCGCACCTACCGTCTCATGGCGCGATTGTTCGGATCGCAGGATCCAATCCAGGCGGGTGAGTTCGAGGTCCCGAAAGGCATGGGCGGATCATCGATCCTTGATCTCCTGCAGCACGGCAAGCCGGTGCAGCGGCTCATTACCGTGACCGAGGGCATGCCTTCGATCATCGTGGCGGAGAAACTCGCCGCGAATAGGTTCCTCATGGGACCGCTGCCCGAGATTCCGGAAGGCTCAGTGCTCCCCGACAGCTACGGCTATGAGCGGGGCGAAAGCCGCATGGAAGTCGTCAGGCGGATGCAGTCGGCGATGACCCGCACGCTCGATCAACTGTGGCCAAAGCGAAGCACCGCTTGTCCCATCACCACCAAGGAACAGGCGCTCATCCTCGCTTCGATCGTCGAGAAAGAAACGGGCAAGGCAACCGAGCGGCCGATGATCGCTGGCGTTTATTGCAACCGTTTGAAGATCGGCATGAAGTTGGATGCCGATCCGACCGTAATTTACCCCGTGACGAAGGGAAAACCGCTGGGACGCAGGATTCGAAAATCCGAGCTGAACTCCGTGAACGGCTACAACACCTATCGCCGTCCCGGTCTGCCGGAGGGGCCAATCGCCAATCCCGGTAAGGCGAGCATCGCCGCCGTTCTGCACCCCGCCCAGACCAACGCGCTGTACTTCGTCGCGGACGGCACTGGCGGGCACGCTTTCGCGGAAACACTCGCTGAGCAACAGGCGAATGTCGCGAAATGGTTCGCAATCCGTCGTGCGCGAGGGCAGATGTGAGAGATCGCTACGCCGGTCCGCTGCGGACCGCAGTGGTAGATTCATTCAAGCGTTGATCGCCTTGCTTTTCACATAGCCGACCCGATGATCCTTTCCGGCGTAGCCCCAGGCCCATCCGAGGCTGTCGTCGAGAATCCAGAAGGGCTCGCCCGGATCGAGTTTGACGAGAACATCAGCATCGTCACACGGAGCGGCGCGAAGTCCGGTTTCAGCGACAGTCCTCCGTTCGATCGCTTCGGCATAATGCGACGCGATCACCGAGCGTGCCAGTCGGATGTCGGCGAGATCCTTGCGGTAGGCATTGAACGCAGGATCAGGGTGGTCCGATGGACCGGTGAGGATGAACTCCTCAGCGCTGGTGAGCGTAGGCGGGGGCCTGTCCGATGATCGGCCGGTTCGCCGTGGAGGCGGTGTCGCCGTCACGGAGATTGCGCTTGAAGCCTTCAAGAAATTCTGCCCCGCTACTCGTGCGAACGACGAAGACGTTGCGCCGATCGTCCTGATCCCTCTCGCGGCGCAGATAGCCGAGCGCGCCAAGCGTATTCAAGGCGCGAGTCACCACGGGCTTCGACACGCCGAGCACGCGCGCCAAACCGCGCACAGTGTGGGGTCCGGGCGTGAGATAAACCAGCATCAGCAATGCCATCTGCCGATTGGTGAGGTCCGGTTCGCCGGAGCGGACATAGGCGATGAGCGCCTTCATCCAGCCGGTAAGCGAAACCTCACTCATAGTTGCCTGTCTCCCTGGTTGGGTCGCGTATCGCCCAAGTAAACCGGTAAGGAGCCGAAATGTTGCAGCTTCGAGGCGTCAAGGGGCCCGATTTCTCGATGAATCGGCTTCTCAGTCGCGTGAGTAGCGGCTCCGAAGCATTGCAAAGACGGCTCTAAGGCCGAGTGCGTCGCCGCCTTTCGGGCGCCCCGGCTTGCCCGGATCCCGCCATGCCCAAGTGTCGAGATGCGCCCAGCGGATCTCCTCCGGAACGAAGCGGTTGAGAAAAAGCCCGCCATAGATAGCGCCGGCCATGGGGTTGTTGGCCATGTTGGCGAGGTCGGCGACGTCGCTCTTCAAATTGTCGTCATACGGTTCCCACAGGGGCATATGCCAAACGGGATCTTCAACGTCGCTCGCGCCTCTTTCGATCGCACCGGCCAGATCGTCCGCGTTTGCGAACAAGGCGGGAAGATCTGGGCCAAGTGCGACGCGCGCGGCCCCGGTCAGTGTAGCAAAATCGATCATTAGTTCGGGTTCGCCCTCAGCGCCGCGGCTCAGGGCATCCGCGAGTACGAGCCGCCCTTCGGCGTCCGTGTTGTCGATCTCCACAAACAAGCCTTTGCGCGACTTGATGATGTCCCCGGGGCGATACGCGCGACTTGAGACGGCATTCTCCACGGCGGCAATCAGCAGATGCAGGTGCACAGGCAGCCGCTCGCCCATGATCAGTCTGGCCAAGGCGAGCGCATGAGCAGCACCGCCCATGTCTTTCTTCATGATCCGCATGCCAGAGGCTGGCTTCAAGTCGAGGCCGCCGGTGTCAAAGCAAACTCCCTTGCCGACGATCGCGATGCGCGGGTCGTCCGGCCTGCCCCATTCCAGCTCGATCAGTTTCGCAGCGCGATCCGGCGACGCCGCGGCGCCGACGGCGGCAATCAATGGATAGCCATTCGCAAGATCGTCGCCGGATGTGACCCGAACCTGCGCGCCGAGGCGGTTCGCTTCGTTCTCCACCGCCTGCTCGAGTTCCGCCGGGCCGAGGTCCATGGCAGGCGTGTTGACGAGGTCGCGGACCAGCGCCGTCGCTTCGGCAAGTCGCGCCGTCGAATCGATTCGCGTCGCTTCGCCCGTGACGAGAATTCGTGCGCCGGGTTCCGACTTTGCCTTCTTCGAACGATAAGCGTCGAACCGATACTGGCCGAGAAGCCACCCTAGTGAAGACTTACCAGGCTCCCCCTCCGCCAGCTTGTAGGTACCTTGTGGCAAGCTCTCCGCGAGCTTGGCGAGGCACCATGGCGACAGGGTATGGGCATTCTTGACGGCACTGACGACCTCGAATTCCGAACCTCGCGGCAGGAGAACGAACGCGAAGCCCGTCTTGCCGTCGAACCGGTGCGCCTGGAGCAGCGCGCGATCCTCGGCTGGCCGACTTTTTGCCCAGCCCTCGAAACAATCTCCGTCGACAAGGTGGATGAGGCGGGCTTTTTGTCCGCGATCGGCAACGAGAAGCGATGCAAAATCGGTCATGCCGGCCGCCTTAGCGACTGGAGCATGGAGATGCAGCCTTCAAGGCGCCGGCGCGGTTAAGGTAGTGGGCATTGCATAGGCTTGCGCAGCTCCGTCGCGTTCTCCGGGCTGAGCTGAAGATGCAGGGGTTGCGCTTGCTCGATGAACTGACCCGCGGCGAGGTTCATCGTCCCCGTCAGCGCACGGAGCTGCGAGACGACTTCGACGAACCTGTCGCGCGATTCGTCCGTCATCTTTCTTGGGTGCTGGTAGGCGTCGATCCTCGCCCAGAGCTCTTCTTGGCGGATATTGAGGTCGCGGAACAAGTGCAGGAAGCTGAAGAGGTTCGCGTAGGTGTTCCTTTTGTCATGCCGCATGTGCGCGATCGCGCCCGAGGCGACCGCCGCATCCCATGCCGCCGAGCCCCATAGCCTCATCCGCCGCACCGGAGCGTTGCGAATGACTAGAGTGCCGGTGCTTTCGTCCGCGAGCTGATCGAGCCGGTCGAGGGTGCGCTTTTGGCAATCGGCAATTTTGACCCGTTCCCTCGCCGAGAAGAGCGCGTCGGCGAGTTCGTCGTCGACACTGTCTTGAACGACAGACACCTCTGTCTTCCAGTTGAAGTAGCTGACGGTTTCCTCGCCGGCGAGCGCGATCGACACGCCGAGCACGATGATTCCGACCTCTTTGAGGAGTTCGCGCCAGTTGCGAACGACTCCCGGCCGATGGATTTCCACGCGACAGCTCCCCCGCTCAGGTCAGCGCATGCTGCCCGTGGTGAGGAGGCAAGTCTAGTCGCGCCCCGCGAGCGCGCGCCAGCCTAGGAGAAGGCGATCGCGCAGGCCGAGCAGACGATCACAACCGTCAGTGCAAGACCGACGACGGCGTTCTTCCAACCAAATGTCTGTTCCATGATTAACCCCCCGGAAATCACAGTTCGAAGCCTCAGGCATGATTACCTGTGCCCGGCCCTAGTATCACATATGACGCCAGCGGGCCACCGTATTGCTCCCAAAAAGGTTAAGAATTCAACCGCTTGAATAATTCGCGCAAGAGTCGAGCATCGTACGATTGCGGACTGCGAACCGTTCGGGCACGAGCATCGCGCGAGGTATCAACTTATCGTGTTCGACACGTACATCGACATCTTTACCGAGCGCGCGCGCGAGTATCACCTGGCGATGTCGACGTCGCCCAAGGCACGCGATGCCGAGTTCCGCGCCGTCGTTGAGCCAATCGCGAATGCATCGTCGGGTCTCGTTTGCGACATGCCTTCGGGCGGCTGCTACCTCGCGGGCTACCTGCCGGGCGATAAGCGCTATGTCGGTGTCGAACCGGTCGACGACTTCCTGAAATTGGGGCCACCGGGCCACGAGGTGATCAAAGCGCCGTTCGACAATGTTCCATTACCCGATGGGTCGGTCGATTACGTCGTCAGCCTTGCCGGGCTGCATCACGAGACGAGCCTGACCCCGATCTTCGCCGAAGTGCGCCGCCTTCTGCGTTGCGGCGGAAGTGCCGTTATTGCCGATGTCCAGGCGGGAACCCCACCTGCGGGATTCCTCAACGGATTCGTCGCGCACAACAACCCTCTTGGGCACGACGGACGTTTCCTCGACCGAGAAACTGCTCGCCTGCTCGATTCCGCAGGCTTGAGGGTGCGCGAGGACGAGATGATCGACGTGCCGTGGGTCTTCGGTAGTCTCGGCGAAGCGGCAAGCTTCTGCGGTCACCTGTTTGGGATTACGGCTGCGGGGCAGGAGGCGATCCTCGAAGCGCTTAACACCGAAATCGGCCTCACTGAGAAAGATGGACAGGTCCTGCTAAGCTGGACCCTTCGGCGGATCGTATGCGGGACTGTCTGAGCGCGATCGGCTCGGCGACTTCCCAATTCGGGCTCAAACGGCCTCGACTGGAACGCCATAAAGGTCATGTTCGTCGGAGTCTTCCACTCGGACGCTGACGATATCTCCTGGCCGAAGCCCGCCCGCGTCGCGAAGGTGGACCTCACCGTCGATTTCGGGAGCGTCGGCTTTGGACCGGCCGGTGGCGCCCCCCGATACATCGTCGACTGCGTCGATCAGAACGTCGATCTCGCCGCCTACCTTGGCCGCGAGCTTTTCCATGCTGATGCGCGTCGAGAGGGCCATGATGCGATCGTAGCGCTCCTGCTTCACGTCTTCCGGCACTTGCTCGTCCATGCTGGTCGCGGGCGCTCCTTCGACCGCTTCGAACTTGAAGGCGCCGACGCGATCGAGTTGCGCTTCCTCGAGCCAGCCCAGAAGATATTCGAAATCCTGGCGCGTCTCGCCTGGAAAGCCGACGACGAAGCTCGATCGGATCGTCAGGTCGGGGATCTGCCCGCGCCAATCGCGGACACGCTGCAGCACCTTCGCATCGTTGGCCGGTCGGCGCATGCGGCGAAGCACGTTCGGACTGGCGTGCTGGAAGGGGATGTCGAGGTACGGAAGTACCAGCTCCTCGGCCATTAGTGGAATGATGTTGTCAACATGGGGGTAGGGATAGACGTAGTGCAGGCGGACCCAGGCGCCGAGCCTGCCCATCTCGCGCGCTAGGTCGGTCATGTGGGCGCGGACTTCCGCGCCTTTCCAAGGCCACGCCTTGTGGCGCAGATCGACGCCATAGGCGCTCGTGTCCTGGCTGATGACCAGCAGTTCCCTGGTCCCCGCGGCGACCAGCTTTTCGGCTTCGCGCAACACCGCATCTGGGCGGCGGCTGACGAGATCGCCCCGCAGGTGCGGGATGATACAGAAAGCGCAGCGGTGGTTGCAGCCCTCGGAGATTTTCACATAGCTGTAATGGCGCGGGGTGAGCTTGAGCCCCGCCTCAGGCACCAGGTCGATGTAGGGCGACGGGACCGGTGGGGCGGCCTGGTGAACTGCGGCAACCACCTCTTCGTACTGCTGCGGACCGGTGACGGCGAGCACGTCGGGAAAGCGGGTGCGGATCACTTCGGCTTCCTTGCCCATGCAGCCGGTGACGACGACGCGTCCGTTCTCAGCGATCGCTTCGCCGATCGCTTCAAGGCTCTCCTCTTTTGCGGAATCCAGGAAGCCGCAGGTGTTGACCAGCACGACGTCCGCTCCAGCGTAATCCGGAGACATATCGTAGCCGTCGGCGCGGAGCTTCGTCATGATCCGCTCGCTGTCGACCAAGGCCTTGGGACAGCCAAGCGAGACCAGCCCGACACGCGGGGGCTTGGGGAGCGTTGTGACGTTCATCGGAAGGGCGCCGCCCATATAGGGATTCTGTGGCGAAAACTAGGCTTTGAGACGAACTCTGCCCGCGGCCCAGCCAAAGGTTCGTCCCACGGCACTCCCTCGTCTAGTTAGTGCTTCGGTGGAACTCGGAACCTCAGCGCGTCCGCGGGGCTCGAGAAATCCGTGAGTTCCGAACGGACGACCTTCCCGTGATGCTCGACGGTGAGCACGTTGCCGATGTTCGGGCAGTAGGATTTGAACTCAATGTCACCCTTTTCGAGCGTGGTGAATTCCTTCGTCACGATGCAGTTGTTGTAGCTGCTACGAAAGGCGTCCTCCCGTTTCATCCTTTCCTGGATCCCCACCGAGGTCACCGTTGCCTGGTCCAGCGCAACATCCGGCGCGTGCTCCTGGAAATAGGTGTCGCCGGGATGCGGATTGGCGAGCATGATGATCCCGGGCAGGGCGCCGTCCACCCCGGCGAGCCACGAACCTTCGGAAGGTTCGCAATTGCCGGCGCCTTCGCAGTTGAAGGAGTCTTCGCCGAAATACCAGACGTTCCCCCTGCTATCCTGCGCATAATGGTCGCGCGTGTCCTCGGCCAGCGCCGAAGGGTCCGTGGTGCAGGTCTCGCCATCGAACACCTTATCGCGAACCACGCGAGTGGTGACCCCGGCAATGGATCGGCTGTCGCTGGTCACGGTCGTCACGTCGACTTCGCATCCGTCTGGGGTATCGGCCCGGTAGGTCCACACCGCGCCGACTGGCAGCGGAAAGTACCGGTTGTCGATATCCAGCGGATTGACGAAATTCGAGGCGTTGAAGGGGATCGTGACCGTACGGGCGGTCGCTCCCGAGGCGAGCAGCATCGTACCAAAGACGACTAAAGATCGTATGTGAAGCTTCTGCATGGCCTCCTCCTCGTTTCGTGAAGGGCCTCGGCCGCGGCTCACCCGAGGGGCGGCCCGGTCTTGTTATATACTTTTCGTTAACTCGTGGATACGCCGTTGAGCATTGCGAGGTGCCGCGGCTAAGAGCGCGGCTTGTTCCTAAAGGGAATCCTTCGACAAGTTCACGACGGGAGTTTCCATGCGTATCGCGATGATCGGCACTGGTTATGTGGGGCTCGTGTCCGGCGCTTGCTTCGCCGATTTCGGGCACGAGGTGTGCTGCATCGATAAGGACGGCGGTAAGATCGACGGTCTGAATGCCGGGCAGATGCCGATCTGGGAGCCCGGGCTCGAATCGCTGGTGAAAGCGAATGTCGAGCGCGGGCGGCTGACTTTCACCAAGGATCTTGCCGCCGGGATGACGGACGCCGAAGCGGTGTTCATCGCCGTGGGGACGCCGGCGCGGCGCGGGGATGGGCACGCCGACCTCACCTTCGTCTTCCAGGCGGTCCGCGATCTCGCCGGGTTGATAGCGCCGGGAACGGTGGTCGTTACCAAATCGACGGTACCCGTCGGGACAGGCGATCAAATAGAGCAGATCCTTAAAGCAGAAGGGGTCGCCGACGTCTCTGTCGCATCGAATCCCGAGTTCCTGCGTGAAGGCGCAGCCATCGCTGACTTCAAGCACCCAGACCGGATCGTGGTCGGTGCGGAAGACGAACGCGCGCGCGAGGTGCTCAAGGAAATTTACCGGCCGCTATTCCTCAACCGGGCGCCGATCCTCTTCACCGGCCGGCGCACCGCGGAACTGACAAAATACGCCGCCAATGCATTTCTTGCGGTGAAGATCAGCTTTATTAACGAGATCGCCAATTTGTGCGAAGCAGTGGACGCGGATGTTCAGGACGTTGCTCGGGGAATCGGCCTCGACAATCGGATCGGCCCGAAGTTCCTGCATGCCGGTCCCGGTTACGGCGGCAGCTGCTTTCCTAAGGACACGCTCGCGCTGCTCCAGACGGCGGAAAGTGCCGGAGTCGATCAGCGGATCGTCCGAACCACGGTCGAGGTCAACGACGAGCGCAAGGCCAAGATGGTCGAACGCGTTGAACGAGCGCTAGGCGGAAAGCTCTCCGGCCAGCGCGTTGCGGTACTCGGACTGGCGTTCAAGCCCAACACGGACGACATGCGCGACGCGCCTTCCATCCCGCTGATCCAGGGCCTCGTGGAGCGCGGTGCCCAAGTCAGCGCATTTGATCCGGTCGCGCGGCATCAGGCCGAGCAGGTGCTTGGCGGCATCGACTTCGCCGATAATGCCTATTCGGCGGCAAAAGGTGCGGATGCTCTGGTGATCGTTACGGAATGGGACGAGTTCAGGGCGCTCGACCTCGACAAAATTGCCGCGACCATGTCGGGCAATACGCTTGTCGACCTGCGCAACGTCTATGACCGCGAAGATGCCGAAGGAGCCGGTCTTGTTTACTACGGCGTTGGGCGCGGACGGCTTTCGAACTTGATCTGATCTGTCCAATTCGGATGTTGTTGCGTCCGATACGATGTGAAGTCGTATTGTGGCGCGAATCGAGTAGGGTCGTCGATCCGATGCATTCTCCTGAAGCGGTCAAGGAACAGGGCTAAACCATGCGCCACGACCGCCTCCCGGCCGTCCGCGGCGTTTCGCTTCTGGCGCGCAAGCGCGTCCAGCTGGCCGGAACGCTGCTGATTGTGGCGCTGCTGCCGTGGTTGATGCGCGGTCCACTGCCCGGCAAGTTGTTCGAGCCAGCCAGCATCAATACGCTCGCGGCCAACGGCTGGGCGGTGCTGATAGCCTTTTGGATGCGCTTGTCGATCGAGGTCTATCCGGGCATTCGCCGAAGTTCAGTCATTCTTCCAATCACGCTTACGAGCCACGCCATCGCTTTGGCATCCTTCGTGGTGACTCGGGCTCCGTACGATCGAGTCGGGCTGGCTGTCGCACTCATTCTTCACATCGCGTGGCTCTATGCCCTTTACCACTATCAGCACCGGGTCCGCCGCCGCTTCGCTGTCGTTCCGTTCGGCCGGATCGCCCACCTCAGGCAGATCGGCGAAGTGGACTGGTTCACGCTGGCGCGGCCGCGGCTACACGACGCGCGTCGCTGCGACGCGATCGTCGCCGATTTCAGCGCGGACCTGCCGAACGAATGGGAAGCTTTCCTGGCCGACGCGGCGCTCGCCGGTCGAATCGTTTATCAGGTCAAGCAGCTGCAGGAATCGCTGACCGGACGGGTGGAACTCGAGCAATTGTCGGAAAACAACTTCGGATCGCTGCTTCCGGCGCGCGGCTATTTCTATCTCAAAGCGTTTCTCGACTTCTGCTTCGCGGTCGCCATTCTGCCAGTCGTGGTACCGCTCATGATCGCGATCGGGATCGCAATTCGTGTCGACAGCAGCGGTCCCGTGCTCTTCCGGCAGTCGCGGATCGGTCACGCAGGCAAGACAATCACGATCTACAAGTTCCGCACGATGCGCCCGGTGGAAATCGCCGACGAGCGGCAGGCGGCCATGACCAGCGACGGCGACGACCGGATCACGCGAGTTGGGAGAGCCCTTCGCAAGCTCCGGATCGACGAGCTTCCCCAGATCTTCAACATCCTCAAGTTTGAGATGAGTTGGATTGGGCCGAGGCCGGAAGCCGAGATTCTGTCGGCATGGTACACCGGCGAGATCCCCTTCTATCGTTACCGACACGTGGTGAAGCCGGGGATATCTGGTTGGGCGCAGGTCAATCAGGGCCATGTGGCGGAGGTCGACGAGGTCCATCGCAAGCTGCAGTTCGACTTCTATTACATCAAATATTTCTCCCCTTCGCTCGACCTCCTGATTTTGCTTCGGACGGTGAAAACGATGCTGACAGGCTGGGGCGCGCGCTAGACGGCACGGCGGTGGGCAAGGGCATCCAACCCATTTTGACTTAGACCGCGAACCGTGATTGCTTGTGCCCAGGCGAGGGTCGCGATGAAGCTTTTTGGCTGCTTTGCCCTGGGCTTTTGGCTGCTGTGCGGAGTCGTCGGCGCGTGGATTTTGGAGGGCCGTGAGGATCTTCACCTGAAGACGATCGCCAAGGGCCCGATCAGCCTAATCAGGGCCATCAACGAACATCCAGTGTCGTACCAGGATTAAGAGGTTTCAGCCGAAGCGGCGGTGAATACCGCATATTGAGCGTCGAACGCGCGCTTGAAGGCAGGCCGCGCTTCCCCGCGGGCGACATAAGCGGCGAGCCTCGGAAATTCAGGCAACAGGGCCGAACCCGCGGGGCGACGCAGCACGTTGATCATCAACAAGTCGCCAGCAGTGAAGGCGCCGTCGAGCCAGTGGGCGCTGCCGAGCGCGTCGGAGAGCTGGTCCAATCGGACGCGGACCCGGTCGTCGAGCATCGGCTGTCGCTCCTGGAACCAGCTCTTGTCCTTTTCGAGGAGGATCGCGGCTTCGCGTTCGACGATTGGCGCCTGCACCGTCGTCAGCGCGGCAAACATCCAGCTGATCGCCCGTGCCCGGGCATCGGCGTCTGTGGGCAGAAGACCCGCGTGGCCTTGAGCGATGTGAAGCACGATCGCCCCCGACTCGAACAGAGCGAGATCGCCTTCTTCATAGGTCGGGATTTGCCCGAAAGGCTGACGCGCGAGATGTGCGGGTTCCTTCATCGCTTTGAACGACACGAGGCGGACATCGTATGGCTGGCCGACCTCCTCCAGGGCCCAGCGCACGCCCATGTCCCGAGCCAGCCCACGGCCGCGGTCCGGCGAGTTTTCGAATGCAGTGATGATGGGGGTCATGGGGGAGCTCCGGTCTGATCCAAGTCTTCCAACATGGCATCCGCGACGCTGTAGCAGTGACTCGCCTGATAGGCGTTTCGGCCGCGGTTCATGTGAGTCAGGTTGAACCTGCGGATGGCGCGCAGCGAATGCTGCGTCGCAAGGAACCGGCGGATCGAGGCGGAGCCGTGGACTTTCACTCCGAACGTGTCGGCTTTCCAGAAGAAGTGGCTGACATCCTCCGGGCTTTCCACACAGCGTTCGATCAATGCTTCGTCCAGTTGGTCAGGTTCGGCTGATCCGTCGGCTGTGAAATCGGACAGATGCAGGATGAAGCGGGCGAGCAGTTCCTCGCTCTTCGGCAGGAGTGCGAACAGCTCCATCCAGCTCGCGTTGACGCGGGTGAGCGCCTGGTCGGAGCTCGGCAGGCACGACACCGACCAGTACCAGCGCTCCGTTCGGCGCGGGATGGGCAGGCAAGCTTCACCGTATATGCGGAGGATTTCGAGCACGTCCTCGGCCTCCGGACGGCGCAGCAATTTCTCGAAGCGCGCAGAATATTTGACTG